>JBIQMQ010000370.1:0-1514 GCA_044463185.1 Nakamurella lactea | reverse complement strand
GCTGATCCGCACGCTGCAGCAGAAGATCATGTCGCTGCAGCAGGACGACAAGAAGGCGTTCGGCGACTACGAAGCCGGCATCACGGTATTCGCCGAGACCACGATGACGACGCTGCTGATGCGCGACGGCAAGATCGGCGGCGCGTTCGGCTACCAGCGGGCCACCGGCGAGTTCTTCGCGTTCACCGCGGCCGCCGTGATCATCGCCTCGGGCGGACTGGGCAAGACCTTCAAGGTCACCTCCAACTCGTGGGAATCCACCGGTGACGGTGTCGCGATGGCGCTGCGCGCCGGCGCGAAGGCCATCAACATGGAGTTCATCCAGTTCCACCCGACCGGCATGATGTGGCCGCCGTCGGTCCGTGGCGTGCTGGTCACCGAATCGGTCCGCGGGGACGGCGGTGTGCTGCGAAACTCCGAGGGCAAGCGGTTCATGTTCAACTACGTGCCCGACGTGTTCCGCGACCAGTACGCCACCACCGAGGAGGAGGCGGACCGCTGGTACACCGATCCGGACAACAACAAGCGTCCCCCGGAGCTGCTGCCGCGTGACGAAGTCGCACGCGCCATCAACGCCGAGGTGCAGGCGGGTCGCGGCTCTCCGCACGGCGGCGCATTCCTGGATATCGCGTCGCGGCGCAGCGAAGAGTTCATCCGCCGGCGGCTGCCCAGCATGTACCACCAGTTCAAGCAGCTCGCCGACGTGGACATCACGAAGGAACCCATGGAGGTCGGGCCGACCTGCCATTACGTTATGGGCGGTTTGGAAGTCGACCCGGACACGCAGGCGACCACCATCCCGGGCATGTTCTGCGCGGGCGAGGCGTCCGGCGGGCTGCATGGCTCCAACCGACTGGGTGGCAACTCGCTGTCCGATCTCGCGGTGTTCGGCAAGCTCGCCGGCGACGCGGCCGTCGACTACGTCAACGAGCACGGGTCGGCGACACCGGAGTTCTCCGACGAGGAGCTGCAGGGCTACGCCGCCGAGGCGCTGGAGCCGTTCCAGCACGCCGGCGACCCGGGCTACGAGAACGCGTACGACATCCACCACGCGCTACAGGACACGATGTTCCGGCTGGTGGGCATCATCCGCACCGAGGCCGAGATTCGTGAGGCGCTGGAGAAGCTCGACGAGCTCGACGCACGCGCCACCAAGCTCAAGGCGGAGGGGCCGATCGCGTTCAATCCGGGCTGGCATCTGTGCTTCGACGTGCGCAACATGCTGCTACTGTCCCGGTGCATCGCGAATGCGGCGCTGCAGCGCCAGGAGTCTCGCGGCGGGCACACCCGCAACGACTTCCGGGAGATGGATCCGGCGTGGCGCCGGACGCTGCTGGAATGCGAACTGGTCGACGGCGAGGTGCGGGTGACGCGGGTGCCGGGCCCGAAGGTCGCGCCCGAACTCATGGCCCTGTTCGACCGGCACGAGCTGGAGAAGTACTTCACGGCCGAAGAGATCGACGAGGCGGAGGCCTCCGGCGTCGGGCCGGCACCGCTCGAAGGAGAGTAAGACA
>JBIQMQ010000369.1:0-1514 GCA_044463185.1 Nakamurella lactea | reverse complement strand
CCGCTACACGGTGACGCTGGCGCTGGCGACGACGTCGCTCAGCCGCTCCGCGATGCGGCGCGCCCGGTCCTCGTCCTCGGCCTCCACCATGACGCGGATCAGCGGTTCGGTGCCGGAGGGACGCAGCAGCACCCGACCGGAATCGCCGAGCTCCGCCGCCGCGGCCTCCAGCGCTGCCTGCACTGCCGGGGCACGCGTGGCCGCTTCCTTGTCCGCGACCCGCACGTTGATCAGCACCTGCGGGAAGTGGGGGATCTGCGCCGCGAGGTCGGCCAGCGGCCGGCCGGTGGACGCCACCACGGACATCAGGTTCAGCGCGGTGAGCAGCCCGTCGCCCGTCGTCGCCATGGACGACAGGATGATGTGCCCGGACTGTTCGCCGCCCAGGGAGTAGCCGCCCTGTTGCATCTCGGCGAGCACATAGCGGTCGCCGACGGCGCTGGTCCGCACGTGAATGCCTGCCTCGGCCATGGCGCGGTGGAATCCGATGTTGGCCATCACGGTCGTCACCACGGTGTTCGCGGCGAGCTCGCCACGGTCGCGCAGCGACATCGCGAGCAGCGCCAGGATGGCGTCGCCGTCCACGAGCGAGCCCTTGGAGTCCACCGCCAAGCAACGGTCGGCGTCGCCGTCGTGCGCGATACCGATGTCCGCGCCGTGATCCACGACGGCGCGCCGCAGCCCGTCGATGTGCGTGGAGCCGACGCCGTCGTTGATGTTCCAGCCGTCCGGCGACCCGGCGATCACGACCACCTCGGCGCCGGCCCGCTGGTACACCTCGGGTGCCACGGCCGAGGCGGCCCCGTTGGCGCAGTCGACGACGACGCGCAGCCCGGCGAGCGGGTGCGGGGTGCCGAGCAGCAGGTGATCCGTGTAGCGGCGGGTGGCCTCGGGCACCGGCCGGATCCGGCCCACGCCGTCGCCGACCGGAAGACCGGAGCGTTCCGTCATCGCCGCTTCGATGGCATCCTCCGCCGCGTCGGAGAGCTTGCGCCCGCCGGGGCCGAAGATCTTGATGCCGTTGTCCGGCATGGCATTGTGCGACGCCGAGATGACGATGCCCAGATCGGCGCCCAGGTCGCCGGTGAGGAAGGCGACCGCCGGGGTCGGCAGCACTCCGAGCTGCAGCACGTCCACGCCGGCGGAGGCGAGACCCGCCGCGACGGCGGCCTCGAGCATCTCCCCGGAGGCGCGGGGGTCGCGACCGAGCACCGCGAACGGGCGCGCACCGAATCGCGGCGCTGTGCTGTGTTCCTCGGCGGTGATCTCCGCGCGCGGCCCGCGCTCGGCCAGTTCCACGGCGGTTCGCCGGGCAGATTCGCGGCGCGCCACGGCCTCGGCGGGCGCCACGGACCACGGCGGCGTGGTGAGCACGCGCGCCGCAGCTGTAGCAAGAGCCAGGGCCAAATCCGGCGTGAGGTCGGCGTTCGCGAGGCCGCGAACGCCGTCCGTCCCGAACAGCCTGGGCATCAGCGCTTCGAGTACTGGGGCGCCTTGCGGGCCTTCTTCAGGCC
>JBIQMQ010000368.1:0-1523 GCA_044463185.1 Nakamurella lactea | reverse complement strand
AGGTGATCCGCCGGCTGCAGAACGAGCTGTTCGACGTCGGGGCGGACCTGGGCACGCCGGTGATCCCCGATCCGGCGTGGGAGCCGCTCCGGGTCACCGAGGACTACATCAGCCGACTCGAGGCGGATTGCGATCGCTTCAACGCCAACCTGGCGAACCTCGACTCGTTCATCCTGCCGGGCGGCACTCCCGCCGCGGCCCTGCTGCACCAGGCCCGCACGGTCGCCCGCCGGGCCGAGCGATCCGCGTGGGCGCTGTACCACCGCGACCCGGACGGCACGAATGTGCTGGCGTGCACCTACTTGAACAGGCTATCGGACCTGCTGTTCATCCTGGCGCGCACGACCAACCCCGGGGGCGACATCAAGTGGATCCCCGGGGGCGAACGGACGGACCCGTCGATTCGGCGCAGGTCGGGGGTGCGCCGCGCCGGTGACGGCGGCCGGCGGGGTTAACCGCCGAAGCGTTCCCTGCTCACCGACCGCGATCCGGGCGGACGCGATTCGACCCAGGAGCGCAGCGCCGTCAAGGCATCGTCGGTGAGCGCCAGTTCCAGGGGCGTTCCCGCGCAGGACGCGGTGACGATCGCGACCGAGACGGGCAGCAGCTCGGGCTCGGCTCCGTGCGGCGGCCGGACCGCGCCCAGCATGAGTGCCGACCGATCCAGCGTCATCGCCGCCGTCGGCCACGCGGAGAACGATCGGTACAGGGCGAGTTGCCCGCGGCGGAACCGCGCCTGGCCGAGGACCCAGCCCCGGTCGTGGTCCCCGGGACGGAGGCGCCAACTGACGTCGAAACCGCCGGCGCGGATCAGCAGAACGCGGCGCAGCCCGAGAATGAGGCCCAGTGCGATCAGGACGATGAGCAGCGTCAGGCCGACGAATTCCGCTAATTCCATCGTCGCGCCCCGGAGCCCACCGACAACGTGCTAGATGTCTTGGCCGACGGCGAGGAGTTGTGCCCGGGCCCGGCGCAGTTCGGCTTCGGCCTCGGCCGACTCCGTCCCTGCCGCCTTCGCCCTGTCGTACACCTCTTTGGCGTGCTGGATGTCGATCTCGTCGGCCAGTTGCGCGTCCTCGGCCAGGATGGACACCCCGTCGGCCGTGACCGACAGGAAGCCGCCGTGAACGGCTACGCCCAGGATGGACCCGTCCTCGCGCTGGATGCGGGCCGCGAACCCTTCGCGCAGCTCCGCCAGCAGCGGCGCGTGCCCCGGCATGACGCCGATATCGCCCTCGACCGTGCGAGCGACCACCATGGTGGCGCGACCGGACCAGATCGCCCGATCCACGGCGACCAGGTCGACCTGCATATCTGCCACGTGTCTCGCTCCCCACTGACGGCCGCCGTATTCGGAGGCCCTAGTCTATCGAACCTGTTGCGCGCACAGCCGCCCGGCGCCTCGCTGTGACGGCGCCGGACGGATCGTTGACTCGTTCCCTAGCCTTCTAGCGCCGTACCCCGGCGCTATCCCGCCTCGCTCGCTAGCGCTCGCTCAGCCTTCTAGCTCCTTACCTCGGCGC
>JBIQMQ010000367.1:0-1532 GCA_044463185.1 Nakamurella lactea | reverse complement strand
GGTCGATCCACTCCAACGGGTTCACGACGTTGCCGCGGGATTTCGACATCTTCTTGCCGTACTGGTCGCGCACCAGGCCGTGCAGCGCCACCACCCGGAACGGCACGGTCGGCTGGCCCGCCTCGTCGTGGGTGGCGTACAGACCCATCATCATCATCCGGGCGACCCAGAAGAACAGGATGTCGTACCCGGTGACCAGGACGGACGTCGGGTAGAAGGCCCGCAGCACGTCGGTCTTCTCCGGCCAGCCCATGGTGGAAAAGGGCCACAGCGCCGACGAGAACCAGGTGTCCAGCACGTCCTCGTCCTGCCGCCAGCCGTCGCCCGGCGGCTCCTCGTCCGGTCCGACGCACCGCATCTCGCCCGCCGGTCCGTACCAGACGGGGATGCGATGCCCCCACCACAGTTGCCGGGAGATCGTCCAGTCGTGCATGTTGTCGACCCACTCGAAGTAGCGGGCGGCGAGCTCCGGCGGGTGGATCCGCGTCCGGCCGTCGCGCACCGCGTCCCCGGCAGCCTTGGCCAGCGGTCCGACCCGCACGAACCACTGCAGCGACAGGCGCGGTTCGACGACGTCGTCCGAGCGGGAGCAGTGGCCCACCGCGTGCAGGAACGGCTTCTTCTCCCCCACCACGTGGCCGGCCTCGGCGAGCGCGGCCTTCACCGCGGCCCGCGCCTCGAAGCGGTCCATGCCGTCGAACGCGGTGCCGGTGCCGGCGACGCGGGCGCGGCTGTCCAGCATCTGCACGGCCGGCAGGTCGTGCCGCTGGGCGATCTCGAAGTCGTTGGGGTCGTGCGCCGGGGTCACCTTGACCGCGCCGGTGCCGAACGTCGGATCGACGTGGGTGTCGGCCACGATGGGAATCTCGCGGCCCACCAGCGGCAGCGTCACCGACCTGCCGACCAGGGCGGTGTAGCGGGGATCGTCCGGGTGCACGGCCACGGCGGTGTCGCCCAGCATGGTCTCGACCCGGGTGGTGGCGACGACGATCGAGAACGGCTCGCCGCCGTCGGAGCTGTCGTACCGCAGCGAGACCAGCTCGCCCTCGTCGTCGTGGTGGTCCACTTCGATGTCCGAGAGCGCCGTCATGCAGCCGGGGCACCAGTTGATGATCCGCTCGGCCCGGTAGATCAGGTCGGCGTCGTACAGCGACTTGAAGATCGTCTGGACCGCCGCCGACAGGCCCTCGTCCAGCGTGAACCGCTGACGGGACCAGTCGACCGAGTCGCCGAGCCGCTTCATCTGGCCGAGGATGGCGCCGCCCGATTCGGCCTTCCAGGACCACACCCGCTCGACGAACTTCTCCCGGCCGAGGTCGTTCCGGGTGAGACCCTCTGCGGCGAGCTGCTTCTCGACCAGGGTCTGGGTCGCGATGCCGGCGTGGTCCATGCCGGGCAGCCACAGCACCTCGTCGCCGGACATGCGGTGCCAGCGGGACAGCACGTCCATCAGCGTGTGGTCCAGCGCGTGGCCCACGTGCAGGTTGCCGGTGACGTTCGGCGGCGGCAGCACGATGGAGAACGGCTTCTTC
>JBIQMQ010000366.1:0-1552 GCA_044463185.1 Nakamurella lactea | reverse complement strand
CGCGACGAGCTGGGACTCACCGGCACGCACTGGGGCTGCGACACCAGCAACTGCGGCACCTGCGTCGTGCAGATGGACGGCGAGCCGGTCAAATCCTGCACCGTGCTCGCCGCCATGGCACACGGCCACGAGATTCGCACCGTGGAGGGGCTGTCGCCCATCGGCGGCGAACTCGACCCGGTGCAGCAGGGCTTCATCAACTGCCACGGCCTGCAGTGCGGCTTCTGCACGCCCGGCATGATGATGACCGCCCGGGCGCTGCTGGACCGCAGCCCGGACCCCTCCGAGGAGGAGATTCGGGAAGCCATCTCCGGCCAAATCTGCCGGTGCACCGGCTACGCCACCATCGTGAAATCCATCCGCTGGGCGGCCGCGGAACAGGCCGGCACCCGCACCACCCTTCAGCCCGATCCGCCGCTCGGGCACCTCGATCCGGTCACGGCAGGGAGCGCATCATGACCTCGGTAGCAGCACCCCTCACTGAATCCACTGCCGACGGCCGCCCCACCGCGTTCGTCGACAACGACCAGCATCCCGTCGGCCACGGACGGATGCTGCGCAAGGAGGACCCGCGGTTCGTCCGCGGCAAGGGTCACTATGTCGACGACCTGCAGCTTCCGGGCATGTGGCACCTGGCGATCCTGCGCTCCCCCTACGCGCATGCCCGGGTGGTGAGCGTCGACACCAGCGCCGCCGAGGCCCATCCGAAGGTGAAGCTCGTGGTCACCGGCGCGATGCTGGCCGAGAAGAACCTGGCCTGGATGCCCACGCTGTCCAACGACGTGCAGGCCGTGCTGGCCACCGACAAGGTGCGCTTCCAGGGGCAGGAGGTGGCGTTCGTCGTCGCGGAGGACCGCTACGCGGCCAGGGACGCCCTGGAACTGATCGACGTCACCTACGAGCCGCTGCAGCCGGTGGTCAACGCGCGCACCGCGCTGGACCCGGGCATGCCGGTGATCCGCGACGACATCGACGGCAAGACCGACAACCACTGCTTCGACTGGGAGACCGGCGACAAGGACGCCACCGACGCGGTGTTCGCGAAGGCCGACGTCGTCGTCACCCAGGACATGGTCTACCCACGGGTGCACCCCGCCCCGATGGAGACCTGCGGCGCCGTCGCCAGCATCGACCCGATCGACGGCAAGCTCACCCTGTGGTCCACCACGCAGGCGCCGCACGCGCACCGCACCCTGTACGCGATCGTCGCCGGCCTGCCGGAACACAAGATCCGCATCGTCTCCCCGGACATCGGCGGCGGCTTCGGCAACAAGGTGCCGATCTACCCCGGCTATGTCTGCGCGATCGTGGGCGCCCTGCTCACCGGCCATCCCGTCAAGTGGATGGAGGACCGGACGGAGAACCTCACCAGCACCGGCTTCGCCCGGGATTACGTCATGCGCGGTGAGATCGCCGCCACCAAGGACGGCAAGATCCTGGCGATCCGCACCAACGTGCTCGCCGACCACGGCGCCTTCAACGGCACCGCCGCGCCGGTCAAGTACCCGGCCGGGTTCTTCGGCGTGTTCTGCGGCTCCTACGACATCGAGGC
>JBIQMQ010000365.1:0-1557 GCA_044463185.1 Nakamurella lactea | reverse complement strand
ACCACGACCTGCACGTGGCGACGATCCGAACGTGGCAGTGGCTGCTGGCGGCGATGTTCGGTGAACCGGTCCGGCGCCGCGGCACCCGGGAGTCGGACGCCGAGCGCGTGGCCGGGCCGCGCGCCGCGTTCGAGCTGGTCGCCGACAAGACCCCGCGTTCGGTGACGGCACGGGACCTGAAGGATGTACTGCAGGTGGTGAGCAGGTCCAGTGGATCGTCCACCGCCAGGCAGATGCGCACGGTGCTCTCGTACGTCTTCGGCATCGCGGAGGATCGCGGTCTTGTGCAGGCCAATCCGGTGCCGCTGCTTCGGGGCAACAAGGGCTCGCCGGTGATCGGTCGCAATAAGGTGCGCGACACCGGTCTCGACCACCGCCGCGCACCGTCGGTCGAGATCGTTGATCGGTTGCGGGTCGCGCTGCGGGCCGACCCGGAGGCGCTACCTATGGCGGCTGTGGGCGGGCGGCGACACAAGGCGTCTCATCCGCGTGCCTGCGGGCGATGCGAGACGTGCGCGCGCTATGCCTGTACCCGGCCGAAACGGTGCCGCAGTTGCGCCGGCTGCGGCGCGGGGGACGCGTGCGCCTCGCCCAAGCGGTGCTACCGCTGTGAGAACTGTCGCTCCTTCGTCGAGGCGACCGGCGGGCGGCACGTGCCGCTCTGCGACGATCCGATCGGCGGCGCTCGCCCGGCGACGAACGGCGCCGATATCGCCGATCTCGTGGACTTCCTGTTCCTGGTCGGCTACCGGCTCGGCGAGGCGCTGGCGGTGCGGTGGTCGGATATCACGTTCGCCGACGGCGAGGGGGAGGTGCTGATCTGCGGCACCGTCGTCTACGCCGTGAGCGGCGGCGTGGTGCGGCAGCCGCACACCAAGACTGGGGACGACGGCTCGCGGCAGACCGGGGCGCGGTCCGTCTACCTGATCTCCGAGGCGGTCGACATGCTGCAGGCACGCGCCGACTACTTCGGCGTCGACCTCGACGCGGAGGCGCTGCCGGATGCGCCGGTGTTCGGCAGCCCGCAGAAGCCGGGGCACTACCGGGATCTGCGCAACACCTCGCGGGCGATCAAGGAGCTGTTTTCGAAGCACGGCGTGGAGTGGGGCCGCTCGCATATCGGCCGCAAGTACTTGGTCAATCGGCTGGATGCGCACGGCGTGCCGCATGTGGAGATCGCGAAGCTCGTGGGTTGGCGCGATCTCAACACGATCAAGTCGTACCTCGACGAGGTCACCGGGGTGTCGGCGACGACGAAGTCCGCCATGCGTTCCGCCCTTGCCGCACATGAAGCTGCGGGTTAGTCCGCCCAGCCTTTTTCAGCGTCATTGTGTTCGCGCTGTCGGCGGCCGATTCACGTTGCGAACGGCGGCTCGTTACGCGCTTGCGCGGAACGTGGCCCCGGATGGGTTGATGTCAAGGATGAAATCAGTACCGAGTGCGGCGGAGGTCGCGTCTCATTTTCGGTGTAAATCGGGCGCGGGTTCTGCTCGGTTCTGATGTTGGGGGTGACGGCTAGGCCGCGCCAGCCGACGGCGGCCCGGTCGAGCACGGCCC
>JBIQMQ010000364.1:0-1565 GCA_044463185.1 Nakamurella lactea | reverse complement strand
TGAACTCCTCGAAGATCACGGTGTCGCCGGCCGATCCGGTCTCCACCAGCGCGGACGCGAAGATGGTGAGCGAGCCGCCGTTCTCGATGTTGCGGGCAGCGCCGAGGAACCGCTTCGGCGGGAACAGCGCCGTGGAGTCCACGCCGCCGGACAGGATGCGCCCGGAGGCCGGAGCGGCCAGGTTGTAGGCGCGGCCCAACCGGGTGATGGAGTCAAGCAGCACCACCACGTCCCTGCCCATCTCGACCAGCCGCTTGGCCCGCTCGATGGACAGCTCGGCCACGGAGGTGTGGTCGCTCGGCGGCCGGTCGAACGTCGAGGCGATGACCTCGCCCTTCACCGAACGCTGCATGTCGGTGACTTCTTCGGGCCGTTCGTCGACGAGCACCACCATGAGGTGGCATTCCGGGTTGTTGACGCTGATCGCGTTCGCGATGGCCTGCAGGATCGTCGTCTTGCCGGCCTTCGGCGGGGACACGATCAGCGCACGCTGACCCTTGCCGACGGGCATCACCAGGTCGATGACGCGGGTCGTCAGGATGTGCGGCTCCGTTTCCAGGCGCAGCCGCTCATTCGGGTACAGCGGTGTGAGCTTGGTGAACTCGGGGCGGTTGCGCATCAGCTCGGGGTCGAGGTCGTTGATGGTGTCGATCTTCGCGAGCGGGGTGAACTTCTGCCGCCCCGGCGCCTGGTCGCCCTCGCGCGGCGCCTTGATCGCGCCGGTGACCATGTCGCCGCGGCGCAGACCGTACTTGCGCACCTGGGACATGGACACGTACACGTCCTTCGGTCCGGCCAGGTAGCCGGATGTGCGGATGAACGCGTACGAGTCGAGCACGTCGACCACGCCGGACACCGGCACCAGGACGTCGTCCTCGCGAAGCTCCGGCTCACCGGAGTCGGCGAAGCGGTCGCGTCCGCGCCGGTTGCGGTCGCGGTAGCGGCGACCGCGGCGACGACCGCCCTCCCGGTCGCCGTCGTCGTCGTTGCGGTCGCCTCGATCACCGCGGTTGTCGGTGCGAGTGTCCGCGCGGCCGTTCCGGTCGGCGCGATCCTGCCTGTCCGCGCGGTCGCCGTGGTCGCTGCGGTCACCGCGGTCCTGCTTGTCGCCGCGGTCCTGCTTGTCGCCGCGGTCCCCATGGTCGTTGCGATCGCCGTGGTCGTTGCGATCGCCGCGCTCGTGGCGCTCCGGACGCCCACCGCGGCCGGTGCGCTCCGTGGGTTCGGCGGCGTCGCCGGACTCGCGCGTGGCAGTCGTGCGGTCGGAAGCGCCCCCGGACGTGTCGGCGCCGTCGCGGCGACCCTTGCGATCGCGGCGCGACCGACCGGACTCCCGGTCGGAGTCCTTCGAGGTGGCGCCGTCGTGGTCGTCGCGCTGCGGCGCTGCCGGGACAGTGTCCCCGTCGCCGAGCAGCGACGGCTGCAGATCCGGCGCGCCGGCGTCGCGGGCGGCGGCGCGGCGCGGACGTTCCGCCGAATCGGAGGTGGCTGAAGCGCTGTGCGACGCGCCGTTGGCGGATCCGTTGACGGCGGGAGCGGCGCTGCGTGCGCCGCGCCGCTCGGCC
>JBIQMQ010000363.1:0-1580 GCA_044463185.1 Nakamurella lactea | reverse complement strand
TCCGTCACGCGCCGAGCGCACCCCCCGCACCGCCGCGGCGGCAGGGTCGTCGAGCACCGCGTCCGGCTGATCTCGCGGCACCAGCGTGCCGTCGCCGCGATAGCCGCGGTCGGCGAACGCCTCCGGCACGGCGGTCAGGCCGGCGTCCGCAGCCAGACGCAGCGCCACCGACCCGGGCAGTCCGAGCAGCGGGAGCGAGGCGTCGTAGGAGGCGACGGCGGCCACCACCGCGGCGGCCTGGCCCTCGTGGCGCTCGACCGAGTGATACAGCGCCCCATGGGGTTTCACGTAGCGCACCCTGGTTCCGGCGGCCCGGCACAGGCCATCCAGCGCACCGATCTGGTAGATCACGGCGGCGGTCAGGTCGGCCGGGGCGATGTCCATGAAGCGCCGCCCGAATCCGGCCAGGTCCGGGTAGCCGACCTGGGCGCCGATCGCGACGTTCCGCTCCGCCGCCGCGCGCACCGTGGCCAACAGCGTCGCCGGGTCGCCGGCATGGAATCCGCAGGCGATGTTCGCGCTGGTCACAACGTCGAGCATGGCCGTATCGTCGCCGATCGTCCACCGGCCGTAGGACTCACCGAGGTCCGCGTTCAGGTCGATCGCATACCCCGGGGCTGCGTCATACTCGTCCATGCGCCCATCCTGCCAGCGCCATCCGCGCGGCGGGCGGGCGAACCGGGTGCGCAGCGACAGGGCGATGCCGGCGGATAGACCTCGGGCCCCGCTCCGCCGCCGGGAAAAGCGGGGAACGGGGCCCGACGAGAAGCGGAGCGACTACGGCTGCGGGTACCCGGTGGGGTTCTCGCCGAGGTCGGCGATCGCGATCACGGGGCCGCCGCCGTGCGGGCCCTGGTGGTCGGCGGCGATCGACACGAACACCGCCGGGTCACCGGTGACGGCAGCGGTCACGCCGCCGACGGTGGCCTTGATCTGACGGTGCCAGGAGACGTCCGAGTCGTCCATCATGGCGTTGCGGCGTCCGCGGACCATGCCGTCCTTGGTGGCCTCGCACTTCAGGAACACGTTGACGAGACGGCCCTTGATGTCCGTCCAGTGCGGGCGCTCCGGCAGGTCGATGCCCGAGTTGCGGATGGCGTCCCAGATGCCGTCGGCGTCGAGCGCGTCCTTCATCACGGAGTGACCGGCGCGGTAGCGGCCGCCGACGCCCCGGACGTTGCCGATGACGACGATCTGCGCCTGGTCGAGCTCCACGCCCGACGAGCACGACGCGACCGACGAGTACAGGTCGAAGTTCTTCATGATCTCGTCGTCGGTCGGCATGCGGCATTCGCCGAGCGCCACGGCGATGCCCAGAGCGGCGGTGCCGTTGGACAGCTCCATCGACTTGAGCGTGTCGTCGGTCCACACGGTTTTGCCGCGGCTGTGCGCGTCACGGATGGAGTCCACCGTGAGCAGCGGGGTCTTGGTCTGCACGTAGTGCACGTCAGCGACGTCGGTGATGCCGGCGCGCTCCATGGCGACCTTCACACCCGCGGCGACCTTCTCGACCATGGCGACGCGGCCGATGTCCTCCGGCAGCAGCTTCTCGCTCATGGCGAAGCCCACGGCCAGGCGCG
>JBIQMQ010000362.1:0-1582 GCA_044463185.1 Nakamurella lactea | reverse complement strand
CGATCGGCACCGACACCGGTGGCTCCATTCGGCAGCCCGCCGCCGTGACCGGTACGGTCGGCGCGAAGCCCACCTACGGCGGGGTCTCCCGCTACGGGCTGATCGCGCTGGCCTCCTCGCTGGACCAGGCGGGCCCGTGCGCCCGAACGGTGCTGGACACCGCGCTGCTACACGAGGTGATCGCCGGGCACGACCCGCGCGATTCGACGTCGATCGCGGAGCCGGTCCCGGCCGTCGCGCAGGAAGTGCGGCGCGGGCAGGCCGACGGCATCAAGGGCGTGCGGATCGGCATCGTCACCGAACTCGGCGGCGAGGGCTACCAGCCCGGGGTCCTGGAATCGTTCCGGGCCGCGGTCGATACGCTCGCCGGCCTCGGCGCCGAGATCGTCGAGGTGTCCTGCCCCAACTTCGAGTACGCGCTCGCCGCCTACTACCTGATCCAGCCGTCGGAGTGCTCCTCCAACCTGGCCCGGTTCGACGCGATGCGTTACGGGCTGCGGGTGGCGGACGACGGCAACCACTCGGCGGAACAGGTCATGATGGCGACCCGCGGCGCCGGGTTCGGTGCGGAGGCGAAGCGCCGCATCATGCTCGGCACCTACGCCCTGTCCGCCGGCTACTACGACGCCTACTACGGCAGCGCGCAGAAGGTGCGGACGCTCATCAAGCGGGACTTCGAGTCCGCCTTCTCCCGTGACGGTGCCGGCGCCGACGTGCTCATCTCGCCCACCACGCCGATCACGGCGTTCAAGCTCGGGGAGAAGGTGAACGACCCGATGGCCATGTATTTGAACGACCTCGCCACCATCCCGGGCTCGTTGGCCGGAATCCCGGCGATGAGCGTGCCCAGTGGGCTGGCTGCCGACACCGGACTGCCGGTCGGGCTGCAGATCATGGCGCCCACCCTCGGTGAGCAGGCGATGTACCGCGTCGCCGGGGCGTACGAGCAGGCGCGTAACAGGGCCGCGGGCTACGCGGTGCTGGACCGCATACCGGCGTTGCCGGGCGCGGGGGCGTGAGGACGACGTGGCCGTGACGGTGCGAGAGATGCAAGAGGGATGACGGATATGACGCAGTCCACGCTGAGCCCGGTCGAGTGGGCCGCGCTCGACGACGTGCTCGACTTCGATGAGGCCATCGAGGCATTCGACCCGGTCATGGGGCTGGAGGTACACGTCGAACTGGGCACCGCCACCAAGATGTTCTGCGCCTGCTCCACCACGTTCGGCGCCGAACCGAACACGCAGGTGTGCCCGGTGTGCCTGGCGCTGCCCGGTGCGATGCCGACCATCAACGGCACCGCGGTGGAGTACGCGATCCGCATCGGTCTGGCGCTGAACTGTTCCATCGCGCCGTGGTGCCGCTTCGCCCGGAAGAACTACTTCTACCCGGATATGCCGAAGAACTTCCAGACGTCGCAGTACGACGAGCCGATCGCGTTCGACGGCTACCTCGACGTGCCGGTCGGCAGCGAGATCGTCCGGGTGGAGATCGAGCGCGCCCACATGGAGGAGGACACCGGCAAGTCGACGCACATCGGTGGCGCGACCGGACGCATCCAGGGCGCGGAGTTCTCGCTGCT
>JBIQMQ010000361.1:0-1600 GCA_044463185.1 Nakamurella lactea | reverse complement strand
TACAACAAGCTGTTCGAGGAGCGCATCATCTTCCTCGGCGTGCAGATCGACGACGCTTCGGCCAACGACGTGATGGCGCAGCTGCTGACGCTGGAGTCGACGGATCCCGACCGCGAGATCACCATGTACATCAACTCGCCGGGCGGCTCGTTCACGTCGATGACGGCGATCTACGACACCATGCAGTTCGTCCGGCCGCACATCCAGACCGTCTGCCTGGGGCAGGCCGCGTCCGCCGCGGCGGTGCTGCTGGCCGCGGGTACGCCCGGCCGACGGCTGGCGCTGCCCAACTCGCGGATCCTGATCCACCAGCCGTCGATGGAGGGCGCCTACGGGCAGGTCTCCGACCTGGCGATCCAGGCAGCCGAGATCCAGCGCATGCGCACCGCGATGGAGGAGATCCTGGCGCGTCACTCCAACAAGAGCCCGGAGGAGGTCCGCGTCGACGTGGACCGCGACAAGATCCTCACGGCCGAGGAGGCCAAGGCGTACGGCCTGGTCGACGAGGTGCTGACGTACCGGAAGATCGAAGACTGAGACCGGCGTGGCGGGTCGCGCCGCGCCGGACCGGCGGATCGGCGTCGAAAGCCTTCACGACCGCTACTCTGGGTCGATAGGGCAGTCACGGGGCGAACGGGCCGTGTCGAGGCGATGAGCGAGAGGCACTGATGGCACGCATTGGTGAAAGCGGCGATCTGCTGAAGTGCTCTTTCTGTGGGAAGAGCCAGAAGCAGGTGCGCAAACTCATCGCCGGCCCGGGCGTGTACATCTGCGATGAGTGCATCGAGCTGTGCAACGAGATCATCGAGGAAGAGCTCGCCGAGACCAACGACGTGAAGCTCGGCGAGCTGCCGAAGCCGGTCGCGATCCGCGAGTACCTCGACCAGTACGTGATCGGCCAGGACAACGCGAAGAAGGCGCTGTCGGTGGCGGTGTACAACCACTACAAGCGCATCCAGGCCGGCCCGGACCGCGGCCCGGAACCGGTCGACATCGCCAAGTCCAACATTCTGCTGCTCGGCCCCACCGGCTGCGGCAAGACCTACCTGGCGCAGACCCTCGCGAAGATGCTCAACGTTCCGTTCGCGCTGGTGGACGCCACGGCGCTGACCGAAGCGGGCTATGTCGGCGAGGATGTGGAGAACATCCTGCTCAAGCTCATCCAGGCCGCCGACTACGACGTGAAGCGCGCCGAGACCGGCATCATCTACATCGACGAGGTCGACAAGATCGCCCGGAAGTCGGAGAACCCGTCGATCACGCGGGACGTCTCCGGCGAGGGCGTGCAGCAGGCGCTGCTCAAGATCCTGGAGGGCACGACCGCGGCGGTGCCACCGCAGGGCGGGCGGAAGCATCCGCATCAGGAGTTCATCCAGATCGACACCACCAACGTGCTGTTCATCGTGGCCGGTGCGTTCGCCGGGCTGGAGAAGATCATCGGCGAGCGGGTCGGCAAACGCGGGTTGGGCTTCGGCGCGGAGGTGCGCAGTAAGTTCGATATCGACTCGTCCGACATCTTCAGCGAGGTCATGCCGGAGGACCTGATCAAGTTCGGGCTGATCCCGGAGTTCATCGGCCGGCTGCCCGTGGTGTCCAGCGT
>JBIQMQ010000360.1:0-1602 GCA_044463185.1 Nakamurella lactea | reverse complement strand
GGGAAGCCCCAGCCCGGGTGGAAGGCACCGTAGCGCGGCGGCCCCGCGTAGGGCAGCGACACCCGGCGTACCCGCGGCGCCGGCCCCGACCCCTGGGGGGGCATGGCCACCCAGCGCTGCACGGGCAGCGGCGCCGCGCAGTACACGCAGTACGGCCAGTGCGCGATCGGCGGGCGGCGATCCGGCGGCTGGGTGCGACCGCATCGCGCACATCGCACCCCGAACCGGTGCGTGTCCGCACTGCCGCCCAGCGGGTCGGTCGCCATGCGGCCATTGTCGCATCGGCCCGGCAGCGGACCGGGTCGATTGCTGCCACCCGTAGTGCCCTCCGGCCGGATGAGGCGGTAGCGTCCCGCTCATGGACGATCGCGCATGGCAGGACTTGTTCGCTCGGGCGGCGACCGCTGCCGCCGAGTTCCGGGCGCAGCTGCCCGGCCGGCGGGTGGCCGCGGCGACCGGGCTGGAGGGCGCCCTGGAGCGATTCGGCGCGGATCTCCCGAACGGGCCCAGTGACCCGGGCGGCGTCATCCAGGAGTTGATCTCGCTGGCCGAGCCGGGGCTCACCTCCAGCGCGGGGCCACGATTCTTCGGGTTCGTGACGGGCGGGGCGCTGCCGGCGGCCTCGGCCGCGGACATGCTGGCCGTCGGCTGGGATCAGTGCACGTTCAACGCGGTGCTGGCGCCGGCCGCCACCGCGGTGGAGCGCACCGCGGGGCGTTGGGTGAAGGGCCTGCTCGGCCTGCCGGAGTCGGCGAGCGTCGGGTTCGTGACGGGCGCGCAGGCCTCCAACACCGTCGGTGTGGCGGCGGCTCGGCACCATGTGCTGGCGGCGGCCGGCTGGGACGTGCCGTCCCGTGGCCTGATTGGCGCCCCGGCGGTGCGGGTGGTGGCCGGCGCGGAGCGGCACGCCACCATCGACGCGTCGCTGCGCCTGCTCGGGCTGGGGACGGGGTGCGTCGAGGAGGTCGCCGCGCTGCCGGACGGCTCGATGGATATGACGGACCTCGGGCGGGTGCTCGCGTCCGGTGACCCGGGCGCCCCCACGATCGTCTGCCTGCAGTCCGGCAACGTGAACACAGGAGCGTTCGACGACCTGCGCGCCGGGTGCACCCTTGCCCGGGAGCACGGCGCGTGGGTGCACGTGGACGGCGCGTTCGGAATGTGGGTGGGCGCCTCGCCGGCCCTCGCGCACCTCGTGGACGGGCTGGAGCTCGCCGACTCGTGGTGCATGGACGCGCACAAGTGGCTGAACGTGCCGTACGACTCGGCGCTGGCGATCTGCGCACACCCCGAGGATCACGCGGCCGCGATGTCGTACTCGGCCGCCTACCTCACCGGGTCGGAGTCGGTCTCGTACGGGCCGGGCGACCTGGTGCCCGAATCGTCGCGCCGGGCACGGGGTTTCGCCGTGTGGGCCGCCCTGCGCGAACTCGGCCGAAGCGGGGTCGCGGACCTGGTGGACCGCTGCTGCGCGCTCGCCCGGCGCCTCGCGGAGGGCCTAGCGGCCGGCGGCGCGGAGATCGTGAACGATGTGGTGATCAACCAGGTGCTGATCGACTTCCCCGGGCGCGACGTCGACGCGCTGGCCGCCGCGATCCAGGA
>JBIQMQ010000359.1:0-1604 GCA_044463185.1 Nakamurella lactea | reverse complement strand
CGCCGCCGACGGCGGTGCCGCCCGCGCCGTCGACGTCTCCCAATCCGCCCAGTTGGAGAACCAGCCGCCAACCGCCAGCCCTGCCCCACTTGCCGCCGTCCATTTGAGGAATTCCCGCCGCGTTGGCATGACGCCCTCCGGCCCACGCAAAAAACGTCCCGGCTCACTATTAACCAGAATCGGACACGGTAATCAGGCTGGGTGCTGTACAGAGCCGAAACGACCGGCCCGCTGACCGAAACGACTGACCTCTGATGTGGGTGGAGCTGAGGGTGCCTGGTTTCATGAGATAGCGGACTGATGTCGCAAGACATCGTGGACTCCTTCTTTGGAGGGGTGCGCGATGGCGTTGGCCGACTATCTGGTGGCGGCAGTCTTAATCGAGGGCCGGCCGGTGGCCGACGTCGCCCGTGAGCACGGGGTGTCCCGCAGCTGGCTGTACGAGCTGCTCGCCCGCTACCGCGAACACGGCGACGACGGTCTGCGGCCGCGATCTCGCCGGCCGCGTCACAGCCCGACCCGAACCTCGACCGTGCTCGAGGACGAGATCGTGCGGTGGCGCAAACGCCTGACCGACCAGGGCTTGGACGCCGGCGCCGCCACGATCCACACGCATCTGACCCGCGCCGGCGGGCCGGCGCCCTCCCAGGCCACGATCTGGCGGATCCTGGCCCGCCGCGGCTTCATCGCCCCGCAGCCCGCGAAACGCCCCCGCTCCAGCTACACCCGCTTCGAGGCGGCCCTGCCCAACGAACGCTGGCAGACCGACATCACCCACTGGCGGCTGGCCAACGGCCGCACCGTGGAGATCATGAACGTCATCGACGACCACTCCCGGATGCTCGTCGCCTCGGTCACCGCCACCGTCTTCGACGCCGCCGCAGTGCTCCACGCGTTCAAAAAAGCCACCCGCTCCCACGGCGAGCCGGCCAGCCTGCTGACCGACAACGGCGGCGTGTTCACCGCGAAAGCCGTCGGCGGCCAAAACGCGCTGGAGGCCCACCTCGCCGCCCGCGGTATCAAAGCCGTCCACTCCCGGCCCTACCACCCGCAGACCTGCGGCAAAGTCGAACGCGTCCACCAGACCGAGAAGAACTGGCTCGCCACCCAACCGAAAGTCACCTCACTGGCCGCGCTGCAAGCCCAGCTCGACCACTTCCGCCGCCTCTACAACCACATGAGGCCGCACCGGGCGCTCGGCCGGCACACCCCCGCCGAAGCGTTCAACGCCCGGATCAAAGCCCGGCCCACCAAACCAGCCACACCCCCCGCCAGCCACCTGCGACTACGCCGCGACACCGTCGACCTCGACGGCAAACTCACCATCCGCTACGCCGGCCAAATCCGACACCTCGGCGTCGGCCGCCGCTTCGCCGGCACCCGCGTCCGGATGCTCATCAACGACCGCGAAATCCGCGTGCTCAACCTCGCCGGACAACTCCTCGGCGACTACACGATCGACCCGAACCGCAACTACCAAACCCGCAACAAGACCTAACCTTGTCCGGGATGTCCTGCGACAGGAGTCCACGATGTCTTGCGACATCACATTGGTGGAGCTGAGGGGATTTGAACCCCTGACCCCCTCGATGCGAACGAGGTGC
>JBIQMQ010000358.1:0-1610 GCA_044463185.1 Nakamurella lactea | reverse complement strand
ATCCTGGCCTCCGGCACGTCGAACGCGGACGCACTCGCCGCCGGCCCGCTGTCCAACGCCTGGGACGTGCCCGTACTACTGACCCCGGCCACCAGGCTCCCGGCCGAGATCGCGGCCATCATCACCGATCTCGGCATCAAGCAGCTCATCGTGCTCGGCGGTACGGACCGCGTTTCCGACGCCGTTGTGGCGCAGGCCCAGGCCGCGGGCGCCGGCCGCATCCAGCGCATTGCCGGCGCCAACCGCTTCGCCACCGCCGCGCAGCTCTACACCCTCGCCCGCACCACCCTGGTCGGCCCGGGCGGCACCCACTACTCACACGGCGAGCGGGCGTTCGTTGCGAACGGCCTCACCGGCTTCCCGGACGCCCTGGCCGTCGGCCCGCTGGCCGCCAGCCTCGAGGCGCCGCTGCTGACCGTCTCGTCCGACGCCGTCGACCCCACCACGCTGGGCTATCTGCACGCGGCCAGGACGTCCCTCGGCGCCGTCACCGTGCTGGGCGCCGCGCCCACCGTCGGGAACCTGCCGCTGATCGCGACGAAAGCGGCCGCCGGCATCAACATCCTGGCCCGCAGCGACGGCATGGTCGATCCGGCCGACGACGCCGAAGCCCGATTCCAGGCCGCCGCCGCGCACCTGGGCACCTTCGAGGCCAAGCTCGACCTGGCCGTGAGCTACCTGCCCAACAAGGGCGCGGGCATGGGTACCCTCTATCCCTACATGCTCTCGGGCTGGAGCGCCGGAGGGTTGACGCAGTTCGGCACGTGCGACGTCTGGATGGACAACACGCTCACCGACGACCAGATCCTGGACATTCTGCGGCACGAGTACATCCACGTGCTGCAATGCGTCGCCGGCAACAACGGCTTCGACCCGGGGTATGTCGGCGGGTTCAACAACCCGGACAGCACCGTTGTCGGGGGCGTGGAGCGCGGGGCGGACGCCGGTGCCTACCTGCTGGGCAACAACTACCTGTACTACGTGCAGATGGGGCCGACCGCGGGGCCGCTGCAGACCAGCGAGATCGCCGTGGCGATCAAGCTTCTCGGCTACGCGAAGGTCACGTACCACATCGGGTAGCCGCGTCCGCCATTCCCGCGCGTGTTAGTGACGCAGGCGTATTTGCCGGCCTCGCTAACACGAGGCGAAAGAGGAAGGGGCGGGCCGTCAGACGGCGCGCAGCGGAAGCGTGAGCTCCGTCGGCCCGTCCGGGCTCAGGGTCACGGGGATGCCCCAGTCCTGCTGGTAGAGGTGGCAGGCGGCGAACTCCGGCACCTCGCCGGTCACCGGGTCGCCGTCGCACGCGGCGGCCTGCACGCTGATGTGTAGCACGCCCGAGTCGATGCCCGGGGCGAACCGGAGCTCGCGCACCAGACCCTCCGCGTTCCCGGCCCCCGACGTGATCAGTTCCGCAGGGCTCGACGAGACGGTGAGCCGGGTCGGATCGCCGAACCGGTCGTCCATCTTCTGCCCCGCGGGCGGCGTGAAGTCGATGTGCAGCAACGCGTTCCGATCCGACAGCGGTGTGGCCGCGCGCTCCAGGGCGATCGCTTCGCCCTGCACCTGCTGGGCGGCCTGGGGGATGCCGACCCGGACGAGCCGATGTGCCG
>JBIQMQ010000357.1:0-1613 GCA_044463185.1 Nakamurella lactea | reverse complement strand
GTCGCCCCGGCCAGCCGGGTGCGGCTGGTCACGCTGGTGCTGGATGCGCCCGCACTCGACGGCGCACCTCGCGGCAGCGGATTGCTGGTGGCCCCGGGCGTGACCGATGTGGCCGCCAAGGCCCTCACCCACGCCACGGCGAAATGGCGGTGGCTGGCCGAGCTGGCCGGCCCGCACCGGCACGTGCTGCGGCTGTCCTACGGGCGTGGCGACGAGGCCCGTAGCATCGGGCCCGAAATCGCCCGCAGCGCCGAATCCCAGACCGTGGCCGCCCGCGGCGACCGCAACAGCGCCGACTGGGACGGATCCGAAATCCAGGGCGATGTGGACGAGACTGGCTGCGGCGTCATCGATGTCGCCCTACGCGACGCGATCCGACTGATGGGCGTGCCGCTCTCCCGCAGCGATCTGCACGCCCACGCCGTCGTCGACTTCACCGGGCAGCTCGCCGCCAGCCGAGCGGCGCAGGCCGCCGATCGCGCCCGCTTCCAGCAGCAGATCGCGGCGATCTCCGGCCTGTCCGTGGTCGGCGCGGCCGTCGCCGGGACCGGCCTGTCGGCGGTGGTGGCCAATGCCACTGCGGCCCCGCTGGTTGCTTCCGGCCGGAAGAGTGCAGGATCGAAGTATGACGAATCCTGAGTCCTCCACCCCTGCCTACCCCGGCGACGCCATCCGCTACGCCTCCTATCTCGTCTACCGACGGTCGACTGCGCCGCAGGGCGACGCCGCCGCGCTCACCGACGAGCTCACCGAATTCAGCCAGGGGCTGGCCGCGCGTGACGTCGTCATCCGCGGGTTCTACGACGTCACGGCCATGCGCGCCGATGCCGACCTGATGCTGTGGCTGCACGCACCGTCCGCCGAGCTGCTGCAGGACGCCGCCCGACGGTTCCGGGCCACCGCCGCGGGTCGCGGCCTGGAGCTCACCTGGTCGGCTGTCGGCCTGCACCGTCAGTCCGAATTCAACGCGGCCCACCTGCCGGCGTTCATCCAGGGCCGCGCCGCGGGCAACTGGGTCGCCGTCTACCCGTACATCCGGTCGTACGAGTGGTACCTGCTGCCGCCCACCGAGCGCGCCGCCCTCCTCGGTGAGCACGGGAAGATGGGCCGCGACTATCCGACGGTGTGGAACAACACCATCGCCGCCTTCGCGCTCGGCGACTACGAGTGGCTGCTCGCCGTCGAATCGGACGAGCTCGACCAGATCGTGGACCTGATGCGGCACCTGCGCGGCTCGGCGACGCGGCGGCACACCCGGCTCGAGACGCCGTTCTACACCGGCCGGCACATCGAAGTGGCCGAGGTTCCCGAGGTTATTTCGTGACCCACGCGTACGCCTATGACGCCGTTCTGCTCGCCGGATTCGGGGGGCCCGAAGGGCCGGATGACGTCATGCCGTTCCTCCGCAACGTGACGCGGGGGCGCGGCGTACCGGACGAGCGGCTGGCGGACGTCGCCGAGCACTACCTGGCGTTGGGCGGCGTGTCCCCGATCAACGAGCACAACCGTCAGCTCCAATCCGCACTGCAGGCCGAACTCGACGCCCGCGGCGTGGCCGTGCCGGTGCTGTGGGGCAACCGGAACTGGGCGCCCTACCTCGCCGACACCGTCAC
>JBIQMQ010000356.1:0-1633 GCA_044463185.1 Nakamurella lactea | reverse complement strand
CCACCCAGCGGCGCGGAGTGCGGCTTGAGGGATTCCGCCACCAGGGCTTGCCCACCGACCGCCGACGCGCGTGCGGTCGCGACGTCGACGATCCCGTCGATGACGCCGTCCTCGAGGTCGGCCACGTCGTGGGTGAACTGGAGTTGCATCACGGCGGTCGATCCGTCGCCGGAGATCAGAACACCAGGCACCGGCGCGCCGTCGATCGCCAGTGGGTGCGGCCGATCGGCGGACGGCCGCCGCAGTGCACCGGGCGCCGCGCTCGTGGCGGGCCGCGTCACCACGGCGTCCACCGCGTGGATCTGCTCTGCGGCGTCGCGGAGCGCAGCGGCCGAAGCGCCTTCATCCCACCGGTGGCTCTCCTCGGCCAGGAACACGATCTCGCCCTGCCCACCGGCCAATGCGGGAAACGTGGCGCGCAGCTCGTCCTGTACCGCCTGGCTGCGGGTGCCGTCGATGCTGATGTTCGTGGCGATCGTTCCGCCGCCGGCGGCGGCGACCGACCCGGCCACTCCCAGCAGGATCAGGGCCCAGGCGGCGAGGGTGATCCACGGGTGGCGGTAGGTCAGACGGCCGAGACGGAACAGGGCGAGGGACATGGAGGCACCTTTCAGACGACGGGCGGGCCCACGAGCGGGATGCCATGGAGGGCAGCGCACGGATCGGAACGCGGCCGCGTGCGCGGCCGACAACACAGCGTCCGGGCTCAGAAACCGGATTCGAGTTGATCGAAGATGGCGTCGAGTAGGAACGGGCTCGGCGCCGCTCCACTCGGTTGTGCTCCCCCTTCGGAGGGCGCGTCGGTCGGCGGCTGACCGACGTGTTCCGCGGCGCCGTCCAGGATCAGGGTCAGTGCCCCGTACGCTGCGGCGACCATGATGGACACCGCGAAGGGACGCGCCTTCCCCGTCACGCGCGATTGGATCAGGGCGGTGGCCTCGCGGCGTATTTGAAGGAACATGTTCGACAGGTACGGCTCCAGTGCCGGATAGGCGCGCCCCAGCGACGCCAGTCGCACCAAGAGGTCGAAGAACCCGTTCGCCATCTGGTGTTTGGCAAGGGCGCGCACCCATCCGATCAGCGGGGTGCCGTCCGGTTGCGGGGGCATCGTCTCGACTCCGGCGCGCAGGCGCTCCAGCGCAAGCGCGACGACCGCCTCTTCCTTGCACGAGTAGTGGTTTGCGAACGTGCGCCGGGCATACCCGGCGCGGTCCGTCACCTCGTCGATCGTGAACCCGTCCAGCCCCCGCTCTTCGGCCAGGTCGAACGCGGCCCGCGCCAATGCGTGCGCCGCCGCGCGCTTCTTCGTCTCCCGCAGCCCGATCGTCGTCACCGGCTCACCGTACCACATTCGTGCCCATTGGGCATCGTTGCCTTTTCGGCACGTTAGCGTTGGCGCTTGATCCGCGTCAAGGCGATTTTTCTCGACCGTCCCTAACGTCGCAGGTACAAGCTCCGGCAAGTCCGCGGGAGCAGCGAGAAAGGGGACGACCATGACGACGACCGAGCGGCTCACCACAACTGTCCTGCGGGCGGAGGGGTTCTCCTGCCCGTCCTGCGTGGCCAAGATCGAAAAGCGCGTGGGCCGATTGCCCGGCGTCGCCGACGTGAAGGTGCACTTCGCGTCGGCGCG
>JBIQMQ010000355.1:0-1636 GCA_044463185.1 Nakamurella lactea | reverse complement strand
GACGTGCAGCAGCGCGCGTTCAAGGTGATGGGCCTGTCCGAAGCCGAGCAGCAGGAGAAGTTCGGCTTCCTGCTGGACGCGTTCTCGTTCGGCCCGCCGCCCCACGGCGGTATCGCGTTCGGCTGGGACCGGATCACCATGCTGCTGTCCGGCGCCGAGTCCATCCGTGAGGTGATCGCGTTCCCCAAGTCCGGCGGCGGCTACGACCCGCTCACCGGGGCGCCCGCGCCGATCACGGCCGCGCAGCGCAAGGAGGCCGGCATCGACGCGAAACCGGCGGCGCCGAAGGCAGCGTCGGAGCCCGCCCCGGAAGAGCCCAGCGGGGAGTAGCCGCGCGGCGGTTGTTCGCCGCACAGCACCTTAGTGGCCGCAAACGCGTACGGGTTTCGCGTTTGCGAACGAGATCCTGTACGCAAACTCGAAACTCGTTCGCAAACTCGAAACTCGTTCGCAAACGCGGGGCCCTTCGACGCGCTCGGGCCCCAATTCGCCACACCCGAGCGGATGCCGCCGCTGTCAGTCCACACCGATGAGGCGCAGCCCGGCGGCGACGGCGGCGGCGGCCAGCACGACGACCACGAACGGCGCTTTGCGCCAGGCCAGTACGCCGCCCACGGCCACACCGGCCGGCCTGGCCCAGCCCGCGAAGTGGTCTCCGTCCACCAGCGTCGACGAGGCGATCAGCGCCAGCAGCAGGATCACCGAGGCTGCGGTGATCAGCAGCGACGTCCGCTCGGATAGCCGAAGTTTCGATTTGAGCTGCACCCCGGCGATGCGGGAGCCGAAGGTCCCCAGGCCCAGCAGCACCCCCCACAGCACGATCTCCGTCATGGCCGCCCCGCAGCCCGCTCGGGGTCGTCGCCCGCGGAGGATGGCAGCCCGGACGCTGCATCACCTTGGGCGTGTAAGGCGCGGACGGCACGGCGTCGGCCGAACGTCCCAATCAGCACCAGCGGCAGCGCAGCCAGCGACAGCAGCACCGGCAGACCCGAGGGCATCAGCGGGGTCAGCGCCACCGCGATCACTGCGCCGACGATCGCGGCGAATCGGGTGGCGCGGTCCTTCAGGGACGGCATCACCAAGGCGAGCAGCACTGCGGGAAACGCGGCGTCCATGCCGAACGCGTCGGTGTCGCTGATCGCGGTGCCGCCGAAAGCGCCGGCCACCACCCCGATGTTCCAGCAGACGAACAGGGCGACGCCGCAGCCCCAGAAGGCGGCGCGACGCCGCGTCGGTTCGCGCTCGGCCAAGGCGAAGGCGGTGGACTCGTCGATGATGAGCTGGCTGCCCACAATCTTCTTCAGCCAGCCCGGACCGGTGACCTCGCCGATGGCAAGGCCGAACGGTAGATGCCGGGCGTTGACCAGCAGTCCCGCTGCGAACGCCGCGATGGGGCTGCCGCCCGCGGCGATGATCGCGACGAACAGGAACTGCGAGGCGCCTGCGAACACCACCACCGACAGCAACATCGGCAGCCACACCGGTAGGCCCGCGGCGACCGTGATGGCGCCGAAGGACACGCCCACGATGCCGTCCGCGAGACACACCAGGGCGATGTCGCGCGCAAGCTCCGGTCCGAGCCGCGCCGTCAGCCGGGACCACAACGAGCGCATGCCCTCGATCGTCGCCTAGGGAG
>JBIQMQ010000354.1:0-1654 GCA_044463185.1 Nakamurella lactea | reverse complement strand
AGCCGCACCGCCAGGCCATACGAGCGGGTCGGAGTGGTGCGCGCGAAACAACCACCGATGACGCCGATCGGCAGCAGTGTCGCCACGAGGCAATGCGACGCCGTGACGGTGTGCGACGCGCCGCCCGGCGCGGCGCTCTGAACGCAGGTGACCTCGACGGAGTCGTTGGCGTCGGCGATCTCCGTGGCGCGCGAGTGCTCGAAGAGCTGGCCGCCCGCCGCGACGAACGCCAGCGCCAGGCCGTCGAGATAGCGACCCGGGTGAAGGTGCGCCTGGTCATCGAAGCGAACGGCGGCCGCGACATCGAAGGGCAGGCCGGTCGCCGTATCGAGGCGGGCCGGCAGCCCCAGCTCGGCCGCCTGCTCGGCTTCGGCCGTCATCGTCGCAATCATGTCCGGCGTGCGCGTGTAGACATACGCGGCAGCGCGGGTGAACTCGCAGTCGATCTCGCCGGCGAGCGCGGCGATCAGTTCCAGGCCGGCGCGGTTGGCGTCCGCATACAGCTGCGCCTTCTCCCGCCCATGACGCCGGACGAGCTCGGAATAGATCAACCCG
Organism: Nakamurella lactea; assembly: GCA_044463185.1. GTDB lineage: Bacteria > Actinomycetota > Actinomycetes > Mycobacteriales > Nakamurellaceae > Nakamurella > Nakamurella lactea_A. Next base: position 1,099 of record JBIQMQ010000354.1, on the reverse strand, counting down.
TGCTGGGTGGTGACCTTCCCGGTGGTGCCCCCGCTCGTGCCGCAGCCGACCTCCCGGGCCTCCACCACCGCGACCGAGAATCCCTCGCGCTGCAACAGGAGAGCCGCGGTCAGCCCCGTGCAGCCCGCGCCCACGACGACCACGTCGACCGTGATGTCCGCGGAAAGGGGCGGATACGCCGAAGCGCTCGGTGCCGTCGCCCGCCACACGCTCTGGTGCTCCGGCTCCTGTCGATCTGTGGTCGTGTCCATCGCGCGCTCCTCGCGGCGCCACGCCGCGCCGATTACGTCATGCCAGCTCGCCGTGACCAGCCCTACCCCGCAGCGCCGCCCCCGAAACGCCCGCGGGTGCATCCCGGCCGGTCACCCGCCGCACCTCGGAGGGACTTTCGTCCGTGTCCGAACGGATGCCCGCGCAGGCACACTGGTGAGCGGGAGCGTCCCGGAGTGGGAGTTCCAGTTCGCAGCCGGGGGAACGGAGATGACGGAATCCGCAGGCAGCCCGCCTGACGCCACAGAGTGGGGCGTCGTGCGTGGCCCGTTGGGCGGACTCAACGGTGCGCGCGGTTCCGCGACCGGCAATCGCGTCGCCGACGATGCCCAGCGGTCGCCCGCGCCGCCCGATCCGAACCGGCCGCCGAGCCGCCCGTGGCGCATCGAAGGCATGCCGGAAGGCGACAAGAACAAGCCCCGCTGGTGGCTGGTCCTGCTCCTCGCCGCGGTGGGATACGCGCTCCTCTTCGGCGTCCTGTCCCTGCAGGATTCCCTCGGCGGCCCGGACTCCGTTTCGTACACCGAGTTCACCGAGCAGGTACGCGCGGGGAACGTGGCCGAGATCTTCGCTCAGGGCGACACGATTCAAGGCACGCTCGTCACTCCCGCCCCGCTACCGGACGGCGACGGCGCCAGCTACCAAAGCTTCACCACCGAGCGCCCCACCTTCGCCCAGGACGATCTGCTCCAGGACCTGGCGGAGCACGGCGCTACGGTGAGCGCCACACCGTTGGTGCAGGAACGCGGGTCGCTGTTCAATCTGGTGCTGTCATTCGGCCCGATCATCCTGCTGGTGCTGCTCTACTGGTGGATGTTCCGGCGGATGC
>JBIQMQ010000353.1:0-1692 GCA_044463185.1 Nakamurella lactea | reverse complement strand
CTGCCGACGCCCGGTTTCCTGTGACCCGGTTCGGTACGGTGGGAAGCCGATCCACGTTGGAGGTTGCCCAGTGAAGCGTCGCGCAAGGTCCCTACTGGCGGGTGCGGTGGTTGCGGCGTGCGCAGCGGGTATGACGCCGCCCTCGGCTGCCGCCGTCACTCCGTCGGCCGGCAGCTATGCCACGGTCGCCGGCAGCTTCGCCGCGGTTGCCGCTGCGAAACCTGCTGTGTCGCTGGTGCTTCCGGATCGGATCGCCGGCAACAACCGGTACGACACCGCGGCGAAACTGGCCGCGCAGTTCGGCGCCGCGAGCACTGTGGTGATCGCGAATGGCACGTCGGACAAGCAGGGCTTCGACGCGCTGTCTGCGAACTACCTGGCCGGGATCGTGCGCGCGCCGATCCTGCTCACCGGCGCGGCCAGTCTGCCGCCGGAGACGGCCGCCGCGGTGAAATCCGTGATGAGCGGGTCGACCGACACCGCCTTCCAGGTGTTGGTGATGGGCAAGGCCGATTCCGTGTCGGATGCGGTCGTGAAGCAGCTCAACGCGATCGTGCAGCCGATCGCGAAGGACACGCAGAACCATGTGGTGCGGGTCGCCGGCGACTCCCGCTACGACACGGCGGTGCGGGCGGCCACGGCGAACGGCGACGACCCGACCGGGTTCTGGGTGGAGAAGTACACGATCGGCTCGGGCAGCTCGCTGGGCAAGACCGCGTTTCTGGCCTCGGGCACCTCGAACGCCGACGCCCTGGCCGCAGGGCCTATCTCGAATGCGATGCGCATCCCGGTGTACCTGACGGGGCCGTCCGCGCTGCCGTCCTCGGTCGCGACAGCGCTCACGTCGCAAGGGATCTCGAACCTGATCGTGCTGGGCGGCACCGATCGGGTACCGGACTCGGTGGTGTCGCAGGCGAAGGCCGCCGGGGTGCAGTCGGTGACGCGGATCGCGGGCAGCAACCGGTTCGCCACCGCCGCGGCGCTGTACGACTTCGCCCGGTCGACGCTCGCGGGGGTGGACGGGGCGCACTACGGGACTACGTCATCGGCGCCCGTGTTCCTGGCCAACGGCCTCACCGGCTTCCCAGATGCCCTCGCCGTCGGGCCGCTGGCCGCGGCGAACGGCGCCGTGCTGCTCACCACGTCCCCCGCGCGGCTCGAGCCTGCCGCGCAGAAGTTCCTGGCCACCGGGTCCTTAGGTGCGGTGACGGCCCTGGGCGCGCCCGCCACCGTCGCCGACGCGGTGCTGGCCGCAGCCAAGGCCGCTCAGGGGTAGCTCCTGCGCCTGCAAAGCCGGGCGCGCGTGCAGAACCCGGCGCGCGTGTAAAGCCGGGCGCGCGTGCAGAACCCGGCGCGCGTGTTAGTGAGGCAGGCGAATATGTCTGCGTCACTAACACGAGGCGACAATGAGGATCACAGAACGCTGGCGATGTCGGTCCGAGTGAAGTCGTTGCCCTTAAACAACAGTGGTGCGCCGAGGGACTTCGCCAGGGCGTAGGAGAAGCAATCGCCGAAGTTGAGCGCCGCCGGGTGGCGACCGCGACCGAAACGCATCCAGGCGGCTGCGGCGATGTCCGCCTGATCGGCGTCGACCGCGATGATGTCGGCGTCGATCGCGGTCAAGAACGTCCGAAGGTCCGCGGCCGCCGCGGTGCCTTGCTTGGCCTCGGCAACGATTCTGGTCTCCACCAG
>JBIQMQ010000352.1:0-1693 GCA_044463185.1 Nakamurella lactea | reverse complement strand
GCAGACCTGGGCAGGGTGCTCGCCGCACGGGCGTCGTCCGCACACTGAATGGCTGGCCCGCTGCCGTCTGCCAGGACCGTCGGGCGCGTTCGAAGCACCCCAACAGACCGAAGTCCGGTTCCTCGACTCTGTCGCGCTGCACGTGCAGCGGCATAAGGGACAAAACGCGTATGACGCCGTTCTCGGGACGCTCGACGTTGCGAGAACAGCGTCATGGACGTGTTGGGACGCAGGATCGCGATAGCGTTGCGTGGCGCCACCGGTAATGGAGGCGCAGTTCGTCGGCGTGCTGCCTGCCAAGGACGTTCCGCGCCGCACCGTCATGCACGCGGGTCGACCCCACGAGCGGTGGTAGCCGCGGCAGGCCCATCGCGGATACTGGCACCCATGAGCCTGTCGTGGTGTGCGGACACATCCCCCGGAGCATGGCTGACCGATGCGGGCACCCCGTGGAGCCAGTTGATCGGATTCGGGCCGCCGAGCTTCGATAGCTACGCGCGACTGCGGTTCGTCCCCGACCCGACCTATCCGGGGCAACGCGAGAACGACGTCGATGACGCGGATGTCCCGGAGTCGGAGGCGGCGCTGGTACGTCAGGTGCTCGACATGCTCGCCCGCCACACCACCACACCGGACGACTGCTTCTTCTGCCTGTGGGACGGATGGGCATCGGACATCTACGGTGGTGACGGCCTGCGCACCGTGGACCGGGCGACCGGAACCGTGACGCGCGGACCGGCCATGGCGCCCGCCTTCGACGCGGCGGTGCTCCAGGGCCCCAAGGTGTCGATCCCGCATCGCGAGTACTTCCTGTTCCGGGGCCGGCTCGTGGATTTCGGCGACTGGGGTGCGGCCGATCGTCTTCCCGGCATGCCGCGCATCGATATGCCGAATCCAGCATTCATCTGGCCGGCCGACCACGCCTGGTGCGTCGCGAATGACGTCGATCCGCACTGGGCCGGCATCGGTGCTTCTGCCGCGGCCATCGACGAGTTGCTGGCCACTCCTGGCCTCGACGTCGTGCAAGCCGACCCCACGATTCCGCAGCCTGCGTACCGGTAGCGGGCCACCGCGGGTGATGCCAGCTGGGATCGCCGTCGCCTGTCCTACCGCCCTGCCATACTGTCGCGATGACAGACCGGACCAATCCGAAAGCCATCCTGCGCCGCTATCTACAGAAGGCGCGGGAGGCGCTGCTGTTGAAGACGGACGGCCTCGGCGAGCGCGAGCTGCGGCTGCCCCGCACACCCACCGGCACCAACCTGCTCGGCATCGTGAAACACTGCCTCAACGTCGAGATTGGTTACTTCGGGCCCACTTTCGATCGACCGTGGCCCTCGCCGGCGGAGGTCGTCGCCGAGGAAGCCTTCGACTCCGACCCGCAGGCCGACTGGTACGCTACCGCCGACGAGACAGCGGCGGGCATCATCGACCTCTACCGTCGCGTGTGGGCGTTCGCGGACGAGACCATCGACGCACTTCCGTTGGATGCCGCCGGCCGCGTGCCGTGGTGGCCCGAGAAGCGCCGGCAGGTGACGCTGCAGCAGATCCTCGTACACGTCATCGCGGATTTGACGCGCCACGCAGGGCACGCCGACATCGTGCGCGAGCAGATCGACGGGGCTGTGGGACTCCGACGCCCGGGTGACAACATTCCCGACGTCGACTGGCCCTCGTATGTCGACAAGCTGAC
>JBIQMQ010000351.1:0-1697 GCA_044463185.1 Nakamurella lactea | reverse complement strand
GACAGGACTCGAACCTGCAACCTGCGGTTTTGGAGACCGCTGCTCTACCAATTGAGCCACGCCCCTTCGGGCTGCCGTCGTCACCGCCACGCACCGCCGGACGGCGGCGCCACGCGGCAACAGCCACAGCACGCACAAGGGTGGACCGATGTCGCCTGTCGTGCGCTGGGAACGCAGGCAGCACTCAGTTCACCCCCGGCGGTCCAGTGTAAGGCACCGCGCGGGTATTTGACGAACCGAGCAGACTCCCCCGGTGCCGCGCCTGATTGTGCAGGCCGTACCGCTGGGGGTTAGAGCCGGACGAGGGCGCGGGCCTTGCCCAGCACCTTCGCGCCGCCCACGGTGACCGTGAGATCGACCCGGGCGACCCGCGACCCGTCGGGTTGATCCGTGATCTCCGCCACGCGGCCGACGATCGTCACCTCCGCCTCACCGGGGTCCGGGACCACCACGGGCCGGGTGAAGCGGACCTCGAACGAGGCGACGGCGCCCGGGTCGCCGGCCCAGTCGGTGACCAGCCGGCCGGCCAACGCCATGGTCAGCATGCCGTGCGCGATGACGCCGTCCAGGCCCACGCCGGTGGCGACCCGCTCGTTCCAGTGGATCGGGTTGAAATCGCCGGACGCACCGGCGTAGCGCACCAGCCGGGCGCGGTCGACACCGACGACCAGCGGCCCGATCTCGTCGCCCACTGCCGAGTGGGCCGCGACTGCGTTAGTTGCGACGGGGCGGGTCATGCCGCACCCCGGGATACCAGGGTCGAGACGGCCGTGCTCACCGGCGCGCCGGCGGCGTCGGCCAGCTCGGTGCGCAGCGTGATGATGTCGTTCCCGGCCATCTGCCGGATCGCGTCGATGTGCACGGTGGCGTGCAGCTCGTCGCCGGCGCAGATCGGCCGGTGATGGGTGAAGGCCTGATCGCCGTGCACCACCCGGGAGAAGTCCAGGCCCAGCTCGGGGTCGAACAGCACGGCCTCCTGGGCGCGCGCCACCGCCGCCATCGCGAACGTGGGTGGCGCGACCACGTCCGGGTACCCGGCGGCGCGGGCAGCGGCCCGGTCGTGACACAGCGGGGAGCGCTCACCGATCGCGTCGGCGAACTCCCGCACCTTCTCCACGCCCACCAGGTAGGGCTCTGCGTGCGGGAACGACCGCCCGACGAATGCCTGATCCATCGACGCAGCCCTTCCGCGGCAGTGCCGGATCCGCGCCGGGGCACAGGATCCGAGCGAGGGGTTAGCGGGTTTCCTTGTGCGAGGTGTGCTTGCCGCAGGTGGGGCAGAACTTCTTGAGCTCCAGCCGATCGGGATCGTTGCGGCGGTTCTTCCGCGTGATGTAATTGCGGTTCTTGCAGGTCTCGCACGCCAGCGTGATCTTCGGGCGGACATCGGTGGCAGCCACGACCGCATCCTCTCTTTCACAACGTTCTCGTCGCGGGACCCGGTCGGTCCGGCCCGCATGGTGGGTGACCAGTACGTGACACAGCCCAACCGCGTGAGCGGCGGGTTCCGTCATACCAGTAGCGGTGGCCGGACTTGAACCGGCGACACAGCGATTATGAGCCGCTTGCTCTACCGACTGAGCTACACCGCCCTGACGCCACCAGACCCGCGCAGGCGAGACATGACGCGCGTCAGAGCCCCTTTACGGAATCGAACCGTAGACCTTCTCCTTACCATGGAGACGCTCTGCCGACTG
>JBIQMQ010000350.1:0-1711 GCA_044463185.1 Nakamurella lactea | reverse complement strand
TACTGCCGAGGCAATCTGTAGCAAAGGTTGACGCGAGCGCCGAGGTGTGACGCGGCCGCAGCGTAGGGCGTCAGGAGCGCTAGCGAGTGCCGCCCGAAGCGGAGGCGAGGAATAGCGCAAGCAGACGCAGCGACGCCCGCAGGCTCTACAGCTCGCGGGCGGGTGCGATGGTGCCTGTGACGCTGCCCAAGGTCAGGCGCCCGCCGGAGGTCGAGGGCGCGGTCGCGGAGATCGTCACGGTGTCGCCGTCGGCGAGGAAGGTGCGCTGCGAGCCGTCGGCCAGCGTCACGGGTGTACGGCCGCCTTCGGAGAGTTCGATGAACGAGCCGACCTGGTCCGGGCGGGGGCCGGAGATGGTGCCGGAGGCGTAGAGGTCGCCGGGACGGACCGTGGCGCCGTTGACGGTGGTGTGCGCCAGCATCTGCGCGCCGGTGTAGTACATCGACGCGTACGGCGGTCGGCTCACGACGGTGCCGTTCCACTCGATGGTGAGCGAGATGTCCAGGCCCCACGGAGCGTCCGGGTCGTCGGCCAGGTAGGGCAGCAACGGGCGGGTGCGCGGCGGCGGCGCGACTCTCGCGGCCTGGAGCGCGGCGAGCGGCGTGATCCACGGGCTGATCGACGTGGCGAACGACTTGCCGAGGAACGGCCCCAGCGGCACGTACTCCCATGACTGGATGTCCCTTGCGCTCCAGTCGTTGAGCAGCGTCACGCCGAACACCGTGTCTGGGAAAGCCGTTGCGGGGACGGGGTTTCCGAGCGTCGAGGCGCCTCCGACGACGAAGCCGAGTTCGGCTTCGATGTCCAGCCGGCGGCTCGGCCCGAACACCGGGTTACCGTCCGGGCCGCGCATCTGGCCGCACGGCCGGACGATCGGCGTGCCGGAGGGGACGACGGTCTGGGATCGGCCGTGATACCCGACCGGTAGGTGCTTCCAGTTCGGCAGCAGCGGCTCACTGTTCGGACGGAACAGCCTTCCCAGGTTGGCAGCGTGGTGTTCGCTGGCGTAGAAGTCGACGTAATCGCCGACGCGGAACGGCATCAGGGCCGGGACTGAATCGTGCGGAAGTAGATGCGGACCGATCACGGCGCGGTGTGCGGGATCCGTCAGCACGGTGGCGAGCCAGTCGCGCGCGTAGGCCCAGATCGCGGGCCCTGCAGCGAAGAAGGGTTCCAGGGACGACGCCATCCACAGTTCGGCCGTGGCGGTGCCGCCGGCGGCCGCCGCGGCCGGTCCGGCGTCGAGCACGTAGTCGCCGATGCGCACGCCGACCCGGCGTTCGCCGCCGACCTCCACGATGGAAAGCGGCAGGTGGTCGACGTCGTAGCCGGAGCCGGCGGCACCGGGAACCCACGACGGCGGCGTGTGAGTCATGACAGCGGCCCTTCTGGTAGTTCCGGGATCACGCCGAGGTGTGCGAGTTCGGCGAGGGGTTCCGTGACGCCGCAGCAGCCGAAGGAGACGAAGACCGTCCGGATGGCGTCGGCGTCGCTGCTTAGCAGCGAGATCGCTTCGGCCGCCAACGATGTCGCGTCGGTGCGCATCAGCGTCCGGGACAGGCTCGGCACGAGGGCTGCGTCATGCTCGTCGGTGAGCGTGAGCGAAAGCGCCTGCCGCACAGCGGCTATCACGTTCAGCACGCCGTACTGGATGCTGCCGGCGGGGCCGTGCGGTCCGGTGATCGCGTGGTGCAGCCCTGCGGTGAACTTG
>JBIQMQ010000349.1:0-1724 GCA_044463185.1 Nakamurella lactea | reverse complement strand
TTCCGAGGCGCGAGCCGCCTTGGTCCAGGCCCGCCCACGGCGCCGTCACGGGCCCACCCGCCGCGTCGATCCGACCCCGCGGTCGCGCCGATCCGACACCGCGGTCACCCCTCACGCGGGGCGGTGATTGTCACAGCACAGCGCCCCTGTGCCAACGGGCCGACGCGCTGGTAGCGTCCGAAATGGAGAGCGCGGGATGTCCGAATCCGCGCCCTGCGCGGCGTCGGGCATCCGGCCCGGCGCGCATCCCTACGGGCACATGTGGAAGGTCGAGCGGACATGGCAGAGCGCAGAGCGCCTCGTCGAGTGGTCGTGGTCGGAGCAGGGATGCTGGGGCTGGCCACCGCCTGGCATTTGCAGGAACGGGACATCGAGGTCGTCGTCCTGGACCGGTCCGGTGTCGCCGCCGGCTCCTCGTGGGGCAATGCGGGCTGGATCTCGCCCGGGCTCGCGATCCCGCTGGCCGAGCCGAGCGTCATCAAGTATGGCCTGCAGTCCCTGCTGGACAAGCACGCCGCCCTCTACGTGCCGTTCAAGTTCGACCCGAAGCTGTGGCGATTCCTGCTGGGCTTTGCCCGCCGCTGCACCATGAAACAGTGGCGGCGCACCATGGCCGCCTACGTGCCGGTCAACCGGCTCGCCATCGAGGCCTACGACGAGCTCGCCGCGGGCGGAGTCACCGGCAAGACCCACGAGGCGCCGATCATGGCCGCCTTCCTCACCGAGGCCAAAGCCGCCGGGCTGGTCCGCGAGATCGACCTGATCCACGAATCCGGCCTCGACCTGGACACCGAGGTGATCGACGGCGACACCCTGCGCCGCGAGCTGCCGATCGTCTCCCCGCAGGTGCAGACCGCGATCCGCATCAACGGCCAGCGCTACATCGACCCCGGCGAGTACGTCGCCTCGCTGGCCGACGCGGTGCGCGACCGCGGCGGCGAGGTGCACGCCGGCGCCAGCGTCCGCGCCCTGCGGCAGGGCCCCGGCGGGTTCAGCGTGGAGCTGTACGGCGGCGAACCCGTGCGCGGCGACGCCGTGGTGCTCGCTACCGGCGCCTGGCTGCCCGAACTCGCGCGCCAGTACGGCGTCACCGTCGCCTTGCGCGCCGGCCGCGGCTACTCGTTCAGCGTCCCGGTTTCGTCGCCGGTGCCGTGCCCGGTGTACTTCCCGCACGAGCGCATCGCCTGCACACCCATCGGCGATCGGCTCCGGGTGGCCGGCACCATGGAGTTCCGCGACGTCGACGCGCCGCTGGACATGGGCCGCGTCGAGGGCATCACCGAGAACGGCCGGCCGCTGCTGTCCGGGGTGGACTGGAACGAGAAGCACGACGTCTGGGTCGGCGGCCGCCCGGTGACCGTCGACGGCCTGCCGCTGATCGGCGCCACCCGCAACAAGGACGTTTACGTCGCCGGTGGGCACGGCATGTGGGGGATCACCCTGGGGCCGCTGACCGGCAAGCTGCTCGCGGAGCAGATCGCCACCGGGAAGGTCTCGGATCTGCTCCGGCCATTCGACCCGACCCGCTGAACCTGTTGCTGCGTAAGGGGTTTCGGATATGACGTATCCCTCGGCTGACGCCGCCGGGCCCCGCCGCCCGGGCTTTGCGGTGGGGTGACGGTCGTGCGGATCGAACTCGCCCACGGCGACATCACCACGTTCGCGGTCGACGCCATCGTGAACGCGGCCAACAACGCGCTGCTCGGCGGCGGCGGGGTGGACGG
>JBIQMQ010000348.1:0-1735 GCA_044463185.1 Nakamurella lactea | reverse complement strand
CGGCCGGGGAGCGGCGCGCGGCAGCGGCCGGAGAGGAGCGCGAGGCAGCGGCCGGTGCGCCAGCGGGGCAGCCGGCCTGGCAGCTCGTCTACCAATCGCGGTCGGGCGCCCCGCACATCCCGTGGCTGGAGCCCGACATCGGCGACGTGATCGCGGATCTCGCCGGCGACGGTACCCGCGCGGTGATCGTCGTGCCCATCGGATTCATCTCCGATCACGTCGAGGTGATCTGGGATCTGGACACCGAAGCCGCGGAGGTCGCCGCGGAGCACGGCGTGTGGTTCCGGCGCGTCGCAACGCCCGGGGTTGACCCGCGCTTCGTGTCCGGGCTGGCCGACCTGGTCGTGGCGCGGCTCATCGGCGGCGTGGACATCGCGTCCGCCACCTCGTTGCCGGCGCGACCGGGGGCCTGCCCGCCCGGCTGCTGCCGGGCGAATCCGGTGCGGCCGACGACCGCCGGCGAGGACTCCGCCGCGGACTGGGCCGGGCTGGGCTTCTCGCCGGATGCGCTCACGGCGTCCGGCATCGACGGGGTGCTGTCGGCGTGATGGCACGCGTCGCGCCCGACGGTGCCATCCGCATCGGCACCCGCGGCAGCGCACTCGCCCTGGCCCAATCGCGGCTGGTGGGGGACGCGATCACCGCGGCGACCGGGCGGCCCTGCGAACTGGTGCGCATCCGCACCACCGGCGACGTGGATCGCGCGCCGCTGGCACAGATCGGCGGCACCGGTGTGTTCGTCACCGCGGTGCGCGAGGCACTCGCTGACGGCCAAGTGGACGTCGCCGTGCACTCCTTCAAGGACCTGCCCACCGCCCCCGATGCGCGGGTCGGCCTCGCCGCCGTGCCGCCGCGCGCCAACCCGTCCGACGTCCTGTGCGCCGCGGACCACTGGACCATCGCGACACTGCCGCCGGGCGCCCGCATCGGCACCGGTTCGCCGCGCCGCGCCGCGCAGATCCGCCGTCTGCGCCAAGACCTGCAGCCGGTGGAGATCCGCGGCAACGTGGACACCAGACTGCGCGCCGTCGGAGGGCGCGTGGACGGCGTCATCCTCGCGCATGCCGGCCTGGAGCGCATCGGGCGGCTGAACGCGGTGACCTACGCGTTCGGCGTCGAGGAGATGCTGCCCGCCCCGGCCCAGGGTGCGCTCGCCGTCGAGTGCCGCGCCGGCGATGCCGCGTTGATCGCCGGGGTCTCCGCGATCGATGACGCGCCGAGCCGACAGGCCGCCGCCGCCGAGCGGGCGCTGCTGGCCGGTTTGGAGGCGGGCTGCGCAGCCCCGGTCGGGGCGTTCGCCACCGTCGGTGACGGCCGGCTGCGGCTGCACGCCCGGGTGATCGCCGTTGACGGGTCGCGCGCGCTGGACCACCACGCCGAGGGCCCCGCCGACCAGGCCGATGCGCTGGGTGCGGCCGCCGCCGAAGCGCTGCTCGCCGACGGGGCCGCCACGTTGATGGCACGCGCCCGGGAGCCCGAATGATGCCTGCGGCAGTCGATCCATCCGCGCCGCTCGCCGGCTGGCGGGTGCTGATCCCGCGCCCTGCCGGCCGTGCCGACGAGTTGACGGACGTGCTGCGTCGCCGTGGCGCCCTGCCCCGGCCGGTGCCGCTGATCGGCATCACGCCCATGACGCAGTCCGCCGAGATGCGTGACGCCGTAAGGCATCTGGCCGGCGGCGGCTACGACTGGGTGGCACTCACCTCGGCCGCGGCCGTGACGGCCCTGCGGCTGG
>JBIQMQ010000347.1:0-1768 GCA_044463185.1 Nakamurella lactea | reverse complement strand
CGTCCGGACACGAGAGGGCCGCTGCGGCGTCATGCACGGTCTTACCGGCTGATCAGCACTTTCAGCGCCTTGGTGGCGGCCGCGTTGCCGAACGCCTCGTAGGCCTCCAGCATCTGATCGAAGCCGAAGCGGTGCGTCACGAACTTCGCCGCGGGCAGCCGGTGCTGCTCCACCAGCTTCAGCAGCATCGGCGTCGTCGAGGTGCTGACCAGGCCCATCGTGATCGACAGGTCCTTGATCCACAGGTCCTGCAGGTTCAGCTCCACCGGCTTGCCGTGCACACCGACGTTCGCGACGGAGCCGCCGGGCCGCACGATGCGGGTGCACGCATCGAATGTCGCCGGCACGCCCACTGCCTCGATCGCCACGTCCACGCCCAGCCCGTCGGTGAGCGCGAGGACCTGCTCCGCCCAATCGTCGGCGGCCGAATCGATCGCGTCAGTCGCGCCGAAGGCCTGCGCCACGTTGCGGCGGTTCTCGTCGAGATCGAGCGCGATCACCCGCGCCGCCCCGTACAGCCCTGCCGTCATGATCGCCGCCAGACCCACCGGGCCGGCCCCGACCACGGCGACCACGTCACCCGGCTGGACCTTGCCGTACCGGACGCCGATCTCGAAACCGGTCGGCAGGATGTCGGAGAGCATCACCGCCGCATCGTCGTCGACCCCGTCCGGGACCTTGTACAGCGAGTTGTCCGCGAACGGCACCCGCACGTACTCGGCCTGGGTTCCGTCGATCAGGTGCCCGAAGATCCAGCCGATGCCGCTCGCGCCCTCGTCGGCAAGGCAGTGCGAATACAGGCCGCGGTGGCAGTAGCTGCACGAGCCGCAGGCGCTGATGCACGAGATGATGACGCGGTCGCCGACGCGGACGTTCGCAACGGAGGTGCCCACCTCGGTCACCGTGCCGACGCCCTCGTGGCCCAGAATTCGGCCGGGGGTCACTGCGGGCACGTCGCCCTTGAGGATGTGCAGGTCGGTGCCGCAGATCGTCGTCGTGTCCATCCGCACGATGGCGTCCGTGGCCTTGAGGATCTGCGGATCGGGGACCGTATCCCACGACTTCTGGCTCGGCCCGTGATACACCAGCGCTTTCATGTTGCACTCCTTCGTCGACCACGCGGCAAGACCGGTACGTTGCCGCTGTGACATCGAGGCTCGTCTGGGCCACCGTCCCGATTCCAGAGCCGAACGGGCCACCCGGCAGGGACAAAAGTCCCGGCCCCGGGTACGAAGATTTCGCCGGACCACGCGCACCGGCCTTCCCGCGAGGCGGGAATTACGTCATGCTGGTGGGTCTCGCGACCCCGCGGGACCGCCACCACGACCAAGCGATCAACACGACGACAAAGGATGGCCATGATGCCCGTGCAGTTGAACGCCTATCTCCATTTCTTCGACGACGCCCGGCAGGCGATGGAGTTCTACCACTCGGTGCTGGGCGGCGAACTGACGCTGAGCACGTTCGGCGAGTACCACGCCAGCGACGACGTCGCCGAGCAGGACAAGATCATGCACGCGCAGCTCACCACCGACGCCGGCTTCGTGTTGATGGCGTCCGACACGCCGGCCAGCATGGGCGGAACCAAGGGCACCAACTTCTCGCTGTCGCTGTCCGGGGACGACGAAGCCACGCTGCGCCGGTACTTCGAGGAGTTGTCGGCCGGCGGGAGCGTGATGATGCCGCTCGGCGAATCGCCGTGGGGAGACACCTTCGGCATGTTCACCGACAAGTTCGACGTCAAATGGATGGTGAGCATCGCGAAGCC
>JBIQMQ010000346.1:0-1780 GCA_044463185.1 Nakamurella lactea | reverse complement strand
CCGAAGCCCTTTTCCGCGTTGAACCACTTCACTGTTCCGTCTGCCATCTTTTTTCCTTGTGCTCCGCTGGTGCCCACGGACGATTGACCGCGAGCTGGTGTGTTGGCCGTTGCGTACGAGTTCTTTAACTCCATCGGCACTACCCCGCGGCCGGAGACCGGCCAGGCAGCCAAGCAAGAGAAAACCACGAACAGTTAAGCCCAACTCGTTCAAGCATGACACATAGCGGGCTGGATTGGCAGTGTCGATCGCTCACCCACCCGTTGGCGCGTTCCGGGGCGGAGGGCCGCCGGCACTGCCGGTAAGGCATACTCGGGCCAGAACCTGGAGCTGCTATCCGCGTCCGCGAGCCGGGCTCTGTCCCGTACGGCGTCATATCGTCGCTGTCCCACTCCGGTTCGATAAGGGCATCAATAGCAACATGAGCTCCTCCCTCGCACTCACGCATCCTTCGAAACTTCTTGCGGCCCAACGGATTCGGCCGGCAACGCGCGCGGTCACCGACTACGCGACAGTCTTGAAGCAGGTCCAGGACGCCGGGTTGATGCGGCGCCGGGCCGGCTTTTACGTCGTCAAGATTTCTGCGCTGCTACTCGTTTTGATCGGCGCGGGCGTCGGATTCCTGGCGCTCGGCGAGCACTGGGGGCAGGTCTGCGTCGCGGCGGTGATAGCCCTGACTGTGACGCAGTTCATGTTTTTGAGCCACGACGCGGCGCACCGGCAGGTCTTCGGATCGCACAAAGCGAACGAATGGACGGCGCTGCTGCTGGGCACCGGGGTCGGCGGCGTCAGCCTTGGCTGGTGGAACACCAAACACACCCGGCATCACCAGGCCCCGAATCAGATCGGCAAAGACCCGGACATCGAATCCGCCGTCCTGCGGTTCTACGACACCGACACACCCCCGCGCAGCCGTCTCGCCGCGTTCGTGTACTCCCGCCAGGGTTGGTGGTTCTACCCGCTTCTCGTCGCCGAGGCGCTCAACTTGCACGTGCAGAGCGTGGTGACGGTCGCGACACGGCGCGGACTGAAGCACCGCTGGATCGAAGCGCTGTTGCTCACCCTGCGGCTCGGGGCCTATCCGGCGGCGCTCTTCGTGTTCCTGCCCTGGGGTCTCGCGGCCACGTTCCTGGGCGTCCAGCTCGGCGTGACCGGCCTCTACCTGGGATCCGCATTCGCGGCCAGCCATATCGGCATGCCGGTGGTCCCGAAGGACAGCAAGATCGACTTCTTCCGCCGGCAGGTGCTGATGTCGCGCAACGTGTCCGGCGGACGAGCAGCGAGCTTCGCCATGGGTGGGCTGAACTACCAGATCGAGCACCACCTGTTTCCCGCCATGCCGACCCCGAATCTGCGGTTGGCGCGCCCGATCGTCCGAGCCTTCTGCGCGGACCACGCCATCGACTACCACGAGGTGACGATTCACCGCGCGTGGGCGACGGTGGCCGCGCATCTCAATCGGGTGGGGCTGAAGGCCGCCCTATCGGTGAGCTGCCCGACGGCCGCCGCGCTGCGCTGAGTTCACTTTCCGCCTCGTGTGCCCCAGGTGGCGGTATAGCGCGCCACCTCAAGCACCCGCCGCGGCTAAGCGAGGGGCCACTGTGGACCGTCGGGCGCCGGGCGTGAGCTGTCCGGCTCCGGTTCGCCCCAGGTGACGGGCATGCCGTGCGCCGGCGCCTCGCCCAGAATCTGGTGATCACCAGCCCGCGACGCGCCGCCTGGCCACGTTTCCGCGGTGACGAGATAGCGGCGAACGCCCTGCGCCGTGAGTCGCCGAGGC
>JBIQMQ010000345.1:0-1780 GCA_044463185.1 Nakamurella lactea | reverse complement strand
CGGCGCCAGGCGTCGAGCTCGGTGGTCAGGATCGAATCGTCGTCGGGCGGGGAGATGCCGGCGTTGTTGAAGGCGATATCGACGGCGCCGTAGGTGTTGTGGGCGAACGCGAACAGGGCATCCACCGACTCCTTGCCGGTGACATCGGTTTTCAGAAAGGCGCCGCGGATCTCTTCGGCGGTGGCCGGTCCGCGCTCGGTGTCGATATCCCCGATGACGACATGCGCGCCTTCGGCGGCGAACCGTTTCGCCGTAGCCAGTCCGATGCCGGAACATCCGCCGGTGATGACGGCCACCCGGCCGTCGAGACGTCCTGCCATGGATGAGATCCCTTTCCCTGTGCGACGTTGCATGTATGACGCCGTCCTCGGTTGCTCCGGATCCGGCAGGGTCTGCGGCGCGCGGCCCTGCTGCGGCGCCGCGGCGTCAGGTCGCGATGAACACGTTCTTCTCCTCGGTGAACGCGTCGGTGGCGTCGGGGCCGAGTTCCCGGCCGAGGCCGGACTGCTTGTAGCCGCCGAAGGGCGTCCAGTACCGGACGGACGAGTGCGAGTTCACCGACAGGTTGCCGGAACGCACACCGCAGGCGACCCGCAGCGCCCGGCCGACGTCGCTGGTGAAGATGGAGCCGGACAGGCCGTATTCGGTGTCGTTGGCCATGGCGATCGCCTCGTCCTCGTCGTCGAACGGCAATACCGCGACGACCGGGCCGAAGACTTCCTCGCGCCACACGGCGTCGGTGACGGCGGTCGGCAGCACCACCCGCGGCGGCATCCAGAAGCCGCCCGCGAATCCGTCGCCGGCCGGCGTCGAACCGGTGGTGAGCACCTCCACGCCGTCCAGGTATCGGCTCACCGCGGCGTGGTGCGCGGCCGAGATCAGTGGCCCCATCTCGGCCTCGGGATCGGCCGGGTCGAGGACCTTCACGCTCCGCACCGCGGCCGCGAACTTGCCCAGGAATTCGTCATAGATGCTGCGCTGCACCAAGACTCGCGACCGGGCGCAGCAGTCCTGGCCGGCGTTGTCGAACACGGCGTAGGGGGCCGCGGCGGCGGCGCGATCAAGGTCGGTGTCGGCGAACACGATGGTCGCGTTCTTGCCGCCCAGTTCCAGCGTCACCGGCTTCACCTGCTTGGCGCAGCCGGCCATGATCTGCTTGCCGACCTCGGTCGACCCGGTGAAGCACACCTTGGCGACTAGGGGGTTGTCCACGAACCGCTGGCCGACGACGCTGCCCGCGCCGGGGATTACGGTGAAGACCCCGTCGGGCAGGCCCGCCTCCCGGGCCAGCTCCGCCAGCTTCAGCGCGGTCAGCGGCGTGAGCTCGGCCGGCTTGAGGACCACGGTGTTGCCGGCGGCGAGCGCCGGGCCGAAGCCCCAGCCGGCGATCGGCATCGGGAAGTTCCACGGCACGATAATCCCGACCACGCCGAGTGGTTCGCGGAACGTGATGTCGACGCCGCCCGGCACCGGGATCTGTTTGCCCATCAGCCTTTCCGGCGCGGCCGAGTAGTAGTGGAGCACGTCGCGGACGTTGCCGGCCTCCCAGCGGGCGTTCGCGATGGTGTGCCCGGAGTTCGCCACCTCGAGTGCGGCCAGCTCGTCGATGTGGGCCTCGACGGCGGTCGCGAAGGCCCTCAGCAGCCGGGCCCGCTCGCCGGGGGCGACGGTCCGCCACGCCGGGAAGGCCTGGTGCGCGCGGGCGATGGCGGCATCCGCCTCGGCTGCGCTGGCCAGCGGCACGTCACCGAGGGGCCTGCCGGTGGCCGGGTTGACGACG
>JBIQMQ010000344.1:0-1782 GCA_044463185.1 Nakamurella lactea | reverse complement strand
GTCGCGGCCCGTCCCAGACGCACCGGGGAAAGGTCTGACTCGGTGGCCATGGCTACTTCGCCTGCGTCTCGCTACGGAAGCCCTCGTGCGTGATCTCGAGTTCCTCGGACAGCGCGTCGTTCGATGTCACGTTGAACTCGGGGCCCTTCCATCGGACCGGGAAGCAGTTCGCCAGGTTCCAGGCGCGCAACCGCGTGCCGTCCGAGGCGAGCGCCGTGATCGCGCCCGTGCAGCGCTGCAGCTTGTTGCCCCCGGCGGCGAAGCCCTCCCCTGAGGCCTTCGAGATCCACTCGAAGAGGTTGTCCGATTGGATCAGACCGCGCGACAGCACGATGTTCGGCCATTCCATGCGGCCCGGCAGCTTGCGGGTGAACCCGTTCTGGCCGCCCTCGACCAGGTCTTCCGTCTGCACGGAGACCTGCAAGCCGGTCACCGACTGGAACATGCCGATCTCGACGCCGTCGACCTCCAACAGGAAATTGCCGCCCACCTGGCCGTCGCCGCCGAGCATGGTGGTCTCACTGGGCGAAGTCACGCGCAGCCTCCCATGCTCGTTGGTTCAGCGAGACGACGGCGCGGATCATCCGCACCCTGTCCTCGTGCTCCATATCCAAAATGTCGTCCAACGGCCAATGCAGGTGATAGGCGAGATAGGCGATCTCCTGCCAGAGCGCGTCGACCGGATACCGCTTCATCGCACCCTTCCGAACGCCGCTGGTCAGTCCTTCTCGCGCGGGACTTCGACCACGCGGGTGCGGACCGGCGGCTTGTCCTCCTGCTCGGCCCGGCCCCCGCCCGCGTCGGCCTCGGCCGAATCGTCGGCGGAACCCGAACCGCCCGGGGCTGCGTCATACTCGGCGGTGTCCTGCTGGGCAGCCAACAGCGCCTCGTACTCCTCCTGGGTGCCGAAGTTGATCACGCCGTAGAAGTCCTGCAGAAAGGCGAGGTCGACGGCGAACAGCCCCTCGATCTCGTTCGCGGTGATCATCTCCACGTCGCCGAGCTTCGTCACGACGCGCGCGAGGATGAGGATCGTCAGCCGCGGATCGTCCGGGCCGGAGATCGTCGGGTTGCGCAGCGGCTCCAACTCGTCGCGCGCCGTTGCGAGGCGCATGACGCCCTTGCGGTGCACGCTGCCCCCGCGGTCGACATAACCGCGGGGCAGCGTGAACTCGTATTCAGTACGCAGGGTCACTTGACTCGCTCAAGCCGTTCGCACACGATCGTGATCGTTTCCTTGACCGGATCGTTCGAGTCGACCGACAGCGCGTCCGTGGAGATCTTCGACGGCCAGCCGTTGAAGAAGTTGAAGCGCGACACCTCGGTGCCGGTCGAGTCGTACAGCACGATCGACCCGTCCTTGCGCTGGTCGGTGCGATTCGCGAGCGGCATCCCCTTCTGGTAGATGGCGTTGAACCACTTCCACAGCGGGTCACTCGTGGAATCGGACGGCGCCACGCGGGTGAGCTGCAGATCCGGCGCCTTGACGTGGTTGCCCAGCATCTTCCGGATCACCTTCTTGCCGTCCGGGGTCGTCTGGATCACCTCACTGTGGTCCATCTCGATGTCCAGGCCGGACACGCCCGACAGATAGGTGAGGATCTCGCCCTTGATCTCCAGGAAGAAGTTCTGGGCGATGATCGTGTCTTCTTGCAGGAAATTCGGCATTGCTTACGCTCCTTGATGGCGGATGACGACGGGTCAGCTGGCGGTCTGCTTGTGCTGCGCGATGCGGAAGACGACGAACTCGGCCGGCTTCACCGGCGCGATGCCGACCTCGCA
>JBIQMQ010000343.1:0-1783 GCA_044463185.1 Nakamurella lactea | reverse complement strand
GCGGCGATGATCGCGATGATGCCGATCGGCAGGTTGATGAAGAAGATCCAGTGCCAGCTGGCCGCTTCGATCAGCCAGCCGCCCAGGATCGGGCCGCCGATCGGCCCGAGCAGCATCGGCACACCGAGGACCGCCATGACCCGACCGATGCGCTTGGGTCCTGCCGCGTGCGTCATGATCGTCATGCCGAGCGGCATGAGCATGCCGCCGCCCAGGCCCTGGATGACGCGGAACAGGATCAGCGATCCGATGGACCAGCTGAGCCCGCACGCGACAGATCCGGCGACGAAGAGCAGCAGGGCCAGCAGGTAGAGCCGCTTCGTGCCGAATCTGTCGGCGGCCCAGCCGGTCACCGGGATGACCGCGGCGAGCGCGAGGGTGTACCCGGTCATCGTCCAGGCAACGGTGGAGTACTGCGCGGAGAACACGCGCATGAACGTCGGCAGTGCGATCGACACGACCGTCACATCGAGAATCGACATGATGGCGCCGATGACGACGACACCGGAAATCTTGAGTACCCGGGAGTCGAGCTTGTCGCCTGCCGCAGGCGTGGTCGGCAAGGACGTAGTCATATCTGTTTCTCCATCACGGTCAGGGCGCATGGTGACGCAACCTGACAATGTTACAGATAAACCTGGGCCGCGCGACGCCATACGGTGTGCGTTTTCGAGTATGACGGAATTCGTGGCGGATCGTGCCGCATAGACTGGTGCCCCGTGAGCCTCACCCTGGGAATCGTCGGTCTGCCCAACGTTGGCAAGTCCACCCTGTTCAACGCGTTGACCAGGGCCGAAGTGCTGGCCGCGAACTACCCGTTCGCGACCATCGAGCCGAACGTCGGCGTGGTGCCGCTGCCCGATCCGAGACTAGACGAGCTGGCGAAATTGTTCGGCTCGGCCAAGACCGTGCCGGCCACCGTGTCGTTCGTGGACATCGCCGGCATCGTGAAGGGTGCTTCCGAGGGGGCCGGGCTCGGCAACAAGTTCCTGGCCAACATCCGCGAGGCGGACGCGATCTGCCAGGTGGTGCGGGTGTTCGCCGACGACGACGTGGTGCACGTCGACGGGCGCATCGACCCGCTCGCCGACGTGGAGACCGTCAACACCGAGCTGATTCTTGCGGACCTGCAGACGCTGGAGAAGGCGGTGCCGCGGTTGGAGAAGGAGGCCCGGAACGCGAAAGACCGCGCCCCGGTCCTGGCGGCGGCCAAGGCCGCGGTCGGTGTGCTGGACTCCGGTCGCACGCTGTTCTCCGCAGCATCCGAGGTCGATCTGCCGCTGCTGCGCGAACTGTCGCTGATGACGACGAAGCCGTTCCTGTACGTGTTCAACGCGGACGAATCGGTGCTGACGGACGCGGCGCGGCGCGCCGAACTTGCGGCGGCGGTCGCCCCGGCGGACGCCGTGTTCCTGGATGCCAAGACCGAGTCGGAGCTGCTGGAGCTCGACGAGGAGTCGGCGGCGGAGCTGCTGGCGTCGGTGGGGCAGTCGGAGCCCGGGCTGCATGCGCTGGCCCGGGTCGGGTTCCACACGCTGGGTCTGCAGACGTATTTGACGGCGGGGCCGAAGGAGGCGCGCGCCTGGACGATCCGACGCGGCGCGACGGCGCCGCAGGCGGCCGGGGTGATCCACTCCGATTTCGAGCGCGGCTTCATCAAGGCCGAGATCGTCTCGTTCGAGGATCTCGTGGCGGCCGGCTCCATGCAGGCCGCGAAGGCCGCCGGCAAGGTCCGCATGGAGGGCAAGGACTATGTGATGGCCGACGGCGACGTGGTGGAGTT
>JBIQMQ010000342.1:0-1845 GCA_044463185.1 Nakamurella lactea | reverse complement strand
GATGTCGTCGCCCACGACGATGTTCTCACCGACGCGGCGGGTCAGGATCAGCACGGTACAAACTGTAGCGAACCTGACGCGGCGGCGTCGGTCGTCGGCTGCGGCCGGTGCCGGCTCACCGGTGCCATGCGATGCCACGCGCCGCGCAGAAGTCCTTCAGGTCCGGCAGCAGCGCGTCCGGCACGGCGAGGCGGACGCGCACCGTCTCCCCGTAGTCGACCACCTCGATGCTCGCTCCACGGCGGGCACACCAGAGTCGAAGCGGCTGCTCGTGCGCGAAATCGAGCTGCAGCGTCACACGCGCTTTTTCCACCTTGTCGACGACGACCATCTGCGACAGCACCGCCTCGGCCGCCGCGGAGTAGGCGCGCACCAGGCCGCCGGCCCCGAGCTTGACCCCGCCGAAGTAGCGGGTGACCACCACCAGCACGTCCCCGACGCCCTTGTGGCCGATCACCGAGAAGATGGGGCGGCCGGCCGTGCCGGAGGGTTCGCCGTCGTCGCTCATGGCCGCCTGCCCGGACTGCGGCGAGCCGACCAGGTAGGCGTAGCAATGGTGGGTGGCGTCCGGGTGCGCGGCACGGATCTCGTCGAGAGCGGCGAGCGCCGCGGCGCGGGTGTCAGCGGGGCGCAGCGCGGCGAGGAACCGGCTCTTGGTGATGACGATTTCGGCGTCGACCGGCCCGGCGGGCACCGGGTACGGGGCAAC
Source organism: Nakamurella lactea (assembly GCA_044463185.1). GTDB lineage: Bacteria > Actinomycetota > Actinomycetes > Mycobacteriales > Nakamurellaceae > Nakamurella > Nakamurella lactea_A. The sequence continues at coordinate 1,136 of JBIQMQ010000342.1, read as the reverse complement.
GGGTCGCTCGGGCATCGCGCCCATCGAATCACACCGCGCCGATCGCGGCGTCCTGGTCGTTGCGTCCGCGTTGGGCGCCGGCTGTGACGGCGAGTATGACGCAGCCCCGGGGTCTACTCGGTCGGCAGCGGTTGGTGCAGCGGGAGCGAGTCGTCCTCGAGGATCACCTGGACGGCCCTGCCGGTCGCGCGATCGAGCACCAGGGGCGCGCGCAGGTTGGCGGTCGTGTCCTTCAGCGAGGTGCCGATGGTCAGCATCACGTACATCGCCAGGTCGGCCCGGGACTCGTCGACGCCGAGGGCCCCCGCGACTGGCGCGGTGATCACGTCGGTGAGCGAGTCGCGGTAGGCCGCGAAGAACACCTCGGCGGGGCTGATCACGAAGCGCAGACCGGTGTCGCGCACCGAGCGCAACGACTGCAGCATGCCCGCCTCGTCGATGCGGGAGAGCGTGTATTCGGTATCGGCCTCGAAGCCGGCCAGCGGCTCCACCATGGTCACCGGGGTGGCCGTCGTGCCGGCGGGCCGGGTCTCGGCGGCTGCGTTGTCAACAGGCATGGTGCCCTCCACGGACTGACGGGCTCGGGGGATGACGACGGGATCTGCGGCGATGGTCACTGCAGCACCTTTCGCACTGGTCGTTGGGTCGGCGCCGTCCGTGGCCTGGGGTTCGTGATGGTCGGGCCCATCCGCATGCATTCGGTCACGCTCACCTGAGGTAGTTGAGCAGTGAGAGCTGACGGATGTTGGCTGTGGTCTGCAGCGAGGCCTGGTAGACGACCTGTGCAGTGTTCATGGCGATCGCCACCTCGGCCAGGTCGATGTCCTGGATCTGAGACAGGTTGGTCTTGATGGCGATCTTGTCGGTGGCTCCGGTGGCCTGGGCCGCCTCGACCCGGGCCAGCGCGGCGCCGGACTGCGCCCGGGCGGCGGTGACACTGCCCAGGGCGGCATCGATCTTGCTGATGGCATCGGGCGCCGGCTGCGCGATCGACGGATCGTTCAGGTCCTGAACGATCGAGTCGAGCAGGTCGAACAGGTTGGAGCCGTTGGCTCCGAATGCCGTGTCGCCGGTCTGGTTGATCTGCACCTGGTTCTTGTTGCCGATCGTGCGCTGGACGGTGCCGTTGTCGCCCT
>JBIQMQ010000341.1:0-1852 GCA_044463185.1 Nakamurella lactea | reverse complement strand
CGTGTCCCGCCCGCTCACCGCCGCGCCGACGAACGGCCCCGTGCTGGTCGCCGCCTGCCGCACCCCGATCGGCACTGCCGGCCACGGGCTGGCCGGCGTGTCCGTGGTCGACCTCGCGGCGCCCGTCCTGGCCGAGGCGCATCGCCGGGCGGCGGCGCTCGACCTGCCGGTGAGCGACGTCATCCTGGGCAACTGCCTCGGGCCCGGCGGCAACATCGCCCGATCGGCGGCGCTGGCGGCGGGGCTCGGCGTCGACGTCACCGGCGTCACCGTGGACCGGCAGTGCGGCTCCGGACTCGAGGCGGTGCGGCTGGCCGCCCTGGCGGTGCGCGCCGCCGCGGCGGACCGTCCGGGCATGACGCCGCAGCAGGCACCTCTCGTGCTGGCCGGCGGCGCCGAATCGGCGAGCACGGCACCGTGGCGGTTCTGGCCGCCGGACACGGCCGGCACCGAACGCGGCGAGGCCGGCCCGCTGGATCTGGTGCGCTACCGGCGGGCCCCGTTCGCGCCGCCCGGATTCGCCGACCCAGACATGGGACCTGCCGCGGACGACCTGGCGGCGCGCCGGGGTATCGGCCGGGCGCGACAGGACGAGTACGCGGCACGGTCGCATGCCCGTGCGCTCGCGGCGGCCGCGGCGGGCGCTTTCGCCGAGGAACTCGTCCCCGTCGGCGAGTTCGCCGCGGACGAGCGGCCCCGCCCGATCACCGTGGACCGGCTCGGCCGACTCCCGGCTGCCTTCGCCCACGACACCGGCGAACCGCGATCCATCAGCCCGCACACCGTCACCGCCGGCAACGCCAGCGGCATCTCCGACGGAGCCGCGGTGCTCGCCGTCACCACCGAGGCGGCCGCGGCCGCAGCCGGGCTCGCCGCCTGCCGCATCGTGTCCAGCGCCGTGGTCGCCGGCGATCCCGCACTGCCCGGCGCGGGCGCCGGGCCGGCCGCACGGAGCGCGCTCGAGCTGGCCGGCTTGGGCATTGCCGAGGTCGGCGTCATCGAAGTGGTGGAGGCGTTCGCCTCCGTCGCCCTCACGTTCGCCGACGACCTGGGGATCGACCCCGAGCTGCTCTGCCGGGAGGGCGGCGCGATCGCGCTCGGCCACCCGTGGGGCGCGTCCGGCGCCGTGGTCCTGGTCCGCGCCCTCTCGCAGCTTCTGCGCGATCCGGCCGCCCGGTACGCCCTGGTGGCCTGCGCCATCGGCGGCGGGCAGGGCATTGCCATGGTCGTGGAGCGCTGCGAATGGTCGTCGGAGGAGCCGGCGGCGCACGGCCACGGGGATGTCGACCAGGAGCCCGGGGCCGCGGAGGAGGCGGCATGACGACCATCCGGTTCGACGCCGTCTCGCACCGCTACGGCGACCGCCCGGTGCTGCACGACATCACGCTGACGCTCACCGAGCGGCGCGTCGGCATCGTCGGCGCGAACGGCTCCGGGAAATCCACCCTGGCCCGCATGATCAACGGCCTGGTGCAGCCCACCTCTGGGACCGTCACCGTGGACGACCTCGACGTCGCGCGGCGCGGCCGCGACGTCCGGGCGAGGGTCGGTTTCGTGTTCACCGACGCGGACACGCAGATCGTGATGCCGACGGTGGCCGAGGATGTGGCGTTCTCGCTGAAGCGCAGCGGATTGAGCAAGGACGTGAGGGCGCTGCGCACCGAGCGGGCGCTGCGACGATTCGGCCTGGCCGACCTCGCCGACCACCCCGCGCACCTGCTCTCCGGCGGGCAGAAGCAGCTTCTCGCGCTGGCGGCGGTCTTGGTCCGGGAGCCGCAGATCGTGGTCGCCGACGAGCCGACGACGCTGCTGGATCTGCGCAACGCGCGGCTGATCGGTTCCCTGTTGGCCG
>JBIQMQ010000340.1:0-1874 GCA_044463185.1 Nakamurella lactea | reverse complement strand
GGAACCGGGGGATTCCGTCATTCAGAGACCGCGGGATTCCGTCACGCAGGCGGGGCGGCGGCCTGGGGCGCGTTGTTGCGGATGCCGAGCGCGGCCGCGGCGCCGCCCGCCGCCATCAGCACGGCGGTCACCACGGCGGCCCGGCGGAAACCCGGCAGATTCAGCGACCCGGCGGTAATCGCCCCGAGCGCCGCGACGGTCGCCAGGCCCGCAATCCGGGCCAGCGCGTTGTTCACGGCGGAGGCGATGCCGGAGCGGGATTCGTCGATGGAGCCCAGTACGGCGGTGGTCAGCGGCGCCACCGTCATGGTCAGGCCCACGCCGAACACGACGATCGACGGCAGCACCTGCCACCAGTAGTTGAACTGCTCGGCGACGGTGAGCAGCAGCAGCGCGGCGAGCGCCATCACGACCGGCCCGCTCGCCATCCACCAGCGCGGCCCCGTCTTCCCGGACCACTGGCCCACCCGCGAGCTGAACAGGATCATGATCGCGGTCGCCGGCAGGCTGGCCATGCCGGCGAGAGTGGCGGAGAGCCCGGCGCCCTGCTGCAGGTAGACGGTGACCACGAATCCGTTGATCGACAGCGCCCCGTACACCAGCACCGTGGCGATGTTGCCCGCCCAGAAGTTGCGGACCTTGAACAGCGTCAGCGGCAGCATCGGGTTCGTGGCGGTGCGCTGATGCAGGACGAACCAGGCGAGCAGCAGCACGCTCGCCAACGCGGGAAGGTAGATCTGCGGGCGGTGCCAGCCGATGCGGTCGGATTCGATCAGCGCGAATGCGCCGAGACCGAGCCCCAGGGTGCACAGAAGTGCACCGAGCGCGTCGATGACGCCGCCCGGCGCTCTGCGCTGCGGCCCACTCAGGCGGGCGAACGCGGCGAGCAGCACGATCGTGACCGCGATGGGCACCACGTTGATCAGGAACACCAGACGCCACGAGACCACGTCCACGAAGACCCCACCGAGGACGGGACCGATCAGCAGCGCGACGGTCGTGGCACCGGTCCACGTGCCGATAGCTCGGGCGCGATCGGCCTTCTCGTGGAACGTGGACATGATCAGCGCGAGCGAACTCGGCACCAGCAGCGCGCCGGCAATGCCCTGGACGGTGCGCGCCACGATGAGGAACAGGGCCGTCGGCGCGACCGCGATCGCCACCGAGGCGAGGCCGAAGCCGATCAGGCCGGCGCGCATCACCGCGACGCGGCCGAACGTATCCGACAGGGCGCCGGCGACCAGGATCAGCGCGCCGAGCGTGATCAAGTAGGAGTCGACCACCCATTGCTGCGTGGTCAGTCCGCCGCCGAGATCGCGGTCGATCGCCGGCAGCGCCACGGTGACGACGGTGCCGTCGAGGAACGACACGAACGAGGCGAGGATCGCGATCCACAGCGCGAGTCGGCCGGCTCGGCCTGGGGGGGCCGTCGGTGCCGCCTCGGGTTCCACAATTCCGTGCGCAGGTGCCGCAGGCTCAGGCGCCCCGGACGCCGGTTCCGTCGTGCTCACTCCTTGATACTGCACCTGTATGGGCCAACCGGCGCTGGCCGTCGGGCATGACGTAATTCCGGGCTCGGCAGATTCTCGCTATTCAGTGAAAACGAGGCAGCCCTATTGCAGCGGACGCCATCTCGTCGGATTCTGCTTTCTCTGACGGCACCGGTTCGGCGTCCGTGAGCCTCGGGGGCACGGGACGCCGGGGCTCACGCACGCCGGCGGCCTCACCACGGGAAGCCGTCCACTCCACGATCAGCGAGTCCCACTTCCACAGCCGCGCGCCCGGGGGCGGCGTTTGTCGGGTGATCCAGAAGTCGCCGGGCCAGGTCAGGGCGCCGATCGGCGGGCCATCCGCGTCGGGCTGCGCGAGCGTCA
>JBIQMQ010000339.1:0-1890 GCA_044463185.1 Nakamurella lactea | reverse complement strand
GGCCGAGGAGCTCGAGGTCTATCGAGTCCACCAGCACGAGCACGTTGTAGTCCGACCGCCTGGCGATGTGCTCACCGGCCGCCGCCGCGGAGCCGTAGAGCACCACCGCACGCAGCCCGTCGCCGAACGCCTTCCCGAGCTGCTCCACCAGGTCGTCGAGTGTCATCGTAGCCATTTTGTCAGCTTCACCTCGCTCAGGTGCGAACAAGCACGATGCGACGAGAGCGTTGCGGCACGTGTCGACACGCTCCAGACGCCTCGCTTCCGTGTCGTCCGCGCGTCACCAGCTCGATCCTCCACCACCGCCGCCGAAACCACCGCCGCCGCCGAATCCGCCGAATCCTCCGCCGCCGAAACCACCGCCGCCCCACCCGCCACCACCCCATCCTCCGCCGCGGTAGCCACCGCCGCCCATTGGAATGAAGATCGGGAGACAGCCTCCGCCACCACACCCGCGCCTGCTGCGGCCGAGCGCGTTCAGAACGATGATCACGATGATGAAGAGCGCGAAGACGAGCGCCGGCGACACGTTCCACCCGCCCGAAACCGGCCGCTGGCGCAGCTGCTGCCGGGGCACGAGCGTGGTATCCACCGTGAAGCCGAACTCGCCGGCGAAGCGCTGCGCGACATCGGCCGTCAGCTCATCGATCGCCGGCCCGTACTGTTTCCGCATGAAGAGCGGTGTCACGCTGCGGCACATCGAGCCCGACATGGCGTCGGTGATGAATCCTTCGGCGCCATAGCCGACACCGATCCAGCAGTGCCCGCGTCCGTCGGAGCTCGTCTCCTTCGGCACCACCAGGATGATGACGCCCGTATTGCGCGTGGCGTCGCCCGGCTTGCCCAGCTTCCCCACCTTCCACTGTCGCCCGATCTCGAGCGTCATCGTGGCGGGGTCGGTCTGGCCGAGATCGGGAAGCGTGACCACCACGATCTCGCCACCCGACTTCGCGCGAACGTCGTCGATGATCCGCTGCATGTGCTCCTCGTTCGCAGCGGGTATGACGTTGGCGAAGTCGTTGATGTAGCCCCGCGGCTGCGGCAGCTGCGGCGTCTGGATAAGGAGTAAGAGAGCGCCGAGGGCGCGCAACGCGCTGAGCATCACCTTCTGCTGGTTCTCCTTGTATGCGGTACGGCGCGCCGCGTGTCACTCGGTCCGACGCGACAGCTCGGGCGGTCTGGCCGCCCAGGCGCTACTTGCTGAATACGAACGAGAAGCTGTACGTGCCGCCTCCCTGATCCGACGGAGGGAAACTCCACCCCATCACCCGCTCGCGGATGCATCGCTCGGCTTCGGCGGACCCGGGTCCGGACCAGGTGCGGCGCGTGATGTCCACCCCCGTCACCTTCCCCGCTCCGGTGAGCGTCACGGCCACCCCTACGGTGCCCGCGAGCTGAGGGTTCACCTTGAGCCCGAATTCCTGGTAGCAGAACTGGAGCTGCGACTGGCGGCCGCGCACATAATTCCCGAGCTCGGCCACATTGCGTCCCGGCCCGCTCGACTTCTCTGCACGTATCACGCTCGGAGGCGCGACCCGCACGGTGGCGAAGCCCACTTTACCGCCACCGCCCACGCCGCCGAGTCCACCGCCACCGGGCGTGCTGTCGAGGCCAGTCCCGAGCCCACCGCGTCCCGGCGTGCGCGAGCCCTGGCCCCCCTGGCCGTAGCCGATCACCGCCTTGCCGCCGCCGGCCCCCGGCGTCGCGCCCCCGCCGGAATTCACATCCACGCCGCGCAGCACGTTCGACACATCGCCCACCATGCCGCCCCCTCCCGCGCTGGTGGACGCGCCGCCGAAGGCATCGCCGATGGCCTGGGTCTCATTGCGGTTCCCGGAGGAGCGGCCGCCCGCGGGACGCGGAGCCGGCGAGGGTGCCGCCACGGGCTCC
>JBIQMQ010000338.1:0-1902 GCA_044463185.1 Nakamurella lactea | reverse complement strand
CGCAGTTGCTGGTGTCGCAGCCCCAGTGCGTGCCGGTGAGTCCCAGCTCGTCGCGGAGGAAGTGCACCAGCAGCATGCGGGCTTCGATCTCCCGGGTGACTTCGGTCCCGTTGACCGTCATGGTGACCTGCATGGCCCTCAGCTCCTCACGCCGTTGTGGGTGGGTTGGTCGGCGCCGGTGGCGCGGGCGACCGCGGTGGCCAGCGCGCGCTGGGTGAGCACGTCAGCCAGGTGCTTCTTGTACTCGGCGCTGCCGCGCTGGTCCGCGACCGGCTCGCAGCCTTCCGCGGACAGCCGGCCGGCCTCGGCGAACAGCTCCGGCGATGGCGCCTGGCCGCGCAGCGCGTCGGCGACCTCGGGCAGCGAGATGGACCGGGCGCCGACGGCGACCAGGCCGGTGCGGGCCTCGCCGATCACGTCCCCGTCCATCCACACGGCGGCGCCGGCGGAGGCGATGGCCCAGTCGCCGGCGCGACGGTCCACCTTGTAGTAGGCGCTGCCGCCGTCGGGCCGGACCGGGATGCGCACCTCGGTCAGGATCTCGGTGGGCTGCAATGCGGTCTCGTACGGCCCGATGTGGAACTCGTCCATGGTGAGCTCGCGGGTGCCGGCGGGTCCGCGCACCACGCACGTCGCGTTGAGTGTCGTGCACACCGCGGAGAGATCTTCCGAGGGGTCGGCCTGGCAGAGCGAGCCGCCCAGCGTGCCGCGGTTGCGCACGATCGGGTCGGCGATCACCCGCTCAGCGTCCGCGATGATCGGGAACAGTGTGGTCAGCTCGACCGACTCGGCCAGTTCCCGGTGCCGCGTCATGGCGCCGATGCGCACCTGTCCCGGCTCCACCATGACGTAGCTGAGGTCGGCGTGCAGGTCGTTGATGTCGATAAGGTACTCGAAGTTCGCCAGCCGAAGCTTCATCATCGGCAGCAGGCTGTGGCCGCCCGCGATGATCCTGGCGTCGTCGCCCAGTCGCTCCAACAGTGCGATGGCGTGTTCGACGCTTTCTGCCCGCTCGTATTCGAACGGCGCCGGAACCTGCATGGCGCGCTCCTTCCCGGTCGTCCGCCGCGCCCGGTGGGTGCGCCCGGATGTGCCCGGAGCGTGCGTCACCGGTTTTCGTGGCTCTATTGGCCGCCGGAACGTGGGGGAAGTCAATGGCTGGTTAAGCAGATGCTTAGGTCGCTCTGGTGATCGGGACGGTTCGTGACACAGTGGCCCCATCCGCCGCGGGTGAGTGGCGCCGGCATCTGTGTCGGCGTGGGTCACACGCGGGCGCGAACGGTGAGGAGGCGGTGTGGCGATGCCGGATCACTCTGCCGTGACGATGCCGCTGATGCCGTCGTGGAGCGTGGCGGTCGCGGTGATCGTGCTGCTGGCGGCCGGTGCGCTGCACGTGTCGCATGCCCGGGCGGCTCGCCGGTTCGCCCGGTGGTGGCATGCGGCGCACGTGGCCATGGCCGCGGGCATGGTCGTCATGTTCCTGGTGCCGATGCCCGGCAACGCCGGGCTGTATGGGGCCCTGGCGGTCGGGTTCGGCGCGGTGGCCGCGGCGATGGCGCTGGCGCTGGCGCTGCGCCGGGTGGCGGAGGTGGATCGGCGGGTGTGGGCCGCGTCCATGGCCGACCAGGCGCTGATGGTCTACATGCTGCTGCCGATCGCGCAGCGGCCGGCGGCGCTGACCTATGTCGCAGCGGCGTACCTGGTGGCGGCCGCCGCGGCGTGGCTGGTGGTGCCGGAGAGGTTCACGTGCATGACGCCGCAGCGGGGTGTTCCGGTCCGGGACCGGCCGGCGCCGCCGGGACCTGCTCCGGTGGGGCCGCGAACCGGCGAGGCATCGGTGGCCGGCGGCCGTGTGGCGCTCCGCAGCAGGACGGACTCCGCTGCGACGCAACGGTTCTCGCT
>JBIQMQ010000337.1:0-1902 GCA_044463185.1 Nakamurella lactea | reverse complement strand
GAACGGGCGGTCGTCCGTGGCGGGACTTAGAACCGGACCGGATGGGGCGTAGCCCGCATCGCACGACTGGTTCGCCTCATGGACCGCCGCGGTGATGGTGGCCTGCGCGCCGCCGAATTCGTCCACGCAGGGCGTGTGCCCAAACGCCTGGCTGACGGTGCCGACGAGCCGGTCGATCAACCAGTCGTCGCGGTAGTAGTTGTACATGGCAAAGGCGCCGTCGGGATTGAGATGCCGCCTGGCGGACGAAATCGCCTGCTCCGTGAACAGGAACGACTCCAGCCGAATCTGCGACGCTCCGTTGACCAGCGCGAGCGAATCCGGCAGCGCAAACAAGATGAGGTCGTACTTCGTGTTCGTCGTCTGCAGGAATGCGCGGCCGTCGTTGATATGCCGGGTGACGCGGGGATCCTGGTAGGCGCGGTCGGGGTTGCGCTCGACGCCGATCTGCATCATCCGCGGGTCGATGTCCACCGCGTCGACGTGCTTTGCACCCTTGGACAAGGCGATGGCGACGTCCGAGCCCGAGCCTGCGCCGACGATGAGCACGTTCCCGAGGGAGTTGCCGTCGACCCGCGCGTAGGGCGCCGCGTAGAACCCTTCGGCGTTCTGCAGTTTCCATTGCGCGGAGGCCATCAACTGGTGCGGTATGCCGTTGACCGAGATGTCCACCCTGGTCTCCCCGCCAGAGGCAGAATCCTTCGTGGTCACCTTGTAGTACGGCGACCACGAGACCCCGGGTGCCAACGATTCCAGCAGCAGCACCAGCACGAGGCTCGCTCCGGCGGCAGCGGCGAAAATCTTGGGGCGCCGGGGCACCAATGCCACGAACGCGAGCGCCACGAGGATGCCCCACACCACCGACGGCGCGGACAGGAACGACAACCCGGTGAACGCGAGAATGCCGATGAGCGAGCCGATCAGGTCGTAGCGGTAGGCGGTCAACGGCTTGAGGAGCCCGAAGCAGCGGCCGACGACTTCGGCGGGCCCGGCCAGGACTGCCGCCACGCAGATGAACACGATGGGGAGGATCAACCAGGCGGGCGGCCCGGAGGGGTTGAGTGACGTGAAGTAGATGACCTGGCTGGTCGTTCGGTTGATCCGCACCGGTACCAGCAGCACGAGGCCCACCAGCAGCACCAGAATGACGGGGGTCGCGGGCAGGATCGACCGGCGTCGCCGGGAGATCAGAAATCCGACGCCGATCCCGAGGAACGAGCCGAGCAGCACGAAGTTCGAGAAGTAGCTCAGGTGCACGATGTTGGAGCCGAGCCAGCGGATCAGCGCCAGCTCGAGAAACAGCATCAGCGCGCTGCCCAACGTCAAGCGGCCCACCACCGAGCGGTGCGTCGCACCGAACTCCGGTCGATCATTCTCCTCGGCGGCCGACACGGCGCCGCCCGCCGAGGAGACCTCGGACGAGGCGATCGGCGACGCGTCCCGGCGCGGCCGCCGCCTGCCGGTCTTGCCCGGCGTCTTCCTGTCAGTCATCGCTGAGCCGGGCGGGGTTCTTCGTCACCGTGCCGGTGAATCACCGTCGCCCGCGGTCGCTGGGACCACGTCTGCGACCGCGGCCCCGCGTCACCGTCGTGCAGCATGCGCTCGGCGGACCGCCACGTGGCGTTGAACCACTCCAGGAAATCGCTCCGGCAGTCCATCCCGCCATTGAACGCCTCGGCCGCTGTTCGCGGAAGGCGGCTGGACGCGCGGTTTTCCGGGTGCTTGGGGCGAGCGAACGGCCTCCGCGGGGTCAGCGGAAAATCTTGCGCACGATCACAAACGCGACCAGAGCGCCGGCACCGATCACGGCGATCTTGACCTTCGGCTGATCCCAGAGGGCGTGCAGACGCCGTTTGCCCTCGTCCATGGCTCGTTTCGGATCCAGGCGCGTGGTCAGCTCGT
>JBIQMQ010000336.1:0-1907 GCA_044463185.1 Nakamurella lactea | reverse complement strand
CCTCGGCGTCGCCGCCGATCTCGCCGATCATCACGATGGCCTTGGTCGCCGGGTCGGCCTGGAACGCCGCCAGCGCATCGATGTGCGTGGTTCCGATGACGGGATCCCCGCCGATGCCGATGGCGGTGGAGAAGCCGAGATCCTTGAGCTCGTGCATCATCTGGTACGTCAGCGTGCCCGACTTGGAGACGAGGCCGATCGGGCCCGGGCCGGTGATCGACGCCGGGGTGATGCCGGCCAGTGCCTCGCCCGGCGTGATGACCCCGGGGCAGTTCGGGCCCACGATGCGGGTCTTGTTCCCCAGGGCCTGGGCGTGCGCCCAGAACTCCGCCGAGTCCTGCACCGGGATGCCCTCGGTGATCACGACGAGCAGGCCGATGCCCGCATCCAGCGCCTCGACCACGGCGTCTTTCGCGAAAGCCGGAGGCACGAAGACCACGGACACGTCGGCGCCGGTTTTCTCCATCGCCTCGGCGACGGTCGCGAAGACGGGCAGTTCCACGGTGGAGCCGTCCTTCGCCGTGTGCGTGACGACGGTGCCGGCCTTGCGCGCGTTGACGCCGCCGACGATGTTGGTGCCGGCCTTCAGCATCAGCGCGGTGTGTTTGGTGCCCTCGCCGCCGGTGATGCCTTGGACGATGACCTTGGAGTCCTTGTTCAAAAAGATCGACATTGTTCTGGTGTTCCCGTTCTTCGTCTCGTCCGGCCCGGCCTACGCGGCCTGCGCGGCCGCGGCGAGCTCCGCCGCCTTGTCCGCGCCTTCGTCCATGGTGTGAGCCGAGGTGACCAGCGGATGGTTCGCTGCGGCCAGGATCGCCCGGCCGGCCTCGACGTTGTTTCCGTCCAGCCGCACGACCAGCGGCTTCGTCGCCTTGTCGCCCAGAATCTCGAGCGCCTTGACGATGCCGCTCGCCACCGCGTCGCATGCGGTGATCCCGCCGAACACGTTGACGAACACGCTCTTCACCTCGGGGTCGGACAGGATGATGGACAGCCCGGCCGCCATCACCTCCGCCGAGGCTCCGCCGCCGATGTCCAGGAAGTTGGCCGGCTTGACTCCGCCGTGCTTCTCCCCCGCGTACGCGACGACGTCCAGGGTGGACATCACCAGGCCTGCTCCGTTGCCGATGATGCCGACCTCGCCGGACAGCTTGACGTAGTTCAGGTGCTGCTCCTTGGCCTGCACCTCGAGCGGGTTCTCCGCGGCGTTGTCCACGAAGTCGGCGTGGTGCGGGTGGCGGAACGCGGCATTGTCGTCCAGGGTGACCTTGCCGTCGAGCGCCAGGATGCTGCCCTCCGGGTCCTTGACCAGGGGGTTCACCTCGACGAGCGTGGCGTCCTCGCCGGTGAACACGTCCCACAGCTTCACCAGGACGTCCGCGACCTTGTCCGCGACCGAGGCGTCGAAGCCGGCGGCCGCGACGATCTCGGCGGCCTTCGCCGCATCCACGCCGACCGCGGGGTCCACGGGGACCTTGGCGAGTGCCTCGGGCTTCTCCACCGCGAGCTGCTCGATCTCCATGCCGCCCTCTTTGGAGCACATGGCCAGGTAGGTGCGGTTCGCCCGGTCCAGCAGGAAGGACGCGTAGTACTCCTCGGCGATGTCGCTGGCCGGGGTGATGAGGATCTTGCGGGTGATGTGGCCCTTGATATCCAGCCCCAGGATGTTGCCCGCGTGGGTGCGCACGTCGTCGAGCGTCGCGGCGAACTTCACGCCGCCCGCCTTGCCGCGGCCACCCGTCTTGACCTGTGACTTGACCATGACGGGCGTGCCCAGCTTCTCGGCCGCCGCCACCGCCTCGTCCACGGTCGTCGCGACGATGCCCGGGTTGCCCGGTACACCGTGCGCCGCGAACAGTTCCTTCGCCTGATACTCGTACAGATCCACGTCGTGTCTCCCACCGTCT
>JBIQMQ010000335.1:0-1908 GCA_044463185.1 Nakamurella lactea | reverse complement strand
CCAAGGGCGTGCTGCTGTACGGCCCGCCGGGCACCGGCAAGACGCTGCTGGCCCGGGCGGTGGCCGGCGAGGCAGGGGTGCCGTTCTACTCGATCTCCGGCTCGGACTTCGTGGAGATGTTCGTCGGCGTCGGCGCCTCCCGGGTGCGCGACCTGTTCGAGCAGGCCAAGGCGAATGCCCCGGCCATCGTGTTCGTCGACGAGATCGACGCCGTCGGCCGGCACCGCGGCGCAGGCATGGGCGGGGGCCACGACGAGCGCGAGCAGACGTTGAACCAGTTGCTGGTCGAGATGGACGGCTTCGAGTCCAAGGCCAACATCATTCTGATCGCCGCCACCAACCGACCCGACATCCTGGACCCGGCATTGCTGCGGCCCGGCCGGTTCGATCGACAGATTCCGGTCGGCAATCCGGACCTGCGCGGCCGCGAGGCGATCCTGGCCGTGCACGCCAAGGGCAAGCCGTTCGCCGCGGACGTGGACTTCCACTCGCTGGCCAAGCGCACCGTCGGCATGTCCGGCGCCGACCTGGCCAACGTGATCAACGAGGCCGCCCTGCTCACCGCCCGCGAGAACGGCACGCTGATCACCGGCAGGGCGCTGGAGGAGGCCGTGGACCGAGTGGTCGGCGGACCGGCGCGCAAGGGCCGGCTGATCTCCGAGCAGGAAAAGAAGATCACCGCCTACCACGAGGCCGGCCACGCCCTGGCCGCCTGGGCGATGCCCGGCCTGGAGCCCGTGTACAAGGTGACGATCCAACCGCGCGGGCGCACCGGCGGCCACGCCCTGGTGGTGCCCGAGGACGACAAGTCGATCATGACGCGGTCCGAGATGATCGCGCGGCTGGTGATGGCGATGGGCGGCCGGGCCGCCGAGGAACTGGTGTTCGCCGAACCGACGACCGGCGCCTCCTCGGATATCGCCATGGCCACCAAGATCGCCCGGTCGATGGTCACCGAGTACGGCATGAGCGCGAAACTGGGCGCCGTCAAATACGGCAGCGGCGACGACGAGCCGTTCCTGGGCCGCACCTACGGCCACCAGGCGGAGTACTCCATCGAAGCGGCGCGCGAGATCGACGAGGCCATTCGCGCCTTGATCGAGGCCGCGCACAACGAGGCGTGGGCGGTGCTGGACTCCAATCGGGAGGTGCTGGACCGGCTGGCGGGCGAGCTCCTGGAGAAGGAGACCGTCGAGCGCAGGGAACTCGAAGTGATCTTCGCGGACGTCCAGAAGCGGCCACGCATCACGGATTTCGACGACTTCGGCACGCGCGTCCCGTCCGACCTGCCGCCCATCAAGACGCCCGGCGAGCTGGCGATCGAACGCGGCGAACCGTGGCCGCCGCCGACCCCGCCGCGCACGCCGCGCGGCCCGCAGACCGGCGCGCCCGCCCCCGCGACCGCGCCGGGAGTGACGCCGGGCCAGGGCGTGCCCGTGCCCGCCGGCGCGGTCGCCGGTGGCTATGCGCCACAGCCCGTCGGGGCGCCGCCGAACTGGTCGGGCGGTGTGCTGCCCGGCCCGCTCGGGCCCATGCCCGGCTGGGGTGCCCCCCCGACCCCGGGCGTGCTCCCGGACCGCGCGCCCGCGCACAGCAACGGATACGGTGCGCCGAACGTGCCGCAGAACGGCCATCCCGCGGGCGAGGCCGCGCCGCCCGCGGCCGGGCAGTACGCGGGCCAGGGTGCGCCGCCCGCGGGCCAGGGTGCGCCGCCCGCCTCCGGCCATCCCGCAGCCGGCCCGAACGACCCGGGCCAGACTCCGCCGCCTGCGGGTCCCGAGCCGGATCCTTGGGCGCCGCCGGAAGGCCGCTGACCGCGGCCATGACGCCGAGACTGCTGCCGGCCTTCGCTCGCCAGCCGTGGGTGATGGGCGTCGTCAACGTCACCCCGGATTCGTTCTCCGACGG
>JBIQMQ010000334.1:0-1910 GCA_044463185.1 Nakamurella lactea | reverse complement strand
CAGCCATTCAGTGTGCGGACGACGCCCGTGCGGCGAGCACCCTGCCCAGGTCTGCAGCGGCATTGACGACAAATCACCCAGAACGCCGCGCTTGGTCGGCTCCGGCAGCGGAAGGCGGTAGGTGACCGCGGCCCGCGCCTACCCGGGCTGGCCGGCGAGACGTGCTGCGGCCGAGGCAAATCCGAGCCAGGTGTGGCGATTGCCCGCCCAACACCACCCCACCTTCGGCGCGTTGCGGTTGCCGGGTCCGTCGCGCCCAGTGCCGTTGCTGATCCATAGCGCGGGCGTGCGCGCGTCCAGCGTTCCGTTCCCTTTCCGCAGCCGCGAACCGATGGTCATGAAGCAGCGTCCCCGTTGCAGCGCCGCCGGATTCTGAAGCAACCAGTGCAGTCCCTCGGTGAGGGTCAGAGGCGTGCGGCCCACCCGGAGGATTTCTGGTAGCGCTTCGTCGGGACTCCAGTTGGCCAGGTGGTCCCCGCGATCGGGATCGGTGATCAGGTAGGCGATCTCGTCCGGCGGAGCGGTGCCGTCGATGGGCTGGAAGTCGTCGACGTCAACCATGTCGGCGACCACGAACCCGCGCTTGCCGCCGTACTCGACCAACGGCGCCAGGCTGCTCGCCGGGACGCGGTGGGGATGCAGCACGAGCAACCCGTCGGCGTTCTCGAAACGCGTTGCGGCAGAGCGGAGCTCGGAGGCGGGGAGCTCGGCGATCCGGTGTACGCCAAGTTCGATGAGCCGATCGACCTGCTCGGCGACAGACGGCAATACGCGGACAGACGTGGTCACAGGCATCTCCCCCGTTCGTCGAAAGGTCCCCAGCGGGCGGAACTCGGGCGGCGCGTTTCCGGCGACGGCGACCCCAGCGGTGGAACCCTAGTGACGTAACGCGCAACTTCGCGCGAACGTTCCGCGATGCCTGGCCGGTGGGATTTCGACCCGGCCGATGGCCGCACCGCTCGGAAGCCTGCCAAGATGTCGATGTGAGCGATCCCGCAAGCTTGCTCGCCGCCTATGACGAGCAACTGCGCACCGACGCCGAAACGCCGAGTGCGGTGTCGGTCGTCCGTCTCGGCCCGCTCCGCCTTGTGACGTTCGCCGGTGGACGTGGCTTCGTCACCTATCGCGATCTCGGCGGCTGCGATGCCGGCGCCATCAGGGATCTCGTATCGCAGGCGCTAGCCCGGTACCGACGCGACCCGGAGATCCGGCGGGTCGAGTGGAAGACCCGCGGACACGACCACGCCCCCGGATTGCACGAGGCGCTGATAAACCACGGGTTCGTCCCGGACGAGCCGGAGTCGATCATGATCGGCGAAGCGCGGCTGCTGGCCGTCGACGTCCCAGTGCCCGAGGGCGTGACCTTGCGGCGGGTCAGCCAGGAGGCGGACGTCCGCGCGATGAGCGCGATGCAGGACGAGGCATTCGGCGACCCCGTCTCAGGCGAGATGGCTCAGGAGTTGCTGCAGCGGCTGGCGCGCGGCGACGGAATGGAGCTGTGGGTGGCGGAGGCCGCCGGACGGATCATCAGTGCTGGGCGGCTGGAACCGGTGCCGGGCACCGAGTTCGCCGGTATCTGGGGCGGGGCGACGCGCCCGGAGTGGCGTCATCGCGGTATCTACCGGGCACTGACGTCCGCGCGGGCCAGATCGGCTCTGCGCATCGGTAAGACGCTGATCAACAGTGACTCCACCGAATACTCGCGACCGATACTGGAGCGCGCTGGCTTGGTGAAGGTCTCCACGACGACCCCGTACCACTGGCGGCGCTGACGCAGGCGCGGACAGGCGGTGAGGTCCGGGTGGTCGACGTGGAACCGGCTGTCTATCCGCGGTGCAACGGCACACTGCCGTCCGCGCGGCCCGCAGTACGGTGGTCCCGTGAGCCGCGACGTCGAGGATCTGAATCGG
>JBIQMQ010000333.1:0-1914 GCA_044463185.1 Nakamurella lactea | reverse complement strand
CCCCGCCGCCGGACGCCTTCAGACGATCGAAAAACCCGCGGGCAGCGGTCCCCGCCCGGTGAGTGCGGTGAGCACGGTCCGCCCCTCTCCGGCTGCGACGGCGATGCGCATGGCCAGTCCGGCGGCGTCCGTCAGGACAGCGGGGGAGAAGGTGACGTCGATGCCGGTTGCCGTGCCGATATCGAAGCTGTGCACCACGAGTTCGAAGGTGCGCGTCGGCAGATAGTTCCGTACACGCATGCCGCCGCCCAGCACCGAGATCACCGCGTCGGGGTCCGCGTCGTCGACCTTCGCCCGTACGCGCTCCGCCAGGTCCGCGACGAATCGGTGCGGGTGTGGCCCCAGGAATTCGCCCGCTCGGCGGCCGCGCTCCGCCACCGCTGCCGGATCCGTCGCCTGCCGGGCGACGTGCGCGTAGTACTGCTCGGGAGACGAGATGGTTTCGGCGGGGGCGGGCCGGTCGAGGTAGTCCAGCACCGTGATCAGCGCACGGGACGTGTGCCCCACCAGAGCGCGAAGGTCCCATTCGCCCAGACCCGGTGCGTGCCAGTCGGCGACCGGCGCGATACGGACGATCAGGTCCGCGAAGGTGGCGGCTGCGTCCTTGTACTCAGCGAAAACCTGTTCGTCGCTTGCCATGTGTCCCACCCCCGGTCTAGGTGCGCGCGGGCGAGGCGCCCAGGGTCTGCCGGGGCGCCGCCGCGTAGTCGGGCCGGATGAACCAGGTTGCCCACGCCCGCCGCAGGTCCGTGGGCCCGGTCACCGCCACGTCGGGCGACGCGAGCAGCGCCGCCCACTCGGTGTCGCCGCGCCAATATCGTGTCAGGCCGCGGAGCGGGCATCGAATCTCCACCGCCGGCTCGTATCCGGGATCGTCGTCGCACACGTCGACGTCGCCGTCGCGAATCACCAGCCACCACCGCTGCTGCGCGGGCCGGGCATCGGGAAACTGCAGCGCGATCACGATTCGCTGCGGCGGCACCGCCGAGGCGTCCAGGTTGCGATGCATGTCCCACAACAGCAGCTTCGGGTCCAGATCCGCGTCGCCGAGTTCTCCGATCCACCGCACCCCCCACGCGGCGAGCTGGTCGATGACGGGCCGCAGCTCGCGGCCCGCCGCCGTCAACACGTACCGGACGCCGCCCGCATCGGTGACGCGATCCATCAGGCCGGCACGGCACAACTGTTCCAGCCGGCGGGATAGCAGGGTGGGGGACATTCGCGGCAGGCCGCGCCGGAGATCGTTGAAATGCTCCGTTCCGAGCAGCATCTCGCGCATGAGCAGCATCGTCCACCGCTCGTCCAGCAGCTCCATCGCCTTGGCGATGGGGCAGAACTGGTAGTACGGCGCGCCCACGGCAACACGATAGACCCGGTACAGATCTGCGACTAGAGGTCGCGATCGCCGCGCTCCTAGCGTCGGTTCCACCAGGTAGCGAAGCTGCAAGGAACCTATGACCAAGGAGGATTCCATGAACGTGCCGTTGATCCACACCGGCGCAGGCTCCGGAATCGACACCGAGTATGACGCCGCAGCCGACAAGGCGCTGAAGGCGAAACTACGGACCGTCTGGGCTTCCGGCGATTACGCCGCCGTCGCGCGGAAGGCCATACCGGAGCTCGGGGGAATCGTCGCCGCGGCCGCGCGGGTGGGCCCGGGCGACCGGGTGTTGGACGTTGCCGCCGGCAGCGGCAATGCCTCCCTTCCGGCAGCGCGGGCCGGCGCGGCGGTGACCGCGCTCGACCTCACCCCGTCGCTGTTGGTGGCCGGCCGCCGAGAGGCCGAGCAGGAGGGTTTGGAGATCCGATTCGACGAAGGCGACGCGGAGGCGATGCCCTACCAGGACGACTCGTTCGACGCCGTGATCTCCTGCGTCGGCGTCATGTTCGCCCCGCACCATGCGCCGGCCGCGC
>JBIQMQ010000332.1:0-1917 GCA_044463185.1 Nakamurella lactea | reverse complement strand
CGATCGGCATGTCGGCGTACCAGTCGTAGAACGACAGGATGGTGCCGCCGATCAGGGACAGGAACCGCGTGCCGGCGGCGTACGAGACCATCGACATGGCCGGGATGGGCGAGAAGCCGACGACGCGATCCGGCCCGAATCGCTTCACGGTGTACACGTGTGCCGCCGCGATCAGTTCGCTGACCTCGGCCCACGAGGAGCGGACGAATCCGCCCTTGCCGCGGTATTTCTTGTATTCCGACGCCGAAATGGGATCGTCCACGATCGATTGCCACGCGTCGACCGGATCGCCGTATTTCTTCTTCGCCTCGCGCCACAATTTCATGAGCGGTCCGCGCATATACGGGTAACGCACCCGCGCCGGCGAATATGTGTACCAGGAGAACGACGCGCCGCGGGGGCAGCCGCGCGGCTCGTATTCCGGGCTGTCCGGACCGACGGACGGGTAATCGGTCTGCTGGGTCTCCCAGGTGATGATGCCGTCTTTGACGTACACCTTCCACGAGCACGACCCCGTGCAGTTGACGCCGTGCGTGGAGCGGACTTCCTTGTCGTGGTGCCAGCGGTCCTTGTAGAACTGTTCGGCCTGGCGGCCGCCCTTGCGGTGCAGTTCGCGGTGATCAGCGGACGGGGTGCCGGGTGTGAAGAACTGCGCCTTGCGCAGCAGGGATTCGATCGGTGCCCCGCCGGGCAGCAGGGGAGCGAGCCCCGCTCCCGAGCCGGACGGCCGGGTGACGCTTCCGGTGCTGGTGGTCATCGCGCAACCTCTTCACTCTCCGCGGGCCCTGGCGTCGGGTGCCGCCGCGGTGGCTCGCTGATGCAGATCGTCCGTCATTCCTCGCCGTGGAACGGCGCGCGTGGCCAATGCTAATCGGCGAAACCTGTTTTGGCGCGCCGAATTTCGCGTGCGTTGCGATCGAATTAGGCAACGTGAATGTTGGGAAAAAATGGCATTGACGGGGGTTGTGGTGACGGATTGACGGGATGCGGACGTGGCGCCGGATATGACAATCCGGCGCCACGTTTTGACAATATGTAGAAGTGCTGGTCACGCGTGCTCGTGTAGCGACTCCAACGCTCCCAGGGCGACGGTGGCGTGCGCATAGGCTCCGCCGGCGCGCATCTCCGCGGCGACCCAGATCGCCTCCATGATCTGTTCGTCCGTGGCGCCCTTGCGGTGCGCGAGCTTGGTGTGACCTTGAATGCAGTACGGGCATTGCGTCGTATGCGCCACCGCGACCGCGATCAATTGTTTCGTCTTCTCGTCGATCGCGCCGTCGGCGAAGACCGCCTTGGAGAACGCCTCGAACGCCTCGTGCGTGTGCGGCGCCAAGTCCTTCCGTCGCTGCGCGATTTCGCGGGTGGTGGGGTGGTACATGCTGTCGGACACAGGGGATCCTTTCGTGATGCGGCCGGGAGGCGGGGTCGCCCCGCCCCGCCACGATCATCCGCCGCGCCATGCGGCGGATACGATCGAGGGGCTGGTTCATGCGCCGACATGCACCGACAAACAACCCATCGCCGACCTACGGAGTCCCGTCGTGACCGCACCCACCGCCGCAGCAACCCCCGCGCGAACCGACCGGCTGGTGCACGTGCCCGGTGGGACGAGCGCGGCGGCGGCGATCGGTGCGGCCGGGCTGCCGCGCAGCGGCGCGGAGGCGATCGTCGTCGTCCGCGACGAGGACGGCCGGCTGCGCGACCTGGCGTGGACTCCGGACGCGGACACCGACGTCGAAGCCGTCGCGGCGAACACCAACGACGGCCGCTCGGTGATCCGGCACTCCGCGGCGCACGTGCTGGCGCAGGCGGTGCAGGAGGTCTTCCCGGAGGCGAAGCTGGGCATCGGGCCGCCCATCCGTGACGGCTTCTACTACGACTTCGACGTCGCCCGGCCGTTCACGCCCGAGGACCTCG
>JBIQMQ010000331.1:0-1926 GCA_044463185.1 Nakamurella lactea | reverse complement strand
GGACCAGCATGATCTCGAAGAAGCAGTAGAACAGGAACACGTCGGTGGCCGCGAACATGCCGATCATGGCCGACTGGAACGCCAGGATCAGCGCGAAGTAGCCGGTGATGGTGCGCCCGGCCGGCAGCTTCTCCTCCCACGAGGCGCCCAGCACGATCGGCACCAGGAAACAGGTCATGGCGATCAGCACCAGCGAGATGCCGTCGGTGCCCAGTGCGAACGAGATGTTGAAACTGCCGATCCAGCTCACCCGTACCGTCTCGGCGAACGCGTCGCCGAGGCCACCGCCCCCGGCGTTCAGGAAGTTCCGGTAGTCGAACCACAGGCCGACGGCCACCACGAACTCGACGAGCGAGACGGCCAGCGCGGTGAGCTTCGCGGTGCGCGCCGGGGCACCGGCCATCGCGGCCACCGCGATCGAGCCGACCAGCGGAAGCAGCAGCAGCACCAGGAGATAGGGGAACGAACTCATCGACGTCCTCGCTTCGCTCCGGGCGCCGACGAGGCACCACCCGCACCGTGTCCGATTGTTCGCTCGCTACGCTCACTCACGAGAAGTTCACCACCATCAGTGCCGCGGCAATCAGCAGAGTGCCGGAAAGCATGGACAAGGCATAACTGCGCACGTAGCCGTTCTGCCACTTCTTCCACCAGTGCGACACACCGATGATCGAGGTGCCGACGCCGTTCACCACGCCGTCCAGCCCGCGGGCGTCGGCGTAGGCGAAGGTCCGGGCCAGCCAGACACCCGGCCGGGCCACCAGCGTCTCGTTGATCGCGTCACCGCCCATGCCGGCGCGGGACAGCAGCACCACCGGGTTGCGGCTGACCGGCTGCACCACCGGCACCGGCCGCATGCCGAACATCACGTACGCGATGCCGGCACCGACCACCATGAGGGCGACGTTGCCCCAGGTGATCAGGCCCGCGGACAGCAGCTCCGGGTGCGGCTCGGCGAATTCGCCTACCGACGGCGCCAGCCAGTTCATCAACCGGTCGCCGCCGGCCAGCAGCCCGCCGCCGACGATCGCGCCGACCGACAGCAGCAGCATCGGAACCGTCATCACGGCCTTCGATTCGTGCGGGTGGTAGGCGCGCCCGTCCGGGGAGGTGAGGTTCTTCCACCGGGCCTCGCCGAAGAACGTCATGATCATGAGCCGCGTCATGTAGAACGCGGTGATCGCGGCGCCGAGCGTCGCGGCCCCGCCGAGCAGCCAGCCCTTGGTGCCGCCGGCGGCGAACGCCGCCTCGATGATCGGGTCCTTGGAGAAGAACCCGGACAGGTACGGGAAGCCGATGATGGCCAGGTAGCCGGCCGCCATCGTGATGAACGTGAGCGGCATCCGCTTGGCCAGGCCGCCGAAGTGCCGCATGTCCACCTGGTCGTTCATGCCGTGCATGATCGAGCCGGACGCCAGGAACAGCCCCGCCTTGAAGAAGCCATGCGTCAGCAGGTGCAGGATCGCCAGGCTGTACACCCCGGCGCCGAGCCCGGCGGCCAGGAACATGTAGCCGATCTGGGAGACCGTGGAGTAGGCGAGCACCTTCTTGATGTCGTCCTTGCCGCAGCCGGAGATCGCGCCGACCAGGATGGTGACGGCGCCGACGATGGCGACCACCAGCTGCCCGGTCTCGGTCAGGTTGTAGATCTCGGCGGAGCGGGTGATCAGGTAGACGCCGGCGGTGACCATGGTGGCCGCGTGGATCAGGGCGGACACCGGGGTCGGGCCCTCCATGGCGTCCGGCAACCACGCCTGCAGCGGCACCTGGCCGGACTTGGCGCAGGCGCCCAGCAGCAGGCACAGGCTCATCCAGGTCACGGCCGCCGGATGTTGCTGGGCGACGTCGCCGATCTGCGCGAACACGCCCGAGAACGAGGTCGTGCCCATCTCGGCGAACATGATGAAAATGCCGATGGCGAAACCG
>JBIQMQ010000330.1:0-1950 GCA_044463185.1 Nakamurella lactea | reverse complement strand
TCGATCGTGCCGTGCGCAGCCGGAGCGACGCGCCTGGCGTGGCGCAGCTCCGTGGGGCTTACCGCGTACACCTCGCGGATCGTGTCGTTGAACTGTCGGATGCTGGAAAACCCTGCCGCGTAGGCGATCTCGGAGACCGGCAGGTCTGTGTGGGAAAGCAGGACGCGGGCCGTGTCGGCGCGCTTGGCGCGGGCCAGCGCCAGCGGCGGCGCGCCGATCTCGGCGATCAGCAGCCGGGCCAGGTGCCGCTGGGAGTAGCCCAGCCGCTGCGCCAGCCCGGTCACGCCCTCGCGGTCGACGACGCCGTCGCCGATCAGCCGCATCGCGGCGCCCACCGTGTCCGCCCGGATGTCCCACTCCGGGGACCCCGGCGCCGCGTCCGGCAGACACCGCCGACAGGCCCGGAATCCGGCCGCCTGTGCGGCCGCTGGCGTCGCATAGAACGTCACGTTGTGGCGGAGCGGGGTGCGGGACGGGCAGGCCGGCCGGCAGTAGATGCCGGTGCTCTTGACGGCGGTGACGAACTGGCCGTCGAACCGCGCGTCGCGGGTACTCATCGCGCGGTACGCGGTATCGAAATCCGGTGGCATGCCTCAACAATGCCAGCGGGTCGGCGCCTTAGCTAGCGGAAATTGGACATGGCGGTTCCGGCCCCGCACTTCCACCGACCCGGATCACAACGACCCCGTCCCGACGGACAACGCCCCCTCCCCGGACAACGCCTTCTCCCCGGATCACAACGACTTTGGGTACATCACAACGACTTCAGCCGCTGTGAGATCAGGGACGTCGTTGTGATCCGGGGAGCGGGCGAGGCGGGCGAGGCAGGCGTGGTTTAGCGGCCGCCGGCCTCGGTCACGGCGTCACCATCGCCGACGGCCGCGGCCCCGCCATCGGCGATCACGGGATCGCCGGCCTCGACCGCGTGCTCCGGCGCCTCGCCGGCCGCGGCGTCATCCACGTCGAATTCGATGGGCGCCACCTCCGGCCGCTTGCGCGGTAGGAACGCGGCGGGGACGAGGCACAGCACGATGAGCACCAGCGCCACCCAGAACGTGCTGTTGAACGATTCGGCGAGCGCGGATTGCCCGGGGATTCGGATCGCGTCTGGAATCTGGTCCACCGTGGTGCCCGGCTGCTGCAGCGCACCGGAATACATCATGGCGGCGGGCCGGGACAGGGTGGCGTTCGTCAGGATCACGCTCATCACAGCGGTGCCCACCGAACCGGCAGCCTGCTGAATGATGTTCATCAGTGTGGAGCCGCGGGCCACCTCGTGGTGGGTCAGCGACGCGAGCGCCGCCGTCATGATCGGCATCATCGTCATGCCCATGCCCAGGCCCATGACGAACAGCGAACCCAGGATCAGGACGTAGGACGTATCCGCACCGATCTGCGTGAACACGGCCATGCCGAGCGCGATCAGCACGATGCCGCTCAGCACGAACCGACCGGGGCCCATCTTGTCGGTGAGCTTGCCGGCGATCGGCATGGACAGCATCGCGCCGATGCCCTGCGGCGCCAGCAGCAGCCCGGTCGGCAGCGTCTCCTCGCCGCGCACCTGCAGGAAGTAGGACGGGAACAGCAGCATGGAGCCGAAGAACGCGATGGCGAACAGGCTCATCGTGATGACGGCGAGCGTCAACTGGCGATGCTTGAACAAGCCCAGGTCGATCAGCGGGTGCTTCTTGTGCAGCGCGTGCAGCACGAACGCCGCCATCAGCGCGAGCCCGATGATCGCCGGGACCAGCACTTCGGCGTCCGCGATGGTGCCGGTCCGCGGGGTGCTGGACACGCCGTAGAGGAACGCGGCCAGGCCCGGCGAGAGCAGCAGCATGCCGAGGAAGTCGAACGATTCGTTCGGCTGAGGCTTGTCACTCGGGAGCACGCGGGCAGCGGCGATGATCGCGATGATGCCGATCGGCAGGTTGATGAAGAAGATCCAGTGCC
>JBIQMQ010000329.1:0-1991 GCA_044463185.1 Nakamurella lactea | reverse complement strand
ACCTCGTGCCTGCCGAGGAGGCCGGCCGGCCACCTCGCAGACATCAACCAGGAGGGCACCATGACCGACAGCGTCTACAGCGACCCGGCGGTACGAAGCGCGATCCACGCCGAGTGCGAGCGCACCCGCGCCCAGGAACCCGCCGCGCGAGCCGCCCGGATCAGCCACCTCATCGACTTGGAGATCCAGGCGAACCGCATCGCCGACTACCAGGCCGTCCGCATCACCGATGGCCTCATCACCGCCGGCTACAACAACATCACGCCGTCGATACGGCTCCTGCTGGCCGACTACGAAGAGCAGCGCGGCATCGCACGCGCCGCCGCGTCCGAGGTCGCGGATCTGCGCGCGCTGCGTGACGCCGAAAAGTAGTATCCGAGCTGCGGCCCCGGTACCGACGCACATCGGACCGGGGCCGCTCACTGCGCTCTACCCCTCGGCGCCGTCATAGCCGGCCGCCGCGGTGCGCGTCCACCTGGTCCCGGGCGTCCCGGCGAGACCAGGTCACCATGCCGCACCAGCCGCAGGAGCACACCGGCCCGAAGTACGCGGCGCCGCTCACGCGGAGCAGGCGCACGTGAGCGGCGTGCGACGGGGGCGCCGCTACGCTTGCGCGCCCCCGTCCCCCGCCGTTCACTGCGCTTCCTCAGGTGACGTTTCGGCGATCATGTTTTCCACGACTTCCTCCTGTTGCGCGAGTTCGTCCATCCGGCCCAGATCGCCTGCGATCCAGGGCATTTCGTCCAGTCCGGTCGCCTGGCCGGCCGCCCGCGCGCCGCGGCTCCGATCGCCGAGGACCAGCAGGTTGACCGATGCCGACGCCCCGGCCGTCGAGCTACTCGACGCCTCCGACGTCGCAGCCGCCAACGCTGCCGCCTCAGCGGCCGCGATCGCCGCCGTCTTCGCCGATTCACGCGCCTGCCGCTGCCCTGACCGGAAGCAGACCCAGCACGCGAACGCGATCGCCAGACCCGCGGCCGCGGACGCCGGCTGCTCGAGCCTGGGCAGATTGCGGAAGCCGGCGAACGCGAACGCCACGCACAGAACCGTCGTCACGAGCGACGTGAACGGGCGCCTCACCGCGCGCCCCAAAAGCGGCGCCGGCACTCCCCGCAATCCCGCGCCGAAACCCACCAGGGCACCAGGTGCAGAAGGCAGGTCACGCACTGCCAGCGAAGAAACCTCGGGACGCTAAGCGTGCTCACCGGCCCGCTCCTTTCGTCGTTGTTGACCGAGCGCCATAGAGGTCTTTCGACGTGTCAACGTGTTCGGCGACCTCCAGGCGCTCATAGGTGTCGTACGCGGACGCCACCGTCTGCGAGAAGAACTTCCACGACCGCGCAACCCTGTACTGCCGTTTCCGGAAATTCTCCGGCTCGTATTGCTGCATTTCGAAAACGAGCGGATGACCGTCCCTCTGAAACCAGCCATTGCAGAGCCACATCCAGTTGGAAACGTCTCTCAGGACCCGATCGACGCGGTTTTCATGCTGGGCCGACCACAACAAGTCCCAGCCGTTCTTGCGCGTTTGCGAAAGCATGGCCAACCACGACGGCGGCAACGCCAACGCTTTCCGCGCCGGGAACCATAAATGCGCCTCGTCAATGATGATGAGACCCGGCGGCAAATCCAACAAATCTACCGGTCGAAACAGCCAACAGTTCTCGAAATCGATCGAGAAGTTCGCGAACACCTGCCGGCCCCGCCGCGCCTCCCGCAGCGCCCACTCGGTCAGCGTGTACGTCTTACCCGAACCGGGCCGGCCAACGAGCCCCTGAATCACGAGCTCATCACCGCCACGACCGCCTCGAGCAGCAGCAGGTGGCCGACGTACACCCAGATCGCGTGCCGGCCCGGCCAGCACAGCCACCGCGGCAGCCGGCTCGCCCAGGCCCACACACCGCCGCCGGCGAGGGCGCCGGCCGCCATCATGCCCAGCAGCAGCAGCGGCTCGTACGACAGCACCCCGGCCGGGAACGACCGGAACCCGT
>JBIQMQ010000328.1:0-1997 GCA_044463185.1 Nakamurella lactea | reverse complement strand
TCGCCGCGGTGTTCGGCGTCCTGGCGGTCGCGCGGGTCCGGCCGGATCGACCTGATGTTCCGCCGCGCCGGAACGGTGACCTTC
The DNA here is from genome assembly GCA_044463185.1 of Nakamurella lactea. Taxonomy (GTDB): domain Bacteria; phylum Actinomycetota; class Actinomycetes; order Mycobacteriales; family Nakamurellaceae; genus Nakamurella; species Nakamurella lactea_A. Next base: position 1,913 of record JBIQMQ010000328.1, on the reverse strand, counting down.
GACGCACCGGTGGTGCCGGCCCGACGCTCAGCTCAGCTCAGCTCAGCTCACTCGCCCGCCACAGGTACCACGCGGCGACGCTGCGCCACGGTGACCACCCCGCGCCGACGCGGGCGAGTTCGGCGGCGCCGACGGTGTCACGGCCGGTGAGGTACGCGTAACCGCGACGCACCGCGAGGTCGTCGACCGGGAGCAGGTCTGCCCGACCGAGCCGGAAGATCAACAGCATCTCCACCGTCCAACGACCCACGCCGCGGATCGGGGTGAGGGCGGTGACGATCTCGGCGTCGTCCATGGCTTCCAGTTCGTCCAACTCGGGGACTTCGCCGGCAAGTGAGCGGATCGCCAGGTCACGCAACGAGGCGACCTTCGACGCCGACAGCCCCGCGGCACGCAGTTCGCCGTCGCTCAACCGCATGATCCCCTTGGCGGTGGGGCCGTCGAGCGCCTTGGGGAACAGGGCACACAGGCGCGCGTAGATCGCGGACGCCGCCGCGGCCGAGACCTGCTGCGCGGTGATCGACTCGGCGAGTGCCGCCACGGTCGACGAGGCGACGCGCAGGCGCGGCGTGCGGTGACCGACCAGGTCGAGAAGGCGGCCCATGTCGGCATCGGCGGCGCGTAGCGCACGGTGGGCCGCGTCGAGGTCCCAGGGCATCTCGGCCGCGGCCTCGCCCCGGCCTTCGGCGCGCAGCAGACGCAGCTTGGTGATCACGCCGCCGTGCGCGGAGAAGCCGCCGAGGCTGCCGTTCGCGGCGGTGACCCGGTGGCAGGGCACGACGATGCCGTAGGGGTTGCGGCCCAGCACCTGCCCGACGGCGCGGGGCATGTTGCGCGAGTGGTGCCCGGCCCGGTGAGCGAGTTCGCCGTAGGTGATCGTGTCGCCGGGCGGCACGGTGCGCAGCGTCGTGTAGATCGACGCGGCGAAGGCGCTCAGTCGGCGCTCGTCGAGCGGCAGGTCGGCGAGATCGTCGTCGGTGCCGCGGGTCAACGCGTCGATGCGGCCCACTGCGGTGCGCACCGACCGGGGTGCGGAAGCCAGGCTCACCAGCGGGCCGGAAGCGTGCTCGGCGACCAGGCTCCGCATCGCCGCGGGTGACTCTTCGGGCAGATGCACGCTGTTGATGCCCTCGGTCGTCCAGGTGATCCCGCACCTGCCGATGGCCGTTGGGAACACGGTCCCGCCGGGCTCGAGTGCGAAACGCGTGGCTTCGTCCGCGGCCCCTCCGGTGCGCGCTGCGCCTTCGGTCCTCATCTTCCCGTTCTACTTCGGACCGCGTGGCCGTTCCGGTTCGAAGTCCTGGTCCGGGTGCCTGCTGGGCGCGGGGCAGACGACGAACGACGCGCGAAAACACCGGCCTCGGATCGGATCACGCTCCCTACCCTGGATGCCATGAGCGCGCGCAGCGGCCACTCCGACCGTCCGCACGTCGTGGTGGTGGGCGCGGGGTTCGGAGGACTGGCATGCGCGAAGGCGCTGTCGCATGCGGGGATGGTCCGGGTCACCGTGATCGACCGCAACAACTTCCACACGTTCCTGCCGTTGCTGTACCAGGTGGCCACCTGCGGGCTGAACGCCGCGGACGTCGCCTACCCGGTGCGCGGGGTCCTGCGGCGGTACCCCGCCGTCGAGATGCGCGTGGGCACGGTCGACTCGATCGATGCCGACAAGCGGACGGTCGCCGTCGACGGTGAGCCGATCACCTACGACCATCTCGTGATCGCCGCAGGATCGCGCGCGCATCATTTCGGCATCCCCGGCGCCGAGGAGCACGGCTTCAGCCTCTACTCCCTCGCCGACGCGGCCCGGTTGCGCAACCACGTGCTGACCCGGTTCGAGGCGGCCGCCCGTGATCGCTCCCTGGTCGCCGACGGCGCGCTCGACGTGGTGGTCGTCGGTGGCGGACCGACCG
>JBIQMQ010000327.1:0-2029 GCA_044463185.1 Nakamurella lactea | reverse complement strand
CGCTGGAACCGGCCGGTGTACGACGTGGTGGACGGCCTGCCGCACCTGCGCGTGGAGAACCGGGTGCTGCCGGCCGGGCCGACCGTGGTGGACGTGATGGCCAACGCCGCCTTCTACTACGGGGCGCTGAAGATGCTGGCCGCGGACGAGCGCCCGCTCTGGACGAAGATGAGCTTCGACGCGGCGCATTCCAATTTCGCCGAGGGCGCCCGGCGTGGCGTCGACGCCACGTTCTACTGGCCGGGGATCGGCGCGGTGCCCGCCGACGAGCTGGTGCTGCGGCGGCTGCTGCCGCTGGCCGACGAGGGTTTGGTGCGCTGGGGCGTGTCGTCCGCGGTGCGCGACCGGTACCTGACGATCATCGAGGAGCGGGCCAAGCGGGGGGTCAACGGCGCGTCGTGGCAGGCGGACACGGTGGCGGCGTTCGAGCGGCGGGGCCTGTCCCGGCCGGAGGCGCTGGCCGAGATGACGCGGCTCTACTCCGAGGGCATGCACGCCAACGCGCCGGTGCACACCTGGGACGAGGTGTCCTGACGGCCGCGTTCCGCTACGGGTATGACGGAATTCTCGTGATGGCCGTCACGTCAGGTTTTGCGACGTCGGACGCGGTCTTTGTCACTGGTCTGCCGGGCGATGGCCGCGGTGCGCCGATACGCTCATGCCATGACCGAGCACTCCGCCCTGCTTGCCGGGGACGAGGCCGCGACCGAGGCCGCATGGGTGGCGGCGGCCGCGGCTGCGGCGCGGAAAACGGGACGGCTGGGCGCCGACGCGCCAGACGCCGACGTCTGGGACAGCCTGGCCCGCCGCACCGTCACCGGCCTGACGATCCCACCGCTGGGCACCCCGGCGCGCGCCGCCGGACTGCCCACCGCGCCGGCGCTGGCCGCCGACCCCGGCGAGGCCCCGTTCCTGCGCGGCGCGCGCGACTCCGGGGCGTGGGACGTGCGGCCACGCGTGGCGGCCCCGGATCCTGCTGCGGCACACGGCGCCGTGATGGCAGCGTTGAACGGCGGCGCGACGTCGCTGTGGCTCGGCCTCGGGCCCGGCGCGATCGCCGTCGACGACCTCGGCGCGGTGCTCGGCGGGGTGCGGGTGGACGCGGTGCCGATCGTGCTCGACGTCTCGGGTGCGGACGGCGCATCGCTGTCCGCCGCCGCGTCCGCCTTGGCGGCCGTCGCCGCTGGGTCCGGCGGATCGCAGGGCGCCCTGCACCCGGACAGCACCCTGGGTTTCGACCCGATCGGGGCGGTGGCGCGGCAGGCGCTCGACCCGGATGCGGCGCGCGCGTCGGGCGGGGCCGACCGCGACGTGTTCGGCGCGCTTCCGGCGGTCGTCGCCGATGCCGCGCGGCTCGGCATCCGCGTAATCGTCGTCGACGGCAGCGTGCTGCACGACGCCGGCGGCGACGACGCGGCGGAACTCGGGTACGCCGCGGCGGCCGGCGCGGCGTACCTGCGTGCGCTGGTCGCGGCGGGGGTGGACGTCGACGCGGCGTGCCGGCTCGTCGAGTTCCGCCACGCCGTGACCGACGATCAGTTCCTGTCGATCGCGAAACTGCGTGCGGCGCGGCTGGTCTGGCACCGGGTCTGCGAGCTGTCCGGGGCGTCGCCGTCGGCGCGCGCCGCGCATCAGCATGCGGTCACATCCCGCGCCATGCTGACCCGCTACGACCGGTACGTGAACATGCTGCGCGGCACGGTGGCGACCTTCGCCGCCGGTGTGGGCGGCGCCGACGCGGTGACGACGCTGGCGTTCGACGCCGCGCTCGGCGAGCCGGACGAGTTCGGGCAGCGGATGGCGCGCAACGTCTCGGCGCTGCTGCTGGGCGAATCGCATGTCGGCGCCGTGGCCGACGCCGCCGGCGGCGCGTATGCCGTGGAGATGCTGACATCGGAATTGGCCCAAGCCGCGTGGGCGGAGCTCGGCCGGATCGAGGCCGCCGGCGGGGTGCTCGCAGCGCTGGCCGATGGCAGCCTGGCGGGCCGGGTCGCGGCTGCCCGCGACGAACGGGCGCGTCGCATCGCGC
>JBIQMQ010000326.1:0-2057 GCA_044463185.1 Nakamurella lactea | reverse complement strand
TGCACATCGACCTCAAGCGCGTCGAGGGTGCGATCTGTTGCGGGCGCCAGTAGCCCTGGCTCGCCCGGCGGACCCGGGTCCGTCCCGCTGAACCGCACCCCGTCTTCGAATCACCCCTGAGCGAATCACGCCTCCGTCACGCGCACACCGTGCGTCCGCGGCGCAGTACCGTGCGGCAACGCCCGCGGTATGGGTGCCGCAGACGCAGCGCGCAACCCCGCCCGCCCCTGTCTTCCCGCTGTCTTCCCCCGAACTGCTTTCCCAAAGGATCTGCGATATGCCTTCCGCACGAACCGTTTTCAGCTTCCCCAACCCCGTCAACGAGAAAGCCGCCCGCGCGGTCGCCGGCTTGGTGCTGACCACGGCCGTCATCACCCTGGTGCTCAGCGTGGCCGTGAGCGAGACCTGGCTGTGGCTCACCGCCGCCCTGTCGCTCGGCTTCCTGGCGCGGGTGCTCACCGGCCCGACGCTGAGCCCGTTCGGCCAGCTCGCCACGCGGGTGCTGGCCAAGCGCTTGGGTGCGCCCAAGTCCGTCCCCGGCCCGCCGAAGCGCTTTGCGCAGGCGATGGGATTCGTCATGACAGCAGTCGCCACGGTGCTGCTGGCCACCGGTCACCCGCTGGGCACCCAGGTCCTGCTCGGCATGCTGATCGTCGCGGCGGGACTGGAGTCGATCTTCGCGTATTGCCTCGGCTGCCGGATTTTCGCCATCGGCATGCGGTTCGGGCTGATCCCGGAATCCGTCTGCCAGGAATGCGCGGATATCCCGGGTTACTTCCGCGCCAAGGCAGCGGCGGAATCCCACACTCTTGCCTGAGGTTTTGTAATTCGTAGTGAACTTCTGCCCATTCGTCTGCGAGGGTGTCTCCCTAGGCTCAGGGCGTGACTTCTCCCGCCATCGACCCGACGAACGGCCCGACTGACGCTGCGACCAAGTCTGCGACGGACGGCACGTCCGGCCGCTGGGCCCGCCGCATCCTCGTCGCGCTGGGCGGCAACGCCATGTCGGCGCCGGACGGGTCCGCGACCGAGCGCGACCAGATCGCGGCGCTCGGCGTCGCGGCCGGCCACATCGCCGATCTGATCGCGGCCGGCTTCGAGGTCGCCATCACCCACGGCAACGGACCGCAGGTCGGCAACCTGTTGGTGAAGAACGAGATCGCGGCCGGCATCGTGCCGCCCGTCTCCCTCGACTGGTGCGGCGCCAACACCCAGGGCACCGTCGGCTTCGTCCTGCAGAACGCGTTGACCCGCGAGCTGGAGGCGCGCGGCCTGTCCCTGCCCACCGCGGCCCTGGTGACCCGCACTCTGGTCGCCGCCGACGACCCCGCCTTCGAGAACCCTGACAAACCGGTCGGCCGCTTCCGGTCCCGCGACGAGGCGAAGCCGCTGATCGACGCGGGCCAGGAGTGGCGCGACTTCGGCGACCGCGGCTGGCGGCGCGTGGTGCCGTCGCCGAAGCCGGTGCGGGTGCTCGATGCGCCCACCGCGCGCATCCTCATCGACGCCGGCTACGTGGTGATCTGCTCCGGGGGCGGCGGCATCCCCGTGGCGCGCCGCGAGGCTGGTCTGACCGGTGTCGAGGCCGTGATCGACAAGGACCGCGCCGCAGCGATTCTCGCACCGGACCTGGGGGCGGACGTGCTGGTGATCGCGACCGACGTGCCGGCCGCAGTGATCGGCTACGGTACGCCGGACGCCCGCCCGCTCGGGCACGTCTCGCTCGACGAGATGCGCGGCTACGCGGCCGCCGGCCACTTCGGGGCCGGATCGATGGGCCCGAAGGTGGAGGCCGCCTGCGACTTCGTCGCGAATGGCGGGGGTGCCTCCGTCATCACCAGCCTGGACAAGCTCGGCGAGGTGTTCACCTCACCGCTCGGAGCGGTGGGCACCGTCATCACTCCCAGCGGGCCGAGCCGGTAGCCGTATTCTCGACGACGGCCCAGCCGGGAACACCGTCATATCCGATAGCCACACGACAGTGACATCACGACCGACAACCCGACCCGACGCACCACGACAGTGACACATCACGACCACGAAGGAGAAACCACATG
>JBIQMQ010000325.1:0-2061 GCA_044463185.1 Nakamurella lactea | reverse complement strand
AGATCGGCATGGTGCTGCAGGACACGTGGCTGTTCGGCGGCACGATCCGCGACAATATCGCCTACGGCAAGATCGGCGCCACCGAGGGCGAGATCCTGGCCGCCGCCCGCGCCACCTACGTGGACCGCTTCGTGCGGTCGCTACCGGCGGGCTACGACACCGTGATCGACGAGGAGGCCAGCAACCTCTCGGCCGGGCAGAAGCAGCTCGTCACGATCGCCCGGGCGTTCCTGGCCGATCCGGCGCTGTTGATCCTGGACGAGGCGACCAGCTCCGTGGACACCCGGACGGAGGTGCTGGTGCAGCAGGCGATGGCGGCGCTGCGCGGCGGCCGGACGAGTTTCGTGATCGCGCACCGGCTTTCGACGATTCGCGACGCCGACACGATCCTGGTGATGGAGTCGGGCCGCATCGTGGAGCAGGGCAACCACGCCGAGCTGCTGGAGCGCCGCGGCGCCTACTTCGAGCTGTACAACGCGCAGTTCACGGCGCCGGTCGCGGGCGAAGCGGATGCCGCCAGCGAGGTGAACGCCGTCCCCGCCGGGTAGCTGCCAGCCGCTACAGCACCAGATCCGGAGGAGGCGGTGCGAAGAACGCGTCGATGTCCTCGGGCATGACGCCGTCCAGACTGCGCGGGTTCCACGCGGGATTGCGGTCCTTGTCGATGATCTGCGCCCTGATGCCCTCGGGGAAGTCCGGATGGTCCGCGAATCGGACGGAGAGCACCAGGTCCTGCTGCAGCACCTCGGCGAGCGTCATGTCGCGCGCCCGGCGCAGCGCCCGCAGCGTGACGGCGACCGCCGTCGGCGACAAGGCGGCGAGGGTTGCGCCCGCGGCGCGGGCCCGCTCGTCGGCGTGGGACTGCAAGCGCCCCAGGATTTTTCGGGCGTCGGCGCCGGCGAAACATTCGTCGATCCAGGACTTGTTCGACGGCCACAGCACGGCGTCCGGCACCGCCGACGAGGCCGCGCGCACCACCGCTGCGGCGTCATGCCCGGTGGTGATGTTCGCGAGCGTGCCCGGCAGTTCGCGGAAGGCGCCCTCGGGCAGGAAGACGTCCGCGAGGCCGGCCGCGATCGCGTCGCCGGGGCCGAGCCGGGCGCCGCAGAGCGCCGCATAGGTGCCCAGTTCGCCGGGGGCGCGGGAGAGCAGGTAGAGGCCGCCGACGTCGGGGGCGAGGCCGATGCCGGTCTCCGGCATGGCCAGCGTCGAGGAATCGGTGACGACGCGGATCGTGGCGTGCGCCGCGATGCCGATGCCGCCGCCGAACGTGATCCCGTGCATCAGCGAGACGATCGGCTTCGGGTACTCGGCGATCGCCAGGTTCATGCGGTACTCGTCGGCCCAAAAGCCTTGCGGCGCAGGAAGATTGCCGCGAATTCCGTCATAGACGGCGGCGATGTCTCCCCCGGCGCACAAGCCGCGCTCCCCCGCCCCGTCGATGAGCACGGCGACGATGTTCGGGTCGCCCTCCCACTCGCGGAGGGCGCGGCGCACCGCCGCGATCATCTCCAGGTTGAGGGCGTTGATCTTCGCGGGCCGGTTGAGGCGCAGGTGTCCGAGGTGCCCGTGGACCTGCACCTGCACCAGGTCGCCGGATGCGCGCGGAGTCGTCATCTGGCCACCGTATCGCGCGCCGACGGGCGAAACCGAGCGCGCCTGGGCGGAACGGGGGATGATGGTCGAACCACCGTTCGCCGCCGGGGCGCTTGCCGCGAGTGCGAACCGCACCCTGAGGAGCCACGCCATGCAGAAGTTCAGCCTGGAGGCGATCGCACGCGAGCAGCTCACCAAGGCGTTGGCGGCGCCGGCCGGTCGGGCCGCGGAGACGGTGTACGGCGGCAGCGAGTGCGCGCTGCGTCAGACCGTTGTCGCGCTCAAGGAGGGCACCGAGCTCGCCGAGCACGAGAACCCGGGCGAGGCGACCGTCCAGGTGCTCACCGGCCGGGTCCGGTTGAACTCGCCGGAGGCGAACTGGGAGCTGCGCCAGGGCGACCTACTCATCGTGCCGAGGGCGCGGCATTCCGTCACCGCGCTCACCGACGCCACCATCGTGCTCAC
>JBIQMQ010000324.1:0-2118 GCA_044463185.1 Nakamurella lactea | reverse complement strand
ACCGGCAGCCGGTGCTTCACCTCGTCCACCAGGTCGCTGCAGGCGCGGAAGGCGTCGCCGCGGTGCGCCGCGGATACCGCCGCGGCCAAGGCAATGTCGCCGATGTGCAGCATGCCGATGCGGTGGCTCACCGCGATCGCGATGACGCCGTCGCGTGCCGCGATCGACTCCGCGACCTCTCGCACCAGGTCCGGGGCGGTGGGGTGGCCGTGGTATTCGAGTTCGGTAACGGCGCGCCCCTCGTCGTGGTTGCGGACCACCCCGTTGAAGCTGACGACCGCGCCGGCGGCCGGGTCGGCCACGGCGGCCTCGTGCACGGCCAGATCCAGCGGCTGGTCGGTGACCTCGGCGATCACCACGCGGGCGGTCACCGGCCGCCCCCGGTCAGGTCTTCCGGCTGTGCGCCGACATCCTGCCCGCCCGCACCGTGCGCGCCCGCACCGTGCGTGCCCCCGCCGTGCGTGCCCCCGCCGTGCTCACCCGCGGCACCCGCTCGAGCTCCCGACGATCCCGAGCCGTCCGCGCGCTGGTGGTCGCCGCCGGCGAGCTGATCCAGTGCGTGCTCCAACACGCCGTCCAGCACCGCGAGCCCGTCCCGAACGCCGCCGGTGGACCCCGGCAGGTTCACCACCAGGGTGCGGCCGGCGACCCCGGCAAGCCCCCGCGACAGCACCGCCGTCGGCACGCCCTTGTCCGCCCCGTACCGGCGGAGCGCATCGGCCAGCCCTGGAATTTGGTAGTCCAACACCGCGGCCGTCGCCTGCGGGGTGCCGTCGGTGGGCGAGATGCCGGTGCCGCCGGTGGTGATCAGCAGATTCGGCGCCGCGCCCGAATCGCCGCCCGCACCCGTGCCGAGCGCAGCCCGCAACTCCGCGGCGAACTCTTGGCCGTCCGCGCGCACCAGGGGCCCGGTCACGGCGAAGCCCCGCTCCACCAGCCACATCGCGATCAACGGGCCACCCTTGTCGTCGTACACCCCGGTCGCCGCCCGGGTCGACGCCACCAGCACCGTCGCCGTCCGTTGCCCCGCCAGGGCCGCCTGCTCTCCGCTCATCGCTCCGCCTCCGCTCGCAGCCACAGCCCGGTCTTGCCGCCCTCTTTGCGCTCCACCTGCACCGCGTCGAGCACCGCCGCCGGATCCACCGCTTTGATCATGTCGTGCAGGGTCAGCCCCGCCACCGCCACGGCCGTGAGCGCCTCCATCTCCACGCCGGTGCGGTCCGTCGTCGCGACGGTCGCCTCGATGCGAACGGCGTCATGCTCGACCGAAAACGCAATCGCCACACGCGATATCGCAATCGGGTGGCACAGCGGGATCAGGTCCGGGGTGCGTTTCGCGGCCATGATCCCGGCGACCCGCGCCACCGCCAGCGCGTCGCCCTTCTTCAGTCCGTTGTCGCGCAGCAGGCCGATCACTTCGGGCGTGGTGCGGACGATTCCGGTGGCCACGGCCACCCGCGCGGAGGCCTGCTTGCCCGATACGTCGACCATGTGGGCGGCGCCGGACGCGTCGACATGGGTGAGATCGTCGCTCACCGTATCGGGAGCCGGCCGCGCTGAGGATTGCGTCATACCCGTCATTCTCCCCCACTACCCACGGGCGGTCAGGCGACACCAGAAATCGCCCGCCGCCCGCCGAAGCCGCCCGCCGAAAGTGTGCACAGACCAGTCGCGCGGGACGGAATCGACTGGCCGGTGCACACTCTTTGCCGACTCGACTGGCCGGTGCACACTCTTCGCGCATTCGGCGGCCAGACGGGCAACAAGCCACCGCGGCGTGACGCGTCAGACGACGCCGGAGCTCCGCGTACCCGCGTACACCTCGGCGACCGGGGCGTGCGCGCGGGAATCGGCGAGGCCCGCCTCCTGCGCGGCCGCGACCACGGCTTTCGCGACCGCCGGCGCGACCCGGTCGTCGAACACGCTCGGCACGATGAACGACGTGTTGAGCTGCTCCGGCGACACGCAGTCGGCGATGGCATGCGCTGCGGCGAGCAGCATCTCGTCGCTGATCTCCCGCGCCCCGGCGTCCAGAAGGCCCCGGAAGATGCCAGGGAACGCCAGCACGTTGTTGATCTGGTTCGGGAAGTCCGACCGGCCGGTCGCGACGACCGCGGC
>JBIQMQ010000323.1:0-2156 GCA_044463185.1 Nakamurella lactea | reverse complement strand
CGATCATCGCCGATCCGCGCGTCGCCGGCGTGTCCGTCACTGGATCGGAGCGGGCTGGTATGGCGGTGGCCGAGGTCGCCGGCCGACACTTGAAGAAGCTCGTGCTGGAGATGGGCGGGTCGGATCCCTTCATCGTGCTCTCTACCGACGACATGGACGGACTGGTCGACAACGCCATCGCCGCACGGCTGGACAACACCGGGCAGTCCTGCAATGCCGCGAAGCGCTTCATCGTGGCGGAGCACCTGTACGACGATTTCGTCGCGAAGTTCACCGAGAAGATGTTGCAGCAGGCCGACGGGATCACGCCGCTGTCGTCGCAGGCGGCCGCGGATCGGCTGCAGGCGCAGGTCGATGCGGCCGTGGCCGGTGGGGCGAAGCTGGCTTCCGCCGGTGAGCGTCGCGGCGCGTTCTTCCCGGTCGGCGTGCTCACCGACATCGACAAGGACAATCCCGCCTACTACCAGGAGCTGTTCGGCCCGGTCGCCATGGTATTCAAGGCGTCCGACGAGCAGGAGGCGCTGCAGATCGCCAACGACACCCCGTTCGGCCTCGGCTCCTACGTGTTCACCACCGACAACGAGCAGGCGGCGCGGGTCGCCGACCGCATCGAGGCCGGCATGGTGTTCGTGAACGGCGTGCTGGCCGACGGGGTGGAGTTGCCGTTCGGCGGCATCAAACGCTCCGGATTCGGCCGCGAGATGGGGACCTTGGGCATCGACGAGTTCGTCAACAAGAAGCTGATCCGCGTCGTCGCGTAACGGGGTGGCGCGCCTCGCAGCTGTGGCGCGGTGGCGGTTTGGGCCGCCCGAGCATGACGCCGCCCTCGGCCGTGCGGCCGCTATCAGCTTCGGGACTGCTGAGCCGCCCGGGTATGACGCCGCCCTCGGCCGTACGGCCGCAGTCGCTGTCCCGACTGCAGGGCCGCTATCGCCGCGCGCCCTGCAGGGCCGCCCAGAGCTCCGCGCGCGCCGCGGCGTCGTGCAGGTCGCGGCCGAGCAGGTCGCCCGCGCGTTCGATGCGGTGCGCCAGGGTGTTGCGGTGGATGCCGAGCACGGCGGCGGCGGTCGCGGTGCGGCCGTGGCACTCGAGCCACACCCGCAGGCTGTCGGCCAGCGGCACGTGCGAGCGGCGCTGGTAGCGGGCCAACGCCCAAAGCGGGTCCGGACTCGGGGTGAGTGCGGGTGCCCCCTTCGTTCCGGGATACCCGGCGGTCACCACGTCGACACCGGCGGCCACCGACAACAGGGCAGCGGCGACGTTCGTCATCGAGTGATGCGCGGTGCCGGGTCGGCTGGTCCGACCGGTGACCAGAAATCCGCGCAGCCGGTGACCGTCGCCCAGCGTCTGCACGGTCAGGTATTCGCCGGGTTCCGACACCGCCGCGGACGTACTGCGCCCCTCGCGCAACCGGCCCAGCTCGGCCCGCCACCGGGTGTGCCGCGCCGACGCGCCCGCGGGAGCCTCGTGCAGCACCTCTCCGGAGACGTCGGCGACGAGCGCCCACCCCTCGGTCAGCGCGGCGAGCTGCCGCACCACTCCCGCAGGTCCGGCGGTCACCGCGGCCCGGGTGATCGCCTGCTGCGCCTTCAAAGCCTGTGCCAGAGCGGCGGTCTCGTCCGCCAGGTGAAGTTTCGCCACGGCTTCGCCGATCGCGATGAACGGGGTCGGCTCGTCGACCAGCAGCAGCGGCAGCCCGGCCGCCTCGACAGCGTCCATCAGCCGCGGCGGCACCGAGCGGTGGGCCAGGTCCGACCCGATCCCGAACCCGATCCCGAGCACCCCGGCCCGAGCCAGTCGATGCGCGTACTGCGCCACGGCCGACCGCGACGCGGGAAGTCGCATGCCCGTGCTGAGCAGCAGCTCGCCGCCGCGCAGATAAGGAGTCGGGTCGACGAGTTCGCTGGTGGTCACCCAGCGGATCGGAGCATGCACCAGGTCGGAGCCCGAGCCCGAGAGCAGCGTCAGCCCCAGATCGGCGCGACGCAGCAGGGCGGCAATGCTGGCGGGCATGACGCAGCCCCCTCCCGCTCGCGATCGGGTCGGCTTGTGTTGTGCATAATGCACTATAACGTGACCTGATCGAGACCCGACGGTCTCGCCGCGGCGCCTACGGTCACGGCATGAGCCACGACATCGCGGCCGGCCCGGCGACA
>JBIQMQ010000322.1:0-2159 GCA_044463185.1 Nakamurella lactea | reverse complement strand
ACTCGGTGAACCCGGTGCGCATCGAGGGGCAGAAGACCGCCGCCTTCGAGATCTGTGACGAACTGGGCCGGGCACCGGACGTGCACTTGCTGCCGGTCGGCAACGCCGGCAACATCACCGCCTATTGGCGCGGGTACCGGGAGTACCACGAGAGCGGCGTCACCGACGCGCTGCCGCGCATGTTCGGCTTCCAGGCGGCCGGTGCGGCCCCGCTGGTGCTCGGCCGTCCGATCAAGGACCCGGAGACCATCGCCACGGCGATCCGCATCGGCGCGCCGGCCTCGTGGGACGGCGCGATCGGTGCGCGTGACGAATCCGGCGGCCTCATCGACGCGGTGACCGACGCGCAGATCCTGGACGCCTACGGCGTTCTGGCCAGTGAGGTCGGCGTGTTCGTGGAGCCGGCATCGGCCGCCTCGGTCGCCGGTCTGCTCGCGACGGCCGCGGACGGGCGCCTGCCGAAGGGCTCCGTCGTCGTGTGCACCGTGACCGGGCACGGACTGAAGGACCCGGACACGGCGCTGAAATCCATGACCCACCCCACCGTGATCGACCCAACCCCGCAGGCCGTCGCGGACACCCTGGAACTGGGGTGACACCTGGTATGACGCCGCCCGTGCGCATTCGCGTGCCCGCGTCCTCGGCCAACCTCGGGCCGGGCTACGACAGCTTCGGGCTGGCCCTGGCGCGGTACGACGAGGTGACCGCGGAGCGGATCGACTCCGGGCTGGAGATCACCGTCGAGGGCGTGGGCGCCGACTCGGTGCCCACCGACGCCCGCCACCTGGTGATGCAGGCGGCGCACCGCGCGTTCGACGCCATGGGGGTTGCCGCGCCCGGGCTGCGGCTGCATTGCGTCAACCGCATCCCGCACGGGGGCGGGCAGGGGTCGTCGGCGGCCGCCATCGTGGCCGGGATCCTGATGGCACGGGCGTTGCGCCCAGCCGGCACTCCTGCGTTGTCGGATGACGCCGTCTTCGCCATCGCCAACGACATGGAGGGGCATCCGGACAACGTCGCCCCGGTGCTGTTCGGCGGCGTCACGGTCGCGTGGGTCACCGCCGGTCCGTCCGGCCCGCGGCCGCGCGCCGTGCGGCTGCAGCCCGACCCCAGGATCCGGGCCATGGTGTTCACCGCGGAACAGTCCTGCGCCACGGCGCAGGCGCGGGCCGTGCTGCCGCCGCAGGTGCCGCACGCTGACGCCGCCGCGAACAGCGCCCGCACCGCGCTGCTGGTGCACGCGCTGACCAGCGACCCGGGCCTGCTGCTGGAGGCCACCGAGGACTATCTGCACCAGAGGTACCGGGAGGGCGTGATGCCGGAGACGGCCGCACTGCTGCGGCGGCTGCGCGCGGACGGGCTCGCGGCGGTGTTGTCCGGCGCCGGTCCGTCGGTCCTGGTGCTCGGCGCCGATCTGCCGGATCCGGCCGGCATCGACGCCCCCGGATTCCGCGCCGCGATCGTGGACGTGCCGGGCTCCGGGGCCAGCGTGGACGGCGTCCCGTTCGGAGTCGGCCACGCCGACGACGCAAGGATGTTGCACTGCTAGGCGCCGCGCCGGTACGCTGAAGAGGACCACCGGGTCGTTATCTGTACGGCCACGTTTTTCCTGTGTGGGGGTTCATTCACCGCTAGTGCCTGACCGGCGATGCACGGTCGGGCGCGATCGGGCCTGCGCTTGCTGCCCTGCGACTTCTGAAATCGACACGGAGACACGGTGTTCTCGACACTTCCCGGCACTTGTCGGGGGCTATCGGTGCGCACCGCACCGACCAATTCCACACACTCCCGCGAACACGAAGTCGGCGGGACCAGGAAGGAACTTCGTGACTGATACCACGGAGCACACAACGACCGGCTCGTCCGCCGGGGCCAAGAATCTGTCGGCGATGACGCTGGCGGATCTCAAGGCGATGGCCAGCGGCCTCGGCCTCAAGGGAATCTCCGGGATGCGCAAGGGCGACCTGGTGGCGCTGGTGGCCGAGCGGCGCGGCGCGAGCAGCGCCGCTCCCGCCGCCAACGGATCCGCCAACGGCACGTCGCACAGCGCTCCAGCCACCTCCGGTTCGGCGGAACGTCCGCGCCGCGCCGCCGGCCGCGACGCCGGCGCGCCGGATCTGCAGCCGTCGCTGCTCGGCGACGGGGACGCTGTCCCGGCC
>JBIQMQ010000321.1:0-2186 GCA_044463185.1 Nakamurella lactea | reverse complement strand
AGGCCGGCGTGCCGATCGTGAAACCCATTGGCGGGCACGGGGTCTTCCTCGACGCGCGCGCGTTCCTGCCGCACTTGGCGCAGGATGAGTTCCCGGCGCAGGCGCTCGCCGCCGAGCTGTACATCGACTCCGGGGTGCGATCCATGGAGCGCGGCATCGTCTCCGCCGGACGCGACCCGGCCACCGGCGACCACCGTCGCCCCAAGCTGGAGCTGGTGCGGCTCACCATCCCGCGCCGCGTCTACACCGACCGGCACATGGAGGTCGTCGCCGAATCCGTGATCCGTCTGTACGAGCGGCGCAGCGAAATCCGGGGCCTGGCAATGGTCTACGAACCGCAGACGCTGCGGTTCTTCACGGCCAGGTTCGCGCCGCTGGGCTGACCGCCGCTGGGCTGACCGCCGCTGGGCTAACCGCCGCTGGGCTGACCGCCGCTGGGCTGACCGCCGCTGGGCTGACCGGGCCGGCCCCAGATGCGAACGAGTTTCAAGGATGCGTACCGGATCCCGCACGCATCCTTGAAACTCGTTCGCATCTTCGCGTACTTGGGTGGCGGGAGCTCTCCCGCGCGGGTTGCTACCGTTCCGGTATGACGGAACCCGACCGGTTACCCGGCGACCGGGCGCCGCTGGATGCGGTGGACCGCGCGCTGCTGCGCGAGCTGATCGCCGATCCCCGGCTGCCGGTGATCGAGCTGGCCAAGCGGGTCGGGGTGGTGCGGGCGACCGCCACCGCCCGGATCGACAAGCTCACCCGGCGGGGCGTGATCGGGCCCGGCGGCATCGCCCTGGACGTGACGGCCCTGGGCTACCCGCTCACCGCCTACGTTGGCCTGCAGATCCGCCAGGGCCACGGCCCGGAGGTGCGCACCTGGCTGGAGACATTCCCCGAGGTGCTCGAGATCCACACCACCGCCGGCACCGTGGACGTGATGTGCCGGATCGCGGCGAGATCCAGCCCGGAGATGCAGTCCACCATCGACCGAATCCTCAGCCAGCCGGCCATCGTGCGGTCCACGACGTCGATCGTGCTCTCCACGCCGATGCCGTACCGTGTGATGCCTCTGCTCGCGGATCGACCGGCACCGTCGGCTCGCGAGAAGAACCGGAAGGATCGAGCATGACGTCATTCCCAGCGGGTTTCCTGTGGGGCACCAGCACCGCGGCGTACCAGATCGAGGGCGCGGTGGCCGAGGGCGGCCGCGGACCGTCGATCTGGGACACGTTCTCGCACACACCGGGCAAGACGGTCGGCGGCGAGACCGGCGACGTGGCCTGCGACCACTACCACCGCTACGCCGAGGACGTGGCCCTGATGTCCCAGCTCGGCACGAACGCCTACCGGTTCTCGATGTCCTGGGCGCGGCTGCAGCCGGACGGCCGCGGGCCGCTGAACCCGGAGGGAGTCGCGTTCTACGACCGCCTGCTGGACGAACTCGCCGCGGCCGGCATCACGCCGTGGGTCACGCTGTACCACTGGGACCTGCCGCAGTCGCTGGAGGACACCGGCGGCTGGCCGGAGCGCGACACCGCCTACCGGTTCGCGGACTACGCGGCCGCGGCGCACCAGCACTTCGCCGACCGGGTCGGCGATTGGCTCACGCTCAACGAGCCGTGGTGCAGCGCGTTCCTGGGTTACTACAACGGGGTGCACGCGCCCGGCCGCAGCGACCTGGGCGCGTCCCTGCGCGCTATGCATCACCTGCTGCTGGGCCACGGCCTGGCGACCGGTGCCATGCGCAGCGCGAAACCTGAAGGGCGCTACGGCATCTCGCTCAACATCTATCCGGTCGATCCGCTCACCGACTCGTTCGTGGACCTCGACGCCGCGCGCCGGGTGGACGGCGTCTGCAACCGCCTGTTCACCGACCCCGTGCTCGGTGGCGGCCACTACCCGGACGACATCGTCGCCGATCTCGGCGACGCGTGGCCGGGCGAGATGATCCACGACGGGGACGCGGAGCTCGTGGCGACGCCGATCGACATGCTCGGCATCAACTACTACACACGGCATGTCGTCTTCGGCGGCGACGATGCCCAGTCCACGACGGCCTTCGACTACGGCTGGGTGGGCTGCGAGGGCGTCGGCAGCGCGCGGCGCGGCTACCCGGTCACCACCATGGACTGGGAGATCGACCCGGTCGGCCTGTACGACGACCTGACCCGGCTGCGCAGCAGCTACCCGAA
>JBIQMQ010000320.1:0-2238 GCA_044463185.1 Nakamurella lactea | reverse complement strand
GACGTCGACCGGCTGCGCGACTGGCAGCGCCGGCATTCGGTGTCGCCCTACGGCTCGGGCGCGCTGGCCGGATCCTCGCTGCACCTGGACCCGGCCGCGGTGGCCGCCGAGCTGGGCCTGCACGGCGGCCCGGCGGCGAACTCCATCGACGGCACCGCCTCCCGGGATTTCGCCGCCGAATTGGCGTTCTGCTTCGCGATGCTCGCGGTGGACGTGTCCCGCTGGGCCGAGGAGATGATCATCTGGTGCACCGTCGAGTTCGGGTATGTCACGTTGCACGATTCGTACTCCACCGGCTCGTCGATCATGCCGCAGAAGAAGAACCCGGACATCGCCGAGCTGGCCCGCGGCAAGGCCGGCCGCATCATCGGCAACCTGACAGGCCTCTTGGCCACGCTCAAGGGGCTGCCGCTGGCCTACAACCGTGACCTGCAGGAGGACAAGGAGCCGCTGATCGACTCGATCGAGCAGCTCGGCCTCGTGCTGCCGGCCGTCACGGGCATGACGCAGTCCCTGGGGTTCGCCATCGACCGGATGGCATCCCTGGCCGGGGCCGGCTATTCGCTGGCCACCGACATCGCCGAATACCTGGTCAAGCACGGTGTGCCGTTCCGGGTGGCGCACGAGGCCGCCGGCGGATGCGTGGCGCTGGCCGAATCCACCGGGCGCGAACTGGACCAGCTCACCGACGACGAGTTCGCCCATATCCACCCGGCGCTCGACCCTGGCGTCCGCACGGTGCTCACCGTCGCCGGATCGCTGGCCTCCCGCGACTCGGTGGGCGGCACCGCACCGGCCCGGGTGGCCGAGCAGTTGACGGATCTGGCCGAGCGGGTGGCCGCGGACCGCGCCTGGGCCACCGGCGCGCAGTGAGCACCCGCACCGAGCCGGCGAGGCAGCGATGACGGTCCCCGTCTCCGACGTGGGGGAGCGGCTGTCCCGGGACTTCTTCGCCCGGGACCCGGAGACCGTGGCCCGTGACCTGATCGGCACGGTGCTGGTCGCGCCGAATCCGGGCGGCGCGCAGCCGATCCTGCTTCGGCTCACCGAGACGGAGGCGTACCACGGCGAGCAGGACCCGGCCTCGCACGCCTACCGCGGCGTGACCCCGCGCACCGCCGTCATGTTTGGCCCGCCCGGATTCCTGTACACCTATTTCGTGTACGGGATGCATTGGTGCGCGAACATCGTCACCGGTGTCGACGGCGAGGCATCGGCGGTGCTCATGCGGGCGGCTGCCGTCATCGGGGAGGTCGACGCGGTCCGGGAGCGGCGGCGCTCCCCGTCCGGCACCGTGCCCCGGGATGTCGAGCTGGCCCGCGGCCCCGCCCGGCTGGCCTCGTGCCTGGCACTGGGTCGGGCGGACTCCGGCGCCGACCTGATGACTCCCGGCGCCCCATTCGCGGTCCACGCCGGCGACGGAATACCGCGCCCGGTGTCGGCCGGCCCGCGGGTCGGCGTCGCCGTCGGGGCGGAGACGTTGTGGCGGTTTTTCGAGGTCGGCGAGCCCACCGTGACGACGTACCGGCGCGGCGGGCGCCGCCGTACCGGCGCCTGACGGCGGAGCCCGGCGCGCCAGCGCGCCCGTCGGATACGGGCGCGGGGCCGGATGTGCCGTGACGGCGTCCCGCGCGAGCGGCGACGGTGCTGCTGGCAGAATGCCAACCGTGACCGATACCGTGACCAGCCCCGACCGTTCCCGACCCGCCTCCATCCTCGACGAGCTGGAATGGCGCGGACTCGTCGCCCTGTCCACCGACCCGGAGGCGCTCGCCGCGCATTTCGCCGAAGGGCCGGTCACCGTCTACTGCGGGTTCGACCCCACCGCCCCGAGCCTGCACTTCGGGAACCTCGTACAGCTCGTCCTGCTGCGCCGGTTGCAGCGCGCCGGGCACCACGTCATCTGCCTGGTCGGCGGCTCGACCGGGCTCATCGGCGACCCGCGGCCCTCGGCGGAACGCACGCTCAAGACGAAGGAGCTGACTGCGCAATGGGTCGAGGGCATCCAGCAGCAGATCCGGCCGTTCCTCGACTTCGACGGCGACAACCCCGCCCGCATGGTCAACAACCTGGATTGGACGGCGTCGCTCAGCGCCCTGGACTTCCTTCGGGACATCGGTAAGCACTTCCGCGTCGGCACCATGATCAAGAAGGAGATCGTGGCGGCCCGGCTGGCCAGCGACGAGGGCATCAGCTACGCGGAGTTCAGCTACCAGATCCTGCAGGCGCTGGACTTCC
>JBIQMQ010000319.1:0-2261 GCA_044463185.1 Nakamurella lactea | reverse complement strand
GGCTTCGACTGCATGAGCTGCGCGTGGCCGGATCCGGACCACCGCAAGACGGCCGAGTTCTGCGAGAACGGTGCGAAAGCCGTCACCTGGGAGGCGACGCCGCTCACCGTCCCGACCTCGTTCTGGTCCGAGCATTCCGTGGACGACCTGCTCACGAAATCCGAATACTGGCTGGGCATGCAGGGCCGGCTGGTGGAGCCGGTGTACAAGCCCGCGGGGCGGCGTCATTACCAGCCGATCAGTTGGGGCGAGGCGTTCTCGATCATCGCGGCGAAGCTGCGCGGCTTGGACTCCCCGGACCAGGCCGCGTTCTACACCAGCGGCCGCACCGCTAACGAAACCGCTTTCGCCTACCAGCTTTTCGTCCGCGCATTCGGCACCAACAACCTGCCCGACTGCTCCAACATGTGCCACGAATCCACCGGGCTGGCCATGTCGCAGTCGATCGGCGTCGGCAAGAACACGGTCTCCTACGACGATTTCGCCAAGGCCGACCTGATCGTCATCATGGGCCAGAATCCCGGCACCAACCACCCGCGGATGCTCACCGCGTTGGAGGAGGCCAAGCAGGCGGGCGCCTCGATCGTGGCGGTCAACCCGCTGCCCGAGGCCGGGCTGATGCGGTTCAAGAACCCGCAGACGGCGCGCGGCATCCTGGGCCGAGGCACGGGGCTGGCCGACCAATACCTGCAGATCCGGCTGGCCGGCGACATGGCGCTGATGCAGGCCGTGGCCAAACGGGTGCTGGACGCCGAGAAGCGCCGCCCCGGAACGGTTCTCGACCACCGATTCCTGGATACCTACTGCCATGGCTTGGCGGAGTACGCGGCGCACCTGGAGGGCCTCGACGAGACTGCCGTGCTGCGCGCGACGGGCCTCGCCAGCGCCGAGATCGACGAGTTCGCGGACCGCTACATCCGCGCCGATCGGGTGATCATCACCTGGGCGATGGGGCTCACCCAGCACAAGAAGGCCGTTCCGACGATCCGGGAGATCCTCAACCTGCTGCTGTTGCGCGGCAACATCGGCCGGCCTGGCGCCGGCGCCTCCCCGATTCGCGGCCACTCGAACGTGCAGGGCGACCGCACCATGGGCATCTGGGAGCAGATGCCGCAGACGTTCCTCGACGCGCTTGCCCGTGAATTCGACTTGGACCCGCCCCGCGAAGACGGTGTCGACGCCGTCGGCGCCATCCGCGGCATGCGGGACGGTCGGATCAAGGTCTGGTTCGCCATGGGTGGCAATCTGGTCGGCGCGATCTCGGATACCGAGGTCGCCGCCGCGGCGCTGCAGGCGACCGAGATGACGGTGCAGGTCTCCACGAAACTCAACCGGTCGCACGCGGTGGTGGGCGCCGAAGCGCTGATCCTGCCCACCATGGGCCGCACCGAGATCGACCTGCAGGCCACCGGGCCGCAGTTCGTGTCCGTGGAGGATTCGGTGTGCGCCGTGCACGCCTCCGCCGGTCGGGTGCCACCGGTCTCCAAGAACCTGCTCTCCGAGATTTCGATCGTGACGCGGCTCGCGCGGGCCGTGCTCGGCGACGCGAGTCCGATCGACTGGGCCGGCTTCGAGAGGGACTACGACGTGATCCGCGACCACATCGCGAACGTCGTCCCCGGATTCGAGGACTTCAACGCCAGGGTCCGCCAGCCGGGTGGGTTCGTGCTGCCGCACGGGCCGCGCGACTCGAGGACGTTCTCGACGCCCTCCGGCAAGGCGGAGTTCTCCATCGCAGAACTGGCGTACGTCGAGTGCCCGCCCGGCCGGCTGATTTTGCAGACCATGCGCTCGCACGACCAGTTCAACACGACGATCTACAGCCTGAACGACCGCTATCGCGGCATCAAGAAGGGCCGCGAGGTGTTGTTCGTCAACCCGGCCGACCTGGCGGAGCTGGGCCTCGCCGACGGCGACCGCGTCGACGTGCACAGCGAGTACGCGGACGGCCGGGACAGGGTGCTGCGCGGCTGGCGAATTGTCGAGTACCCCACCGCGCGCGGCTGCGCGGCCGCGTACTTCCCGGAGGCGAACGAACTGGTCCCGCTCGATCTGACGGCGGAGGGCAGCAACACGCCGGTGTCCAAGTCCGTGATCATCCGGCTGGAGCGTCCCGCCTGACCCCGCGCCCGGAACGCTCCGCCTGACCCCGCGCCCGGAACGCTCCGCCTGACCCCGCGCCCGGAGCGCTCCGCCCGACCCCGCGCCCGGAACGCTCCGCCCGAGCCAGCGCCAGAGCCCGCAAACGCGAATGGTTTTCG
>JBIQMQ010000318.1:0-2264 GCA_044463185.1 Nakamurella lactea | reverse complement strand
GACCCGGCGACCAAGGCCATCGTGATGATCGGCGAGATCGGCGGCGACGCCGAGGAGCGCGCCGCGGAGTACATCAAGGCCAACGTCACGAAGCCCGTGGTCGGCTATGTCGCCGGCTTCACGGCCCCGGAGGGCAAGACCATGGGCCACGCCGGCGCCATCGTCTCCGGCTCGTCCGGCACCGCGCAGGCCAAGAAGGAGGCCCTCGAGGCCGCCGGTGTGCGCGTCGGCAAGACGCCGTCCGAGACCGCGCGACTGCTGCGCGAGGCGCTCGCCGGCTGAGCACGGACGCGGCGTGGCAGCCGCCCATCGGCGGGTCGCCATGTGACAGTGAACGGTGTGATGCCTCGGTCCGCTCGGCTGCCCCTGGCCCACTCGTGGGGCCGCCTGGGCGAGAGCACCGCCGCGCGCGCGACCGCGACGGTGGCCTCGGCGACCGTTCGGGCGCTGACCGCCGCGGCCGCCGGATTCGCGCTGACGGCCGGGCTGTCGCTCGTCTTGTGGGCCCTCACGCCGGATAGCGGCTCGGAGGCCGGCGAGGCGGCTCGCGGCGGCGCCGTGGCCTTCGCGTCCGCCCACTTCCTGCCCGTGTCGATCTCCGGCACGGCGCTCACGCTGCGGCCGCTGCTGCTGACCGGCGTGATGATCGCCGTGATCATGACGACGGTCGGGCACGCGCGCGCGGTCCGTGGGCGCGCCCTGGAAGCCGTGCACGCCGCCGTGTTCACCGCGGCCTACGGGCTCGCCGTCAGCGCCCTGGTGGTGCTCGCCGCGCCCGCGGGTGCCGCCCGAGCGGGGCTGGCCCCGGCGGGGGTGGCGGCGCTCGGGGCGCTGCTGTCCCTGGCGCACGGCGCCACCGGGTGGCGGGCCTGGTGGATCGCGGCGGTGCCCGAGTGGGTGCGCCGGTCGACGCGCGCGGCGTTCGCGACGCTGCTCGCCCTGGTGGCGGCGTCCGCCGCGGTCCTCGCCGCAGCGCTGGCCGTGTCGTTCCCCGATGCGCTGGGCATCGCGCAACTCACCGTGCATTCGCCGGGAGACGCCCTCGGCGTCGTGCTGCTCTGCCTGGCCTTCGCGCCCAACGCCGTCATCGCCGCGATCGGCTACGTGAGCGGCGCCGGATTCTCGATCGGAGCCGGCGGCTTCTCGCCGCTCCAGGTGCATGCGGCGGACCTGCCCGCGGTCCCGCTGCTGGCCGCGGTGCCCGACACACAACCGGGGGTGGCCGCGTGGGCGACCATGCTGGCGCCGATCGCGGCAGCCCTGGTCGGGGCGTGGACGTTGCGCCGGGTCGGCGCGAGCAGGTGGCAGCGGCTGGCGGCCGTCGGCCTCGCCGCGGTCGGCACGGGCGCCGTCACGGCCGGGCTCGCCGCCGTCGGTGGGGGAGGCGTCGCCGGCGGGAGCTGGGCCGCCATGGGCACGGCTCCGTTGATCGTCGGGGGATCGATCGCCGGCACGGTGCTCCTGGTGTCGGCGTCGCTCGTCGTTCCGCCCGGCTGGGCATCGCTGAGCTGGCGCCGCGCATCCGTCGGCCGGCGGGCCGGTGGGGATGACGCAGCGGCCGACGATGCGCCATCGCCCGAGGACGGCGTCATCGGCGCCTCGGACGTGGCGGCGACCCGCGACGCCCAGCCGGATGATCCGCTCACCGACGCGCACCGCGACGCCCAGCCGGACGATCCGCTCACCGACGCGCACTCCGGCGCACCAGCCGACGGCGCCGCCGATGGCGAACGACCCGACGACGACTCGGAACCCGGCGGCGAGCTGGCCCAAGCCGGGTAACAACCAGTCGTAGGACACCCGCCGGACGACCTCCGTGCCGCCGCTCGCCGGCAGCCCTCTACGCTGGAGGGGCCGGACCGATGGCGGCCACGGCGCATCCATCAAGCCCATCACGCGTCGTCGGACGGGGAACACATTCGTGGCAGACGCTCGCTTCCCGCGTGCCGAGAAGGACGGACCGCTCCGCGTCGTCGTCCTGATCTCCGGCGGCGGATCGAACCTCGCGGCCCTGATGGCGGCCTGCGGCGACGCCGGCTATCCCGTACACATCGTCGCGGTGGGAGCCGATCGGCCCGGCGCTGGCGGACTGGAACTCGCTGCGGCGCAACGGATTCCGACATTCGTGGAGCTCGTGGCCGATTACCCGGACCGTGCCGCCTGGGACCATTCGCTCACCGAGCGCTGCCGGTCATTCCACCCGGATCTAGTGGTGTCCGCCGGCTTCCTGAAGTTGGTGGGCCCCGAATTCCTGGCCGCGTTCC
>JBIQMQ010000317.1:0-2279 GCA_044463185.1 Nakamurella lactea | reverse complement strand
GCCTCCGACTCGGCCGGCTTCAAGTGGCTGGCGCCGTACACCGGATCGGCCATCGGCCAGCACTGGATGTATGCGGGCAAGCACGTGCTGATCATCTTCGACGACCTGTCCAAGCAGGCCGAGGCCTATCGGGCGATCTCGCTGCTGCTGCGCCGCCCGCCGGGCCGCGAGGCTTACCCGGGCGATGTCTTCTACTTGCATTCCCGTCTGCTGGAGCGCTGCGCAAAGCTGTCCGATGACCTGGGCGCCGGCTCGATGACCGGCCTGCCGATCATTGAGACCAAGGCGGGTGACGTGTCGGCGTTCATCCCGACGAACGTCATCTCCATTACCGACGGCCAGGTATACCTGCAGTCGGACCTTTTCAACGCGGGCGTTCGACCGGCCATCAACGTTGGCATCTCGGTGTCCCGCGTGGGCGGGGCCGCCCAGGTCAAGGCGATGCGCTCGGTGTCCGGCACGCTGCGTCTGGACCTGTCCGCCTACCGCGAGCTCGAGGCGTTCGCAGCATTCGGCTCCGACCTGGACGCGGCGTCGCGCCGCTCGCTGGATCGCGGATCGAGGCTGGTGGAGCTGCTCAAGCAGGGCCAGTACTCGCCGTACCCGGTGGAGGAGCAGGTCGCGTCGCTGTGGGCAGGTACTCGCGGCCACCTGGACCGGGTTCCGGTGCAGGACATCCGGCGATTCGAGGCCGATTTCCTGCAGTACCTGCGTCATCTGCCGGGCGGCCCGCTGGAGGCGATCCGCACCGGCCAGAAGCTGACCGACGAGATCGAGTCCGGTCTGCAGGAGGCGCTGGACGTGGTGGCGCAGTCGTTCACCACTTCCGACGGGACGCTGCTCGGCCGCGAGGCGGAGGCCAAGCCCATGGACGCGGCCGAGGTCGGCCAGGAGAAGGTCCAGGTCCGGCGCGCCGCCCCGCCCCGGAAGTGATCCGTGCGGACGGGCGATGTGAGATCGGAACCAGTGACGTGACACAAGATGCGCGCGCGGCCGGCGATGCGGCCGCCACACATATCCGGCGAGGAGGTGAGCGGTAGTGGCGCAGGTACGTGTGCTCAAGCAGAAGATCAAGGCGACGCAGTCAACCCAGAAACTGGTGAAGGCGCAGGAACTGATCGCGACATCGCGGATCGCGAAGTCGCAGGCCCGAGTGGCCGCGTCCGCCCCGTACTCCGCCCAGATCACCGAGGTGTTGACGGCCCTGGCGACGGCGTCATCCCTGGACCATCCGCTCCTCACCGAGCGCTCCGACGCGCGGCGGATCGGGATTCTGCTCATCACCTCGGACCGGGGGCTGTGCGGCGGGTTCAACGCCAACGTCATCAAGGCGGCGGAGGAGCTGTCCGCACTGGTACGTGAGCAGGACCGCGAGCCGGTGCTGTTCGTCATCGGCCGCAAGGGCCTGGCCTACTACACGTTCCGCAACCGGCCGGTGGCGGCGTCGTGGACCGGGTTCTCGGAGAAGCCGTCCTACGCCGATGCGGAGGCCGCGGCGCGGCTGATGCTGGACGCGTTCCTAGCCGGCTCGACCGGCGAGGTGACCCTGCCGGACGGCACGACCGCGCCGGGCATCGACGGCATCCACGTCGTGGGGACCCATTTCGTGTCGATGATCTCCCAGGTGCCGCACGCCCGGCGGGTGGCTCCCATGGAGATCGAGTACGTGGGCACGGACGCTCCGGGCGGGCCGCTTCCGGCCTACGAGTTCGAACCGAGCCCCGACTCGCTGATGCACGTGCTGCTGCCGAAGTACATCACGACCCGCATCTACGCGGCGTTGCTCGACTCGGCGGCAGCGGAATCCGCCGCCCGTCGCGCAGCCTGCAAGAACGCGTCGGACAATGCGGCAGACATCATCCGCAAGACCACTCTGCTGGCCAACCAGGCGCGGCAGGCCCAGATCACTCAGGAACTCTCTGAGATCGTCGGCGGTGTCGAGGCACTCGCCGCTTCCGCAAGCGAAGAGGACTAACTTTCATGACGACCGCAACTTCCACTGCGACGAAGAATGCGACCGGTCGGGTCGTCCGGGTCATCGGCCCGGTCGTCGATGTCGAGTTCCCGCGCGGCAGCTCGCCGGCGTTGTTCAACGCCTTGCACGTCGATGTGGAGCTCGCCGGCACCACCCGGACGTTGACCCTGGAGGTGGCGCTGCACCTGGGCGACGACGTGGTGCGCGCCATTTCGATGCAGCCGACCGACGGCCTGGTGCGCGGGGCCCCGGTCAGCGACACCGGCTCGGCCATCTCCGTGCCGGTCGGCGACGCGGTGAAGGG
>JBIQMQ010000316.1:0-2281 GCA_044463185.1 Nakamurella lactea | reverse complement strand
CCCGGCGCCCACTGGTGTGACGGAAAACACAGGCGTAGCGTGGTGCCGTCCCAGTAGTGCGTTCGATGCGAAGGGGCTCGCTATGCGACGCAGTCTGCTGTGCCGCCTCGGATGGCACCATTACGTGGATTTCCCCGACCCGAACCCGGAATCCGGCGGTCTGGAGAAGCAGGGCTACCGCGCCTGCACCCGGTGCCCGAAGGAGAAGGACGTCAACGTGTATCTCCCGCGGCAGTCCTACGCCTGGAAGCCTCCCCGCTGAGCCGCGACGCCGCCTCGGCGCGCTGCCTGTCTCCAACCCGCTCGGTTTTAGAGGTCGTAGTAGAGGGCGAATTCGTAGGGGTGGGGGCGGAGTCGGATGGGTTCGATCTCGGTGGTGCGCTTGAGGCGGATCCAGGTGTCGATGAGGTCGGGGGTGAAGACGCCGCCTTCGAGGAGGTAGTCGTGGTCGGCTTCGAGGTGGTCGATGACCTCGTCCAGGGAGGCGGGGGTTTGGGCGACGCCGATGGCTTCTTCGGGGGCCAGGTCGTAGAGGTCTTTGTCGATGGGCTCGGGCGGTTCGATGCGGTTGCGGACGCCGTCCAGGCCGGCCATGAGTTGCGCCGAGAACGCCAGGTAGGGGTTGGACGACGGGTCGGGGCAGCGGAATTCGATGCGCTTGGCCTTGGGTGAGGTGCCGGTGAGCGGGATGCGGATGCACGCGGAGCGGTTGCGGGCCGAGTACACCAGGTTCACCGGCGCTTCGTAGCCGGGCACGAGTCGGTGGTAGGAGTTCACGGTGGGGTTGGTGAAGGCCAGCAGCGAGGGGGCGTGGTGCAGGATGCCGCCGATGTAGTGCCGGGCCATGTCCGAGAGGCCGCCGTAGCCGGTCTCGTCGTAGAACAGCGGCTGGCCGCCGAGCCACAGCGACTGGTGGCAGTGCATGCCCGACCCATTGTCGCCCAGCAGCGGTTTGGGCATGAAGGTGGCGGACTTGCCGGCGGCCCAGGCGGTGTTCTTCACGATGTACTTGAACATCATCAGGTCGTCCGCCGCGGCCAGCAGAGTATTGAACCGATAGTTGATCTCGGCCTGGCCACCGGTACCCACCTCGTGATGCGCGCGCTCCACCTGCAGCCCGGCCCCGATCAGGTTCGCCACCATCTCGTCGCGCAGGTCGCCGTAGTGGTCGTAGGGCGCCACCGGGAAGTAGCCGCCCTTCGGTCGCACCTTGTAGCCCTTGTTGCCGCCCGGCTCCTCCCGGCCCGAGTTCCAGGCACCGGATTCCGAGTCGACCCGGTAGAACGTGCCGTTCACCGAGGAGTCGTAGCGGACCTCGTCGAAGATGTAGAACTCCGCCTCGGCACCGAAGAAGGCGGTGTCCGCGAAGCCCGTGCCGGCGAGGTACTCCTGGGCCTTGCGGGCGACGTTGCGCGGGTCGCGGGTGTACGGCTGCACGGTGAGCGGGTCGTGCACGAAGAAGTTCATCGTCAACGTGCGCCGCGTGCGGAACGGGTCGACGCGCGCGGTGGCGATATCCGGCAGCAGCAGCATGTCCGACTCGTGGATGCCCTGGAAACCGCGCACCGACGACCCATCGAAGGCCATACCGGCGGCCAGCGATTCGGCATCGATGGCCTCGGCCGGCACGGTGAGGTGCTGCATCACGCCGGGCAGATCGCAGAACCGGATATCGAAGACTTCGATCTCGGACTCCTTGATGTACGAGACGAGTTCGTCGGCTGTCGTGAACATGGCGGGCACCCCTTCGCGGTCATGCACTGGATCGGGTCATAACGGTTCGGCGGCCGTGCCGCGGCTCCTGTGGTCGCTGAGATTACGCACCGCGCGCCGCCGGCGAAACGACGTGATGTCCGAAACCCGCATGTATAACCGTGCTCGCGAATCGGCGCGGCCGGGTCACTGCGGGAGTGCACGCCACTGCCCGCAACTGCGACTATGCGCGTTGAGCCCTGCATTCGCCCCGTTCGCAGGCTGGGCGGCAAGGTGGGCACGGTCACCCATCGGTGCGACGGCATGTCTGAAACGCGCTATCGCCGAGGAAGGCCGTTTGGCGCGCGCCACCCGCTGTCCGGCCGTCGCCACCCGCCGTCCGGCCGTCGCAACCCTCTGCCCGGCCGTCGCCACCCGCCCGAACGGCACCCTCGCGCGTACCATCGACAGCACGCCGAGCCCCGCCGCGTGGCCCTCTCGAAGCCGGGCCGGCGCCCCGGACGGATCGACATGATGACCACCGAGAGCGCTCCACCACCTGTCGAGCGGGCCCCCGCCGGCGATCCCG
>JBIQMQ010000315.1:0-2292 GCA_044463185.1 Nakamurella lactea | reverse complement strand
GGCGGCCTGCCCATGGGCGCCGTCATCACCTACGGCGCTGCCTCCGAGATCTTCACCCCCGGGTCGCACGGCTCCACGTTCGCCGGCAACCCGGTCTGCGCGGCCGCCGCACTGGCCGTGCTGGACACCATCGAGTCCGAGCACCTGCTCGACCACGTGGACGCCCTGGGCAAACACCTCGCCGGTGCGATCGAGGATCTGGGCCACCCGCTCATCGCCGAGGTCCGCGGCGCCGGCCTGCTCATCGGCGTGCAGTTCGCCCGGCCCGTGGCGCACGCCGTGCACGACGCGGCGCTCGGCGCCGGCTTCCTGACCAATGCGGCCGGCGACGAGGTGTTGCGGCTGGCGCCGCCGCTCATCGTCACCCGAGCCCAGACCGACACGTTCGTGGCGGCGCTGCCCGCCATCCTCGACGCGGCGTCCGCCGCACCCGCCGCGCACTGACCACCGGTCACCACCGGCCGAACCCCATAAGGAGTACAGAACATGATCCGGCACTTCCTGCGCGACGATGACCTCACGCCCGAGGAGCAGACCCAGATCCTCGACCTGGCCGACGCCTACAAGTCCGGCGCCGACACGTCGACGCCGCTGGCCGGCAAGTCCGTCGTGGTGCTGTTCGAGAAGAACTCCACCAGGACCCGGCTGTCCTTCCAGGTCGGCATCAACCAACTGGGCGGCCAACCGCTGATCGTGGACGGGCGTACCTCGCAGATGGGCCGGGAGGAGACGATCGAGGACACCGTGCGGGTCGTCTCCCGGTACGCCGACGCCGCCGTGTTCCGCACCTTCGCGCAGCGGCGCATCGACGCCATGGCCGGCGCCTCCGCGGTGCCGGTCGTCAACGCGCTCACCGACGACTTCCACCCCTGTCAGGTCCTCGCCGATCTGCAGACCGTGCGGGAGCGTAAGGGCCCGCTGCCCGGTCTGACCCTGACCTACCTCGGCGACGGCGCCAACAACATGGCGCACTCGCTGATGGTGGGCGGCGCGACCGCCGGCATGCACATCCGGGTGGCGGCCCCGGTGGGCTTCGACCCGAACCCGGAGATCCTGCAGGACGCCAAGAACATCGCCGGCGAGACGGGTGGCTCCATCGAACTGATCTCCGACCCGATCGCGGCGGTGGACGGCGCCGACGTGCTGGTGACCGACACCTGGACCTCGATGGGCCAGGAGAACGACGGCCTGGACCGGTCCACGCCGTTCCGCCCGTACCAGGTCAACGACGAGCTCCTCGGCCGGGCGGCCGGCGGGGCCATCGTGCTGCACTGCCTTCCGGCCCATCGCGGCGTCGAGATCACCGACGATGTGATCGACGGCCCGGCCAGCGCCGTGTGGGACGAGGCGGAGAACCGGTTGCACGCCCAAAAGGCGCTGCTCACGTTCCTGTTCCGCACGTCCGGGCTGGTCTAGGGCCGATGTCCGTCCCTGCCTCCGGGCCGCTGCCCGCGACCAAGGCGGCCAGACACGGCCGGATCACCGCCCTCGTCACCGAGCGCGACATCCGGTCGCAGACCGAACTGGCGGCGCTACTCGCGGACGAGGGCCTGCCCGTCACCCAGGCGACGCTGTCCCGCGACCTGGAGGAACTCGGCGCGTTCAAACTGCGCGGGGTGGACGGCGGAGCCGGGAAATACGTCATCCCCGAGGACGGCCACGTGCGGCCGATGACCGGCGGCACGTCCCGGCTGGAGCGGCTGCTCGCGGAACTGTTGTTGTCGTACAACGCATCCGGCAACATCGCGGTGCTGCGCACGCCGCCCGGCGCGGCGCAATTCCTGGCGTCGGCGATCGACCGCGCGCAGCCGGACGGGGTGATCGGCACCATCGCCGGCGACGATACCGTGATGCTGGTCGCGGCCGAGGGCATCACCGGTGCCGAGCTGGGAGCGAGGATGGCTGCCTGGGCGGCCGGCGGGACGGATACGGAGAAGGGCACGGTGGATCGATGACGGCACCGCAGGCGGCAGGCGACGGCAACGGCTCGGCGCCGACGTCGCTGTGGGGCGGCAGGTTCGCCTCGGGCCCGGCCCCGGAGATGGCGGCGCTGTCGAAATCGACCCAGTTCGACTGGGTGCTCGCCCCCTACGACCTGCGCGGCTCGAAGGCGCACGCCAGGGTGCTGCACGCCGCGGGCCTGCTCACCGACGACGAGCTGGCCCGCATGCACGCCGGCCTGGACGCGTTGGCGGCCGACGTCGCCTCCGGCGCGTTCACCGCCGAGCCCGGCGACGAGGACGTGCACACCGCGCTGGAGCGCGGGCTCATCGACCGGGTCGGGGCGGAACT
>JBIQMQ010000314.1:0-2293 GCA_044463185.1 Nakamurella lactea | reverse complement strand
CCAGCACCGGCGGCGGCGGCGTGAAGCGGATGCGGTAGCTCAGCATCGCCGTGCGGCCGGACGCCGGCACCGCGTGGCCGCCGTAGTATTGGGCGTAGTAATGCTCGTCGGTCACGTTGTAGACGTTGAGTTGCAGGATCGAGTCCCGGGTGACCTTGTAGCTGGTCATCAGGTCGAGCTTCCAGTACTCCGGCACGTAGGACGTGTTGCCGGTGTTGACGAACGTGCGCGCCGCATAGGTGACGCCGCCGCCGACGGTCCATTCCGGCGTCACGTCGTAGGTGGTCCACAACGTGAAGTTATGCGGCGGCGTGTTCGGCAGTTCGCGCCCCAGTTCGGCCAGGTTGTTGGTCTCGACGATCTTGGAGTCGAGATAGCTGTAGCCGACGAACACGTTCCACTGATCGGTGATCTTGCCGGCGGCTCCCAGCTCAAAGCCATCGACGCGGGCGAGGCCGCCGAGCTGCTGCGCGGAGTTGCGGCCCGTATCGGCGGGATCGAGCGGAATGCGCATGTTGGTCTTCTCGATGCGGAACACCGCACCGGACAGGGTCAGCCGGCCGCCGAGCACGTCGGCCTTGACGCCGACTTCGGTGGAGGTGTTCTGCTCCGGGTCGAGAATCCGGGTCGGCCCCTTCGGCTGCGCCGACAGCGTGCCGAACTCGGCCGTCGGGTTGAACGAGACGCCGTGCGCGGCGTAGACGCTCACGTTGGGCAGCGGATGGAACACGCCGCCGACACGCCAGCTGAACATGCCGTCGGTGCGGCTGAGCGCGGTGGGCCCGGAGGTGTAGTCCGTGCTGAGGTGATCGTAGCGCACCGAGCCGAGCAGCTCGAAGTACTCGTTGAACTTGATCTGGTCGAAGCCGTAGACGGCAACGTTGGTCGAGGTCGAGGAGTTCGGCACGCCCCACCCGGTCTGCATGCCGCCGTATGACGTATCGACCGGATTCCACAGGCTGGTGCGGCAAGCCAGATCGGTAGTCTGGTTGCACAGAGTGCTACCGCCAAGGCCGGTCGCGCGAATCTGGTCGCGGGTTTCGCGCGCCGCCTCGAGCCCGACCGCGAACGAATGCTCCAGTCCGCCGGTCCAGAACTTGCCGGTCAGGTCGGTCTGGTTGATCAGCATGGCGTTGTCGGTATTGGTCAGGAAGTGTTCGCGACCGATGGTCATCAGATTGACGGGATAGCCCGGCGTCACGTTCGTCGCATTGTCGGCCTGCTTCAACACGCGCGGCGACGTCACCAGCGCCGAGCGATTGACGCTGATGTAGCGCGTGGCGTTGGTGATCTTCAGATAGTTGTTGAAGTCGTGCTCGAACCGCGCGGTGGCGATGTGGGTGTCGGTCAGCACACGGTCGGCGTAAGGGCCGCCCGTGACGCCGAACCAGTTGTTGCGCGGAATCGGCACCGGCGGCGTCGGCTGGCCGTTGCCGTAGTAACCCGGATTCGTCAGCGCTCCGGTTACGGCGCTGCGCGCCGGCGCCGGCAGATACGGGTGGCCGTAGTCCGGTATGCTGTCCTCGCCCTGGTAGATGTAACCAAAGATCGCGCGCGTGCTCGGCGAGAAATCATAGCGGAACGACGGCGCCACGCCCCAGCGCTTGGTGAACACATGGTCGCGGTCGGGCGTGGGAATGTCCTGATACATCGCGGCGATGCGGCCTGCGGCGTTGCCCTGCCGGCCATTGGCATCCATCTCGACGCGATAACCGCCGTGGGCGGTGCCGCTGACGGTGCCGTCGATGAAGTTCAGCGACGACGGCAGCTTCGACACGGTGTTGATCGCGCCGCCCGTGGAGCCGCGGCCGAAGGCAAAGCCCGACGGCCCCTTGAACACCTCGACGCGTTCGGCGCTGAACAGGTCGCGCGTATACCAGCCCGGGTCGCGGATGCCGTCGCGGAAGATGTCGCCGCGCGCCGCGAACCCGCGAATGATCGGGGTGTCGCCCTGGGTGCCGCCCTCGCCGGCGCTGAAGGTGATGCCCGGCACGGTGCGCAGCGCGTCCTCCATGCTGGTGATGCGCTGATCCTGGATCACCTGCTGCGTCACCACGTTGACCGTCTGCGGCGTATTGCTGAGCGGCACCGGCAGACGCGGAATGCCCACTTGCGTCGGCGCCTGATAGCCTCGCGCGCCGGAGCCGTCGCCGGTGATCGGCGTCAGCGGCGTCTCGACCGGCTGAGCCACGACCGGCGCCGGTGCCGCGGGCGCCGCGCGACGCACCGGCTGCTGGCGCTTGGCGGTGCGCTTGGGCGCGGTGACGCGGATCTGCGGCAGGTCGTCGCCGCT
>JBIQMQ010000313.1:0-2295 GCA_044463185.1 Nakamurella lactea | reverse complement strand
GCCGCCTGCCGCGCGCCGTCGGCGTCGACCGTGACGTACGCATTCAGATCCGGTTCGGTCGCTTCGATCCGCGCCAGGTACGCCTCGGTGAGCTCGACCGGGTCGACGGCGCCGGATTCGACGGCCGCGGCCGCCTCGACCAGGTCCAGGTCGGTGAGGTCGCGGTGGCTAGCCACGGGGCATCCGGATGATCGGCTTGAGCACGTCGCCGGCGGCGCTGGCCGCCATCGCCTCTTCGATCTGGTCGAACTCGAAATACCGGACCAGCTCGTCGAACGGGAAGCGGCCCTGCGCGTGCAAGTCCATCAGGGTGCCGATCAGCACGCGGCTGCGCCCACTGCCGCCGAGCGTGCCGACGATCCGCTTGCCCCACAACGTCGTCAGGTGGTCCACCGAGAACTCCGCGCCGGCCGGTGCACCGCCGATCAGGATGCAGGTGCCCAGCATGCCGACCGAGTCCACGGCCTGCCGCACCACCGGGATCACGCCCGTGCATTCGAGGGCGATATCGGCCGAGCCGCCGCAGATCTCGCGCACTTGGGCGACCACGTCGTCACCGGCCACCAGGGTGTCCGTGGCGCCGAAGCGTCGGGCCATCTCCAGGCGGCTCGCATGGCGGTCCACCGCGACGATGCGCGTCGCCGGGCTGAGCCGGGCCGCCATCACGGCGGCCAGCCCCACCGCGCCGGCGCCATAGACCACGACGGAGGAGCCGGGCCCGGGCCGAGCCGTGTTCAGGATCGCGCCCGCACCTGTCGCGATGCCACACGCCAGCGGTCCCATCAGCGCGACATCCGCCCCGGCCGGCACGGGCACCAGCGCCTCGGCGTCCACCAGCGAGTACGTGGCCAGAGACGACTGACCGAAGAAGTGCCCGGCCAGGGCGCTGCCGTCGGCCCGCCGATACCCGGAGCGGCCGGCCCGCGGGCCGCGCAGCCGCACCCCGGCGCCGATCGCCTCACCCAGCCGTGCGCAGTAGCGCGGCTCACCGTCCAGGCAATTGCGGCACTGACCGCAGAACGGCCAGCCGATCACCACCGCGTCGCCGACAGCCACCGCGGTCACCCCGTCGCCCACCGCCTCGACGATGCCGGAGCCCTCGTGCCCGAGGATTCCGGGCAGCGGCATGGGCAGATCGCCGGCGCGCGTGATCGCGTCGGTGTGGCACAGGCCGGTCGCGACGACGCGCACCAGCGCCTCGCCGGGGCCCGGCTCGTCGAGGTCGACGTCCTCGATCACCATCGGCGCGTTCAACGCCGGGGTGACGGCTGCACGGATCCTCATGCGGTGCTCCTTTCGCCGGGTGCCGCCTCGACCGGGGCCATGCCCGATGTGGCCGCTTCGATGCGGACGGCGCCCGCCCGGGGGCTGCGTCATCCGCGTCCGGTGGCCTACGGTGACGTGCGGCGCACGTAGTAGCCCACCGGGAACAGTCGCCAGCGGGTCCGGTCGAACACCCAGCCCCACAGGCCGCGCGGCAGGTAGATCGCCGTGAGCATGGCGATCAGGCCGAGCACGATCAGATACCAGCTGCCGTAGTCGGCCAGCAGCGACTGCAACCCGTAGAACACGATCGCACCGAGGATCGGGCCCTCGAGGTAGCCGATGCCGCCGATCACCACGATGAAGATCATGTACGCGGACCACTTGACGTCGAAGATCGCGTTGGGCTGCACCGACAGGGCGTTCAAGGTGAGCACCGCGCCGGCCGCACCGCAGCCGGCGGCGGACGTCAGGTAGACCAGGCGCTTGGCTCGCGCAATGTCGACTCCGCCGGCCGCGGCGGCCACGTCGTCGTCGCGCATCGCGGTCAGGGCCAGGCCGGTTCGCCCGCGCAGCAGCAGGTAGCAGCCGAGGACGCAGGCGACCGCGACGGCCAGCGCCATCCAGTAGGTCGCCGCGGCGCGCAGCGTGCGGTCCATCTCGCCGATCCCGGTCAGCGGTTTGCCGCTGGGCCCGCCGAACGTCTGCATGCGGCTGATGATGAGCCGGTAGACCTCGGCGATGACCCAGGTGCCCACGGCGAAGTAGTCGCCGCGCAGCCGGAATGCCAGCCACGACGTGGGCCAGGCGAACAGCGCGGACGTGATCACCGCGAAGATCACCGCGACGAACGGGTTGATGCCCACATCGGCGAGGCCGAGGACGGTGTAGGCGCCGATGCCGATGAAGGCCTGCTGGCCGATCGAGATGAGCCCGCCGAAGCCGGCCAAGAGGTTCCACATGGAGGCGATGGCGACCAGCACGAAGAACGTGATCAGGTCGCCGGTGATCGACTGGAACACCACGAACGGC
>JBIQMQ010000312.1:0-2308 GCA_044463185.1 Nakamurella lactea | reverse complement strand
TGACCGCCGCGGACATCGACGCCGTGATCACCGCGACCTGCACACTGGAGGCGCAAATCCCGCACGCGTCGACGCGGATCGCCGCGGCCCTGGGCATCCACGCCCCCGGGTCGTTCGACGTGAACGGCGCCTGCGCCGGCTTCTGCTACGGACTGGCCGTCGCCTCCCACGCGATCCGCACCGGCAACGCGCGCAACATCCTGCTGGTCGGATCGGAGCAGCTCACCCACTGGGTGGACCCGAAGGACCGCGCGAATTCCATCATCTTCGCCGACGGGGCCGGCGCCGCCGTGGTCACCGCCGCCGAGCAGGAGCAGATCGGGCCGATCGCCTGGGGCAGCGACGAGACGCTCACCGAGACGATTTACATCGCCGATCGCGACTCGTTCGTCTACCAGGAGGGGCAATCCGTTTTCCGCTGGGCCACCACCGCCATTGCGCCGGTCGCCATCCGGGCCGCGGAGCAGGCAGGTGTGGCACTGTCCGACATCGACGTGTTCGTCTCGCACCAGGCGAACCTGCGCATCGTGGACGCGATCGCCAAGAAGCTGGTGGCCGCCGGTGCCCGGCCGGACCTGCGCGTGGCCCGGGACATCGTCACCACCGGCAATACGTCGTCCGCGTCGATTCCCATCGCCCTGGACCGGATGCGCAAGGCCGGCGAGGTGTCCTCCGGCGACCTGGTGTTGGCCATCGGCTTCGGCGCCGGGCTGACCTACGCAGGGCAGGTGTTCGTGTGCCCGTAATGACTCCGCCCGGACGGCCGGGTAAGGCAGAATCAGGCCCGGGGATTTCCCCACCGTCCCGGCGCAGTGCCGCGGCGGCACAGAACCGAAAGGACCGCAAACCGTGAGCAGCTCTGAGGAAATCCTCGCCGGCCTCGCCGAAATCGTCGAGGAGGTCGCCGGCGTCTCCGCCGCCGACGTGACCGCCGACAAGTCGTTCACCGACGATCTGGACATCGACTCCCTGTCCATGGTGGAGATCGCCGTGCAGGCCGAGGACAAGTTCGGCGTGAAGATCCCGGACGACGAACTGGCGAACCTGAAAACCGTGGCCGACGCCGTCGGCTACATCGACCGTAACCAGGCGTAAGCGCGCAGCACCGAGACTGTGCGGCCTGCCCGGCGTGGGCGACACCTCACGGCGGGCGGGTCCGCGCGGCCTCGTTCGCCGGACCGGGTCGATGAGCCCCATCACCCACCGAGTTTCGAAAAGCAGGCATTGACATGACGACACCACCCCGCGTCGTAGTGACCGGAATCGGGGCGACCACCCCGCTCGGCGGCACCGCCCCGGAAACCTGGCAGGGCATGCTCGACGGCAAGATCGGCGTCACCTCGCTGACCGAGCCGTGGGTCGACGAATTCGACCTACCGGTGCGCATCCACGCGCCGCTGGCCGTCGAGCCGACCGAGATCCTGCCGCGCGTCGAGGCTCGCCGTCTGGACCGCTGCCAGCAGGTCGCGATGGTCGCGGCACGCGAGGCCTGGGCGGACGCCGGCGAACCCGAGATCGAGCCGGAGCGGCTCGGCGCCGTGGTCGGAACCGGCATCGGCGGGGCGCTGACCCTGTTGGGCCAGGACGACCTGCTGGAGAAGGACGGGCTGCGCAAGGTCGCGGTGCTCACCATCCCCATGCTGATGCCGAACGGCCCGGCCGCGGCCGTCGGTCTGTGGGCGGGCGCTCGCGGCGGTGTGCACGCCCCGGTGTCGGCGTGTGCCTCCGGCGCCGAGGCGCTGGCCTGGGCGTACAAACTGATCACGGCGGGCGACATCGATGTGGCGATCGCCGGCGGCGCCGAGGCCTGCATCACCGCGCTGCCGGTCGCCGGCTTCTCGCAGATGCGCGCCATGTCCACCCGCAACGACGATCCGGTGCACTCGTCCCGCCCGTTCGACAAGGACCGCGACGGCTTCATCCTCGGCGAGGGCGCCGGGATGCTGGTGCTGGAGCGCGAGGAGTCCGCCAAGGCGCGCGGCGCGAAGATCTACGGCGTACTGGCCGGCATCGGCATGTCCAACGACGCCTACCACATCACGGCGGGCGAGCCGGAGGGCCGCGGCGGCGCCCAGGCGATCGAGAAGGCGCTGCACAGCGCGGGCTTGTCCGCGTCCGACATCGGGCACGTGAACGCGCATGCCACGTCCACGCCGGTGGGCGACCTGGCCGAGTCGAAGACGATCCGCCGGGCACTCGGCGATCACCCCGTGGTGACGGCCACCAAGTCGATGACGGGCCACCTGCTCGGCGCGGCCGGGGCGGTCGAGTCGATCGCGACGATGCTCGCCATCCGCGACGGCGTCAT
>JBIQMQ010000311.1:0-2347 GCA_044463185.1 Nakamurella lactea | reverse complement strand
CCGGGCCGCCCTGTGGTGCCGCCGCGGGGGCGGCTACCCGAACAGGTTGTTGACCTCGATGGTCTGGTCCTGGCCCGGGCCCACGCCGACGGCCGAGATCCGCGTCCCGGACAGCTCCTCGATGCGGTCGAGGTACTTGCGGGCGTTGGTGGGCAGATCGGCCAAGGACCGGGCGCCGGTGATGTCCTCCGACCAGCCGGGCAGCTCCTCGTACACCGGAACGGCGTGGTGGAACGCCGTCTGCGTCATCGGCATCTCGTCGTACCGCTCGCCGTCCACGTCGTAGGCGACGGCGACCGGGACCCTCTCCAGCGTCGAGAGCACGTCGAGCTTGGTGATGAACAGGTCGGTCAGCCCGTTGACGCGCGACGCGTAGCGGGCGACGACGGCGTCGAACCAGCCGCAGCGGCGGGCGCGGCCGGTGGTGACGCCGAACTCGTGGCCGGCCTGGCGCAGGAACTCGCCGGATTCGTCGAAGAGCTCGGTGGGGAACGGGCCGGAGCCCACGCGCGTCGTGTACGCCTTGAGGATGCCGACGACCGTGGTGATCCTGGTCGGGCCGATCCCGGAGCCGGTGGCGGCGCCGCCGGCCGTCGGCGAGGACGACGTCACAAAGGGATAGGTGCCGTGGTCGACGTCCAGCAGGGTGCCCTGGCCGCCCTCGAGCAGCACGTTCTCGCCGCGCGCGACGGCCTCGCCCAGCAACAGGCGGGTATCGGAGATGCGGTGCTGGAAGGCCTCGGCCTGCTCCAGCACGGTGTCGATCACCTGCCGGGCGTCCAGTGCCTTGCGGTTGTAGATCTTCACCAGCATCTGGTTCTTCTGCTCCAGCGCGGCCTCGACCTTCTGCGCCAGGATCGACGGGTCCAGGACGTCTTGCACGCGCACGCCGATGCGGGCGATCTTGTCCTGGTAGCACGGTCCGATGCCGCGGCCCGTGGTGCCGATGCGTGCCTTGCCCAGGTAGCGCTCGGAGACCTTATCGATGGCCACGTGGTACGGCATGATCAGGTGCGCATCCGCGGAGATCAGCAGGTTCGACGTGTCGACGCCGCGCTCCTCCAACTCGTCGATCTCGCCGAGCAGCACGCCGGGGTCGATCACCACGCCGTTGCCGATCACGTTCTTCACGTCGGGCGAGAGGATGCCGGACGGCACCAGGTGCAGCGCGAACTTCTGGCCGTCCGGCCGCACCACCGTGTGGCCGGCGTTGTTGCCGCCCTGATAGCGCACGACCCACTGCACATGCTCGCCATACAGGTCGGTGGCCTTGCCCTTGCCCTCGTCGCCCCATTGGGCACCGATCAGCACCATCACGGTCATGGCAGACTCCCTAGTGGTCGAAGGCGGCGCGCTTCCACCCCGCCGTCGCGCCCATTGAAGGGTAGTCGTTGGATGGATGTTGGTCACAAAGGCCCGCTGACAGTGGTCGTCTGCCGCGGCGAAGCACTGGCCGGAGCGAGTGCGGCCGTCGAGTATGACGCAGTTCCCGGCGACCTCCTGCCCGCCGGTTCCGGGCCGCTCCCGGCTGGGCTCCGCAGCAGCGTGATCCATGTGGTGGGCCCCCGCCCGGGCAAGGCCGTCGACCCGCTGCTGCACGGCCGGGTCCTGGTGGTCGGGGACGACGCGGACCTGAACGCCGTCGTGGTGCGACTGCTGCGGCGGGATCTGCTCGGGGTGGTGGAGATCGCCTACGCGCCGCCGGCGCCGACGGCCGTCACCGCCCTGTATGGGCTATCCACCGGTGCGGCGGGCGTGCGGACTGCCCTGTCCGGCGTCGCTGACCGCGTGCCCCTGGTGCGCCACGACTCCGGCGGGGTGCTGGTGGGCCGGGCCGAACTGTCCCCGGTGACCGGAACGTTCTACGTCGATGCCCGGCGATTCCCCGGCGGAGCGCGAGCAGCCCGGGTCCAGCCCGACCGCGAGGCGGGTCTGGCGGTGGCCATGGTGCGCCGCGGGTTGTTCCGGCGGACGCCGCCCGCGGTCACCGGTCGCGCGGTGGAGTTCGGCATCGTGCCCGGCAGCGGGACGGTCATCACCTACGACGGCATCCGGCACCCGCGAGAGGTCAACCGCTGGGTGTTCTACGCGCACACCGAGCCGTTGATGCTGGTCCGTGAACCGGCCGGATCCCGCGCCGCCAGCTAGAGCGACGGGTGAGGCCACGAACCGTCGGCGCTCGATCTCCAGACGGCGGACCCGGTCAGAGTGTGAATTGGGCTGCGGCAGCGGCATCCACCTCCCGATAGGTCTGCGCCGCGGAGTCGACCGCATTGGCCAGGGCGTGCAGCGCCGCCTGCCGATCGACGGCCGACGCATCCCACCGGGCCTTGAGGGCCACATACGA
>JBIQMQ010000310.1:0-2353 GCA_044463185.1 Nakamurella lactea | reverse complement strand
CTTGACCCTGACGTAACGTGAGGCTGCACAGTGGTCGGTGCCGGGCCGACGGACGGCCCGGTTGACCTCGAGAGCGAGCGCGGCAGGGAAGCAAGGCAAGCAGGGCAGCAGGGAAACAGGAATGCAGGGGAAGCAGGCGATGCACGGGAAGCAGGGGATGCAGGGGATGCGGGGGAAGCAGGCGATGCGGGGGAAGCAGGGGATGCAGGCGCATGCGGTCCAGGCAGCAGTTCCCCGCCGCGTGTTACCCACACCGGCGGATATGCCGGCGTCACTAACACGCGGCGGAAGGGAAGCGCTGCGGGCCGTTGGCGACGCGGCCCGGCTGGGCGGCGTGACGGTGCGGACTCTGCACCACTACGAGTCCATCGGCCTCCTCACGCCGTCCGGGCGATCCGCGGCCGGCTACCGCCTGTACTCCGCCAGCGACCTGGATCGGCTCACCCGCATCCTGTACTACCGGGAGCTGGGTTTCGCGCTCGAGGACATCGCGACCCTGCTCGGCGACAGCGGAGACGGTGGCGACGGCGCGCACGCTGACGCCGCGGCGCTCGCCGAGCACTTGGACCGCCAGCACGAGCTGCTCACCGAACGGCTCGCCCGCTTGCAGGCCATGGTCGCGGCCATCGACAGGGAAAGGAAGGCACTGGCCATGGGCAGCCCGCTCACACCCGAGGAGAAGCTCGAAATCTTCGGCGAGAACTACGACCCGTCCTGGGAGGCGGAGGCCGAGCAGCGCTGGGGCGACACGGACGCGTGGCGACAGTCCGCCGCGCGCAACAAGAATCGCTCCAAGGCGGACTGGCAGCGGCTGAAGGAGGAGGGCGACGCGTTCGGCGCCGATCTGCTCGCGGCCTTCACGTCCGGTGCAGCCCCCGACTCCGAGCACGGCATGGCGCTGGCCGAGCGGCATCGCGGCATGATCGCACAGCACTACGACTGCTCCTATGCGATGCACCGGCAGCTCGCCGACATGTACCTCGCCGACGCCCGGTTCACCAAGACCTACGAGGACATGGCTCCCGGGCTCGCGCAGTGGGTGCACGACGCGATTCACGCCAACGCGGATCAGTACCCGGACAACCAGGGCCAGCCCTTCGGCGGCTGATCGGAATTCTTCGCCGCGGGTGCCTGACGTCGCGCCAGATCGCCACCTCAGGCACCCACGGCGGGACTACGGGCCGGTGGCGACCGGAGGTCGGGACTGCCACTCCTGCAGGACCTCTGGATCCTGCGCCTGCATCCAGGCGACCACGTCCGAGTAGGTCGCGCAGATCACCTCGTCGCGCACGCACACGTCGGCCATGAACTCCAGCGCCGGCGGCACGAACGCGTCGCCGTTCCACTCGCTGGCGTGCGTCTCGATGACCAGCGGAGCACGGTTGCCGCCGAACACCGCGTCGAACTGGTGGTCGTAGGTCTGCCGCACCCAGGATCGCAGCTGCGCCGTGGACGACGGATCGTCCTGCGCCCCATTGAACGTCGCCCACATGTTGTAGTTCATGCCGATCACGTTGCGGCCGAACGCCGGCGAATACGCATAGGGCACCTGGAACTCCCAAATCCCGTCCAGCGCCTCGGGCCAGGCGATCCCGGCGAACCGGTTCTTCGACGAGTCGTACGTCATCCCGTACTTCTTCCACACCGGCGTCACGGCTGCGAGATCGCCTTCCAGGCACGGGATCCGGCCGCCGCGGATGTCCTCGGAGGTGAAGGCCAGCGGCGGGACGTCGTCGTACCCGTTGATGGTCCGGAACGTGTCGACGAAGGTGCGGAACTGCCCGAGTTCGGCGTCCCAATCTGCGGTGGTCCAGTCGTCGCCGCTGGGCGGGTTGCCCGCGCAGAAGTGCCCGTTGTAGTGCGTGCCGATCTCGTGCCCCGCGGTCCATGCCGCGTTGAGATCGGCGACCTCCTGGGCGATGTCGTCCTTGGTGCCGCCGAACCCGGCGCTGGACGCACCAGGCTCGTGCCCAGGCCCGGTGTACGCGGCGGCGTGCTCGTCGTCGAGCAGGTAGGTGCCGGTCAGGAATGCGGTGAAGCGCGCCGATGACGCCGCAGCAGCAGTGAGGAACTGCTGCCAGATGTCGTGCGACCCGGCGCCGTCGAGGCTGAAAAGCACGAACTGGGGCGGCTTCTCGCCGGCCGCAAGCTTCGTCATGGGGACGTTGCTGGCGGCGCGCTGTGGCGGGGCCTCCGTCGGGGATGTCTCCCCGGTCGTGTCGCTTTCCTCGCCGGTGCCGGGATCCGGGAGCGTCTCCGTGGTGGCGGCCCCGGCGGCGGCGCGGTCGGCCGGCGGTTCACCGCGGCCCAGGTACACCAGCACGCTCGTCGCGATCAGGAACACCACGACCGC
>JBIQMQ010000309.1:0-2369 GCA_044463185.1 Nakamurella lactea | reverse complement strand
TCCGGGCGCGGGCGCGGGTCCTCGTTGTCTTCGACGGTGCGAAGCCCGCGCACCAGCGTCTCCAACTGCGCGACCGTGCCGTGGCGGGCGGCCTCGATCAGATCGGCGACCAGGCGCTCCTCCCCGGAGCGGGCGACCCGGGCGATCGCCCGCGCGTGCGAATACGACACCCGCCCCGCGGCCATCTCCGCCGCCAGCGACCGGTGCGCCGCCAGCGCCAGCGCGACCCGCACATGCTCCGCGGCGGTGCGCGTCGACAGCCCGCACGCGTGCGAAAGCCACTGCGCGGTGGACCCCAGCCCGAAAAAGCGGTGCGCCCCCGCCGCGTCGAACTCCGCCACCAACAACAACCACCCGCACGTGGCCGCGGCCAGCCGGCCCGCGCCCGCCACGATCCGCCCCGCCAGGCCCTCAAAATCCGCGTCAACCATCAAAACCCCCGTCCACACAACAAAAAACCGACGCCCCGAACGCTACCGACCAGCACCGACACTTTCCCCGGACAACGCCAGACCCCCGCGCGCAAGGAGCTCGAAAAGGAGGGCCCGGAGGCGTTGAGAGACCGTCACTCTCGGCCATCGCGGCTGTGACCGACCGGACGCGGTCAGGTTAAGGAGTCCGGATCGCGCCGGCCCAGGCGCACAGCACCGTGCGTTCAGCTGAATGACCTCTCCATCTAACGGCGGTGCGGCAAGGGGTTCTGTCCGCCGACAAAGACTTCATCAGGCTGACGGCGGCTGTGCCCGGCAGGCAGTACAGTACCCGCGATCGCCGCGCAGTTCGCGGGTTGGTTTCCCGACGACGAGGCCTGCCCGTACGTCTCCGGACCAGAGCAACTCGCCGAGGTTGCTCACCAAGGCTGTCACGACGACGCAGCGCTAGCAGGGCGTGTTCCTTTTTTGGCCTCACGTTTTGAGGCGCGCGAAGTTTCGTCCCGTGGGCCACGCTTGGCGGGTCTGGGTTGCGTGCGGACGCATCGGCCGCTCTCGCCGGCTGGCGTAGCCGGTCGGGAACACCATGATCTCGGTGACAGGGTGGCTTCAGGTCGCGTGCTGATGCTCGTGCTCCGCGGAGAGCGACCGGTAGAGGCTCTCGGGTCCCTGCCTGCGCTGCCCTGCGGCGGGGCTTCCCCGCGAAAACTCGCGTTCCAGTCCGCTATTCCGCTGTTTCTCGCGCACCTGCCCTGCTTCGGAGGACAAAAAATCGCACCAGGCTGCTAGTCTGAATGACAGAAACTCGCGTTCAGGCACTCTGGCACAACAGAACTCGCGTTCGCGAGGCGCTCGAAGCCCCGGAGGAGACCATGGCCGAATTCGCGCCCGTCGTCTTCGCGAGCGACACCGACAAGGACGTGATCGCGCGCGCAGTCCGACGCGGCGAGCTGGTCAGGGTGGGGCCGGGCGTCTACTTCAGCGAGACGGGCAGGCCGGTGGCCGAGGTGATGCGGCAGCGCCTGTGGGACATCGTGGGACATGCGATGCCCGGCGCGGTGATCGCCGACCGCTCTGTGCGTGACGGCGGGTTCGGCGCGGACGGGACCCTGTTCGTGGTCGCCAACCGCTCGCGGCCGCTCAAACTCGCCGGCGTCACCGTGTACCCCCGACACGGCGCAGGCCCGTTGGAAGGGGACATGCCCCTCCCGGCCGGAGTCCACATGGCCGGCATCGCCCGAAGCCTGCTGGAAAACCTTGCGCCGACGCGCCTGACGGCCGCGGGCACCGCGCGCACGCTGAGGCGCGAGGAGGTGGAGACCTGGATCGTCGAGATGTGCGCGTCCCGCGGCGAGGGTTACCTCAACCGCGTCCGCGACGAGGCGCGCCGGCTCGCCCCGCGGCTGGGCGCCGAGCGCGCCATGACCACCCTCGACAAACTCATCGGCGCCGCCCTGAACACCAACGACTCGGTGCCGCTGACCTCACCCGAACTCGTCGCGCGCGCCTCGGGCGCGCCTTTCGACCCCCGGCGCGTCACACTGTTCAACCAGCTCGCCGAGTTCCTCATCGACCAGCCGCCCGACGTGATCACCGCGATGCCGATCGACGCGGCCCGCCGCACCCTGCTGCCGTTCTACGAGGCGTACTTCTCCAACTACATCGAGGGCACCGAGTTCACCCTCGACGAAGCGTCCGACATCGTGTTCAACGGCATCGTCCCCGAGCAGCGCCCAGCAGACGCTCACGACATCCTCGGCACCTACGAGCTCACGAACTCCGACACGGAGATGCGCCGCACCCCCAAGACCGGCGACGAGTACGTCGCCATGCTCCGGTCCCGTCACGCAGTCATCATGGCCGGACGGCCGGACAAGGGCCCAGGCCAGTTCAAGGACCGCGCGAACCGAGCCGGAAACACCGAGTTCGTCGACCCGG
>JBIQMQ010000308.1:0-2379 GCA_044463185.1 Nakamurella lactea | reverse complement strand
GCCTCGCCGCGGTATTCGAGGACGT
This sequence comes from Nakamurella lactea, assembly GCA_044463185.1. Taxonomy (GTDB): domain Bacteria; phylum Actinomycetota; class Actinomycetes; order Mycobacteriales; family Nakamurellaceae; genus Nakamurella; species Nakamurella lactea_A. The sequence goes on along the minus strand of JBIQMQ010000308.1, from coordinate 2,354 downwards.
AGCCCTGCCCACCGCCGGTGCCGATCTTCGTGATCACCGCCAGGATCAGGTCCTTCGCCGAGACACCGGCAGGCAGGGTGCCGGTCACCGTGATCGCCATGGTCTTGAAGGGCTTGAGCGGGAGCGTCTGGGTGGCCAGCACATGCTCCACCTCGCTGGTGCCGATACCGAAGGCCAGGGCGCCGAACGCGCCGTGCGTCGACGTGTGCGAATCGCCACACACGATCGTCATGCCCGGCTGGGTCAGTCCGCGCTGTGGGCCGACCACGTGCACGATGCCCTGCTCGGCGTCACCCATGGGGAACAGCCGGATGCCGAATTCTTCGCAGTTGGCGCGGAGCGTGTCGACCTGCTTGCGGGACGTCGGGTCCGCGATGGGGCGGTCGATGTTCAACGTGGGGACGTTGTGGTCCTCGGTGGCGAGCGTCAGGTCGGGGCGCCGCACGGTGCGGCCGGCCTGGCGGAGTCCCTCGAACGCCTGCGGGCTGGTGACCTCGTGAATCAGGTGCATGTCGATGTAGAGCAGGTCCGGCTCTCCCTCGGCGCGGCGCACGACGTGCTCTTCCCAGACTTTCTCCGCCAATGTGCGGCCCATAACCGGCTCCTCCTCAGCGTCTTCACTGCCCGCGTGTCGCCAGCGCCGGTGCAGCTCTCGCGAATGGACATCTCAACATTTGAGACTCTAGTATCGCGGTATGGGACAGTCTAGCGGTATCGGAGTGTTGGACAAAGTGGTGTCCGTCCTGACGGCCACGGCGTCGTCGCCCAGCGGGCTGTCCGAGCTGTGCGAGGCGACCGGCCTCCCCCGCGCCACCGCACACCGGCTGGCAGTGGGGCTGGAGACCCACGGGCTGCTGGAGCGCGATCATCGCGGCCGCTGGCGCCCGGGACCGCTCCTCGCGGTGCTGGCAGCGCACGCCCCCGACCCGCTGGTGACTGCGGCGGCCGAGGTACTGCCCCGGCTGCGTGACCACACTGGGGAGAGCGTGCAACTCTACCGTGCGGACGGCATGGTGCGGGTGTGCATCGCGGTCGCCGAGCCGCCGGCGGGTCTGCGCGACACGGTGCCGCTGGGCGCCCGCATCTCGATGAGCGCGGGTTCCGGCGCGAAGGTGCTCACCGCGTGGGCCGAACCGGCGACACAGCGGGCAGTGCTGGCTACTGCCGTGTTCACCGAGCAGACCCTCGCCGAGGTGCGCCGCCGCGGTTGGGCGCAGTCCGTCGCCGAACGGGAGCCGGGTGTCGCCTCGGTGTCCGCCCCGGTCCGCGACCGGCACGGAGCCGTCATCGCCGCGATCTCGGTGTCCGGGCCGACCGAGCGCATCGGGCGCCGCCCCGGCAACCGGTGGGCCGGCCCGCTGCTCCAGGCCTCCGAGGCGCTCACCGCCCGCCTGTAGCCGGTCTGCGGGCCGCCGGAGTGGCCGCGGCAGCGGCGCCGCGGCGTCATGCACGCCTCTCACACGCTTCGTCGGCGTTGATGAAGTTCGCTGTCGAGGCCGCGGGATCCGCTCACCGCTCAGCGGTCAGGGCATAGTGAGAACCGTGGGCGTCTTCTTCTCGACATTGCGGACATGGCCTCGGCGCCGATGGGTGGTCGCTGCCGGCACGGCAGTGGCCACCGTCGTCGTGATCGGGGTGCCGACGGTTCTCATCCCGAACCCTTGGTTCGGACGCGAGATCCCGGTGACCTGGTGGGCGTGGCCGGTGCTCGTCGTCACAGCCATCTTGGCCGGGCTCACGATGGCCACCTATGTGCGCTCGCCCCTCACGCCGCAGCGTCGCGACCGACTCGGACGCGCCGGGGCGATCGGCGGCGCGCTGAGCTTCTTCGCCGTCGGGTGTCCGGTGTGCAACAAGCTGGTGCTGCTCACGCTCGGCACGTCGGGTGCGCTGACCTACTTCGAGCCGATGCAACCCGTGATCGCCGCCCTGTCGATCGCCATGCTCGCGGTCGCGCTCGTCGTGCGGGTGCGGCGCGAGAACTCCTGCCCCGTCGCGAAAGTCACCGAAGCCACGGCCTGATCCATCGGGCCGCAGCGCGCGGGAGTCGATGCGGGCGGGCGGACGATAAAAGGCCGCCCGAAGGCGGCCTTCACACGTGCAGAAAAAAGTAGCCCCGATGGGATTCGAACCCACGTTACCGCCGTGAGAGGGCGGCGTCCTAGGCCGCTAGACGACGGGGCCGGACTGGATGGTGCTGGTCGATACTACCGAAGTTTCCGGACGCCAAGGACCACGTGACGGCCGAACGACGAAGGCGGTATCGCACCGCTGGGGTACTAGGACTCGAACCTAGAATGGCTGAACCAGAATCAGCTGTGTTGCCAATTACACCATACCCCAATGGCCCGCTC
>JBIQMQ010000307.1:0-2411 GCA_044463185.1 Nakamurella lactea | reverse complement strand
CGGGCCAGCCAGGCCACGCCCTCTGCGCCCAGCCGGCCCGACCGCGGTTCGCCGAGCTTGGCCGTCTGCCGCGCGTCCTCGATGATCGTCCGGCCCTGCTCGACTGCCTCCGCTGCGGCGTCATCCTCGTCTCGTAGCCTGGCCTGTGCGGCGATGTCCGCGAGCGCCGCCAGCGCCAGCGAGTCGAGCCAGATGCGGCCCAGGTAGTACTGGCCCCACATCTTGTTCGGGTAGTCGATGGTGGCGTGGTACGCGCGAAGCGCCGCCTCCGGATCGTGCTGCCATGTCAGGTGGTCGATCTCGCAGCCGCCGGCCAGCATCACGAGCTGCACGTCGATATCGGGGTCCGGGTGCGCGTTTTCCCGAATGCTTGTCAACCGTTCGGGGATGTCCGGCAGCCCCCTGCCCACCGCGATGTGAAGGCTAAAGGCTTCAAGGAGCGCCCGCGCATTTGTGGGTATTCGGTCGGCATCCCACAGCGGGTCGAGTGCCACATCCCAGTCGCCGCACACGTACCGCGCGATGACGTCGATACCGCGTGCGGCGTGCGAGTAGGTGGAGTACATCATTCCCGTCGCCGCGGCGCGGTCGATGCATCGACGGGTCCACTCCAGTGTTTGACGTAGGTCGCCCGCGTCGTACCGGCTCATCGCCAGGTGGTACATGGTGCGCAGCTCGGTGGCCACGTCTTGCGAGTCCTGGGAGAGTTTCAGCGCCTGGGTGAGATGCGTTGCGGCGGTGTCGGTGTCGCCGTCATGCTCGGCGATCCACGCCATCGTGACCAGCGCCTGTGCCTGAAGGTCCGCGGTCCCCAGTGCCTTCGCGTCCGCCAGCGCGAGCTGCGCGACCGCCGCTGCCTGTTCCTGTCCGTAGGCGGAGAGCACCAGCGCGTGCGTGCACCGGGCCTCGGCCCGCGCGCGACCGAGCGGGAGGGAATCCGCCAAGGTGGCCGCTTCGGAAATCACTGCCTGGTCGCGGCTATCACCGGCGGCATTGAGCGCTGCGGCGTACTTCGAGCGCACGGTGACGCGGACAGCCTGATCCTCGGCGTCGGGCTCGGTCCCGGTGAGCGCGTCGACCGCCTCGACCGCATGTGCCAGAAGCGTCACGGCGCGGATGGCGTCGCCCGCGGCCGAGGCGGCTTCGCCGGCGCGCAGCAGGACCTCCCACTCCTGCGCCCCGGCGACGTCCGCGGCGTCTGGCACCGACCCCCACCAGGCCAACGCTTTTTCCAGGTGGCGCTGGGTGTCGCTCGGTGCCCGCACTTGGCGCGCGTGTTCGGAGGCCCGCATGGTGGCGTCGAGCGCCAGCGGCAGGTCATGGCACAGTTCCGCGTGGTACGCGAGTTCGGCGGCGACCGCCGGAGTTGACGAAAGACGCGCTGATAGCGCCTGGGCGTAATCCCGGTGAAGACGGACGCGTTCGCCCGGCAGCATCTCGGCGTAGGCCGCCTCTTGGAGCAGTGCGTGCCGAAATTGATAGGTCCCGGCCTCACCGTCAGGCACCAGGATGTGGCGGGTGACGGCGTCACGCAGCGCCTCGTTGAGTTCGGACTCGGGCAGCCCGGCGACCTCGGCAAGGACGTCGTTCTCCACCCGGCGCCCAGCGACGGCTGCGACACCAACGACGCGAGCCGCATTGTGGTTGAGCTGCTCGAGGCGGGCGATCAGCACGTCGAGCAGGGCGTCGGGGATGTTCGCCGGGCCGTCGGTTCGCCCGGATTCGGCGGCGGCCAGTTCTGCCTCGAGCAGCTCTTCGGCGAAGAAGGCATTGCCTTCGGCCCGGTCGACGATCCGATCCACCGCGCTGGAGGTCAGGGGGGCTCGGGATGCGATGAGCTCCGCCATGTCGCCAGCCTGTAGTGGCTCGAGCATCAGCCGGTGGACCGACGGCCGCCTCGCGATCTCCGCCAGGAACGACCGGAGCGGGTGCCGCCGATGCATCTCATCGGAGCGGTAGGTGAGGATGACGGACACACGCTCTCGTTCGAGCCGGCCGAGGAGGTACCGGAGCAGGTCTTTCGACGGTCGATCCGCCCAATGGATGTCCTCGATGACCAGACACAGGGGTGCGCTTGCCGCCAGTTCGAACACCAGCTCCACCACCGACTCGAAGAGCTGGAGCTGGTCGATGGGCGCGGCCGCGCCACCCCGGAAAAGCGCTTCGAACCGCCGCCACGATTCGCTGTCGAGCCCGCGGAACGCGTCCACGATCGGCAGATAGGGAAGCCCGCCCTCGGGCAGGTTGACGCAATGACCCACGAGGCACTGCAGGCCGTCGGAACCGCGGCGCGCAAGAAGTTCGGAGACGATTCGGCTCTTCCCCACACCGGCGTCGCCGCCGATGACGACCGTCGCCGGCGAACCCTTTTCGGCAGCGGACACCACGTCGAGCAGGAACCCGATCTCGCG
>JBIQMQ010000306.1:0-2417 GCA_044463185.1 Nakamurella lactea | reverse complement strand
GTAGAACGTCGTCCTGGTTGGCGCATTCCGCACGTCCGCCGCGCTAGCGCCATCCGCGTAGTCCTTAAACTCGACCCACACCGGCTGGCCGGTGAACCCACACTTGCCCTCGTTAATCTCGATCACGTACGAGCCGCCCAGAGACGCTCCGGTGCTCGTCGATCCGTCCGTAATCGAAAAGTCAGACCTCTGGCAGCGCACCACGAAGGCAACCTTCCGGTACGGCCGCTCTGACCAGTTCGCCATCACAATCGTCGCCAAATCACCAGGTGCCGGCGCGATCTCCCCCAGCTCGATTGGCCCGATAACCCCGCCGTACTCCGACCCGGCGATCACGCTATTGCCAGGAACCCAACCTGCCGGGACAACTACAACATCCTCGTTCGGAACAAAGCCGGGCGGCGGCTCCGGCGCGCAGAACCAATCCGACACACCCCCACACAGCAAATCCGCGAGCTCACCGCCCAACCAGTAACCCGCAGAGAAGCCGCTCAGCACCGTGCCGACCTGGCCCACCCGGCCCGCCAGGCTCACGCCCTTCACAGAGCCGTTCGCCGCCGCCCGCGCCGCGTTCTGCGCGACCGTGCCGCCGACCCCGTTCGCCGCCGCCAGCGTCGAGCCCGGCTTATTCAGAGGCGCCGGCCGAACGGCCTGCGCCGTGCCCGTAGCGGAACCCGTCAGCAGGTCCACGCACACCCCCGACGCCAAGCTGACCTGGCCCGGGCTGCACGCGCCCAGCGCCCTCGCTGGCGGTGCAGCCGAGACCGACAGCCCGCACACGAGCAGCCCTGCGACCAGCACCCGCAAAGCCTTCACCGGCCACCGCCTCTTAGAAGGGTGGGGCGCAGCCGAAACCGACCGCGCCCCACCGATTTCCGGTAGCCGACCGGCTACCGGTTGCCCGCGTTCTTGCCCTTCTGGAACCAGCGGATCCCGAGCCAGAACAGAGCGCCGATGAGCACAATCGACACCACAGCGGGGATCAACGTCCCCGTGAGCGTCGACTCAGCCGACGTGAACAGCGAGTCCACGCCGGCCGGCGGCTCCGCGTACGCCGCAGTCCCGCCCAGCAGCAGACCCGCCACCGCGACCGTGACCAGCGCCACCCGGCGAGCAACCGCATGCCGAGCCACACGGAACCCATCCACAACCTTTTCCGTCATGACCGAAACCTCCTTCCCCGGTGCCTGCAGGGCTACGAGCCGCGGGGCTCCGAACCCGCGCCCGCCGATCACGACCGGTCCCCGAGACCGGCGACCAGGGCAAGTGCACGCAGCACGACACCCACGATCAACCCGGCCACCAAACCCGCCGTGATCACGTAAAACTCACTCACCGGCTGAACCTCCCGTAGCCCGCGCCGGTCACCATTTATGCGTCCAGAACCACTGGACTCCGAGCCAGAAGAGCCCGCCGATAACCACGAGCCCGACAACCGCCGGGATCAGCAGACCAACGATGCTCGTCTCCGCTTCCTGGAACAGGGGGTCCGCGCCGCCCGACGAACCCGTGGACGTCGCCCAGGCCGCCGTGCCACCGAGCAGCAGCACCACCGCTGAGACCGTGACGACCGCGACCCGGCCACGCCCCGTCATTTGACGCTCCTCACTCATCCGGCCCCGCTCCGTTTGTCGTCCGCCGGAACGCTGCCAGCGCCCATCGAATCCCGATCTCCAGCACCATCCACAGACCGAGAAGCGAGATCATCGCGGTCGTGATGGCGTCCACCTGCGGCACTCCGGTCATCAGCCGTCACCGCCTCACGCTCACCACTAGCGCTGCCGCCAGGGTCAGCAGCGTCAGGGCGAACCCAAAGACGGCCGCCGCGCGGAGCCGGCCTATCTCCGTAGCGACCACGCTCAACGAACCGGCGGGGTCGCATGAGGGCGAGGTATCCGCCGACGGCAGCGAGTCCCACTCCGGACCCGACGGCGACAGGCACGGACCATCCGACGTCGGGGAGATAGGTAAGGGCGAGATGCTCGCGAAGTCCGCGGACGACCGCGACCAGGAGCGCAACCAATCCCCCGACCGCGACCCCAGCAACCACGCCGGTGCGGACAGCTCCGAGAATCCACTCGGACCGAAGCCGAGTGACCGAGGCTCCGCTGTCACCTGCCATGACTGCCACCCCGCACCCACCTGCGCGAACTGACCCACCGCAGGAACCGCAGCCGGCGCAACGCCTCCACCGCCAGGAGCGAGCACGCCAACCACCACGGCGACCAGTGCATTCGTCAACACGACCTATACCAGGCCGAGCAGCGCCCGGGCCCGCTTGCGCGACACCACCAGGACCGCCAGCGCCCCGGCCGCGGCGCCGGTCACCAGCAGATCAGCCGCCCAAACAACCGATAAAAAGGATTGCGTGAACATGAGACACTTACTCCGCTCTCTCGAAGGTTGCTTCTTCGAGG
>JBIQMQ010000305.1:0-2447 GCA_044463185.1 Nakamurella lactea | reverse complement strand
GTCGTGGCCAGCTGCTGCGACTCGATGTTGACGCCGTGCTCGGCCAGCAGACCGTTGACCGTGGCCAGCACACCCGGCACGTTGCGGTGGATGTGGATGAGCCGGGTGTGGCCCTTCTTCTTGCCCACCGACAGCCGCGGCATGTTGACCGACAGGGACGTGCGGCCCTGGTCGATGTAGTCGCGCAGCTTGCCGGCCACGAAGTTGCCGATGTGCTGCTGCGCCTCCTCGGTGGATCCGCCGATGTGCGGGGTGAGGATCACGTTGTCCAGGCCGCGCAGCTCGGACTCGAACGGATCGTCGGTGGACTTCGGCTCGCTGGGGAATACGTCGATCGCGGCCCCGGCCAGGTGCTTGGACTCGATGTGGGCGCGCAGCGCGGCGTGGTCGACCACGAAGCCGCGGGACAGGTTCAAGAAGATCGCGCCCGGTCGCATCAGCGAGAACTCGCGCTCGCCGAAGAATCCGTGGTTGCCGGGGCGGCCGTCCACGTGCAGCGTCACCACGTCGGACAGCGCGAGCAGCTCGTCCAGCGTGGCCAGTTTCTTGGCGGTGCCCAGCGCCAGCTTCTCGGCGGTGTCGTAGAAGTACACCGTCATCCCCAGCGCCTCGGCCAGCACCGACAGCTGCGACCCGATGTTGCCGTAGCCGACGATGCCCAGACTGCGGCCGCGCACCTCGTGGGCGCCGGCGGCCGACTTCGGCCAGCGGCCCTGGTGCATCGCGTGGTTCTTCACCGTCAGCCGGCGGGTGAGCGCGATGATCTCGGCGAGCGCGATCTCCACCACCGACCGCGTATTGGAGTACGGCGCGTTGAACACGGTGATGCCGCGCTCGGCCGCCGCGGCCAGATCGATCTGGTTGGTGCCGATGCAGAACGCGCCGATCGCCTTCAGGTTCGGCGCCTTGTCCAGCACCTCCGCCGTGATGTGGGTGCGCGAGCGGATCCCCAGAATCTCCACCGACTCGAGCGCCTCGGCCAGGTCGGCGCCCTGCAGGGCGTGGTCGCGGGTGTCGACCTCGTGACCGGCCTCGGTGAGCACGGTGACAGCGTCGGGGTGGATATTTTCCAGTAGGAGAGCGCGCACTGGGGGATTCTTCTTCCGTGTGGGTGCCGACGGTGGTGAGGTGGCGCCGGCGGTGGCGCCGCGGAAGGACCGACCCGGAGCCGCATGATCCCGGTACTGAATCGGTTCCTGTCCCTCTACCAGGGTAGACGCCGCAGCACGTGGCGTGGTGCGCGGGGCGCGGGTATGACGCTGTTCGCAGCTGGTCTCACCCGCGGCTCCGGATCCGGTCCCGTCCCAGCCCCGTCCGGTCCTATTCCGGCAGCGCTCGCGCGCCTAGCGGTCGAGTTTCGTCAGCAGGGACGCTCGGTCGATACCGGGGCCGGACTCGGCGGCAGCCCGGTGCGCGGATTGCACCAGTTCATCGGTGATCGGGAAAGTGCGATCGACAGGAACGAGAGCGACAGGCGTCAGTACGATCGAACCGTCGCGCACCTCGACCGTGAATTGCTCACGATCGCGCAGGCCCAGTTCGGCGCGGGTGTCGCGGGGAACGACCAAGCGCCCGTTGGATGCCATCTCCACAATTCTGGGACTCATGGTCACGCTCCTTTGCTCTTCGAGACGCCGATACCATTAGTGCCATTGTGCCACAATGCCATGATCAGTGTACCGCTGATAAGGTCTGACCGTGGGCGGCGATTACCAATATCTGATGGTGACCGACGAGTTCGTGGCATCGATCCGCGCACTCGATCCACCGTTGACCGACGATGACTTGGGCGGAATCGTGCAAGCACTGGACGACCTCAATGCCAATCCCACGAACCTGCGCCACCGACTTCACCGGCTGGACAGAGAACTCGCAGACTGGTGGTCCCTCACCCCCCCGTCTCCAGCGAACCGATCCATTCGGATCCTCGTCAGACCGGAGCGCTCATCCAACGGCGGCTTCTGGCGAGTTGGTCCGGTCACCTGGCACTACCTGCGATAACGCCGCCTGTCCCGCTCACGCGGATCGTTACCTCCCGCGCCGCCTGGCTGCGTGCTCAGATCGGCGCCATCTCGAGCGTCGCGTCATGGGCGGTTTGTCCCTTATGCCGCTGCACGTGCAGCGCTACCGCTGCGGAGCGGGTTTCGGTCGCGCGCCGGTAGAATCGGTCACCGTGTCCGACGAGCCCCGATCCGCTTTCCCAGCCGAGCCGGCATCGGCGCGGACGGGGGACGACCCGGCTGCGGCGTCATCCCCGGCGGACCTGACCCGAGCCCACCGCGAGGCGCTCGCGGAGTTGGCCACCCGGTTCCCGGTGGCCCTGGAGTTGGGCAGGCGGTTCGCGGCCGCCGGGTTCGAGCTGTACCTGGTCGGCGGGTCGGTGCGCGACGCGCTGATGGGCCGGCTCGGCCACGACCTCGACTTCACCACCGACGCCCGGCCCGCGG
>JBIQMQ010000304.1:0-2450 GCA_044463185.1 Nakamurella lactea | reverse complement strand
CCATCGCGGGCGTCGCCGATCCGGTCGAGGCGCCGGCAGCCGAGGTCGCCGCCGTGCCCGCGGAGGCGTCGGCGGCCGAGGCTTGGCGCGACCGGCTGCCCGTCGCCGGCGACGTACAGCAGGCGGGAAGCGGAGATGACGCCGCCCTCGGGCCGATGCCCTCCGCCACGGTTGTCCCCGCGCGCGGGGCGAACGGCGTCATGCAAGGAGCCGCTGCCGCCGGCACCGCGTCCGCCCCTGCCGAATCCGGCACTGCCGTGGAGGAGGCTCTCGCGGCGGGATTCCTCGCGGCGCCGACGCCTCACCGACCGGCACCGCAGCCGCCGCCTGCGGCGATGGCACCTGCCGCCAGTTCCGCCGCGGGATCCTCGACGAACGGTGGCCACGACTACGCCGCGCGGCTGGACGCCGCGATGGCGCCATGGCGCCACGCATTCGTTACGGTCCGGGCGAGCGTGTGGCCTGCCCCGATGGACCGGGCGTGCGAACCCGGTTTCTCCCCGGGCTAAACGCGTCCGGAGTGCGACCGCCCTGGCGCCGTCGCCTATGTGTTGCCCGGATCGGCAACGTCACGTCTCGAGCATCTGACGGGTCGCGCCCGCAGCCTTTCGCGCTGCCGAGGCTGCCCGCAGGCGCGCGTGCCCAGCGCGCCGATCCCCCGGCAACAGTCCATTCATAACGCGTGTCGTTGCGCGTGCACGACCGACCGTAGGAGTGATTGATCATGAATATTTGGATTCGGAGGGGGCTGCAGTGGACGGCCTTCTCGGCTGGAATGTTTGCCCTGGGCGCGGGTATCGCGTCCGCCGCGGACACCGGTCCGCAGGGGCTGCTCGACCCGGCGGGGCAGGTCCTTTCCGCGCCGCTGTCGGTGACCGGTAACGCGGTCTCGGTGCTGGACGACGGCGCCCTGGGCACCACGGTGGACCAGGTGCTCACCAACGGCGTGGTGGATGTCGGCGGGCAAAACGACGACGATCCGCTCATCGCTGCGCCGGTGACGGTTCGGGACAACGGAATTTCGGTGATCGGAACCGACAGCGCGTCGGGTGGCGCGGCGGAGCCGACGTCCGATGACGCCGCAGCCAGCGGGGCCGCAACCGACGGTGCTTCCGATCGTGCGGAGCCGGCGGCGATTGCTGCGATTCCCGTGACGGTGACCGACAACGCCGTCGCCGTCCTCGACGGCACGGGCGATGCGGCCCCGGCGGCGACCGTGCCGGCGCCCGCCGGAACGGCCGATGCGGCGGTGGTCGAGGCGCCCGTGACGATCTGCGGCACCACCGCGGCGGTGCTCGGTGGCGCAGCGGCGACCTGCGCCGACCAGCCGGACGCGGCCACGGCGAGCCTCGTCCAGGCGCCCGTCACGGTCTGCGGGACGTCCGCGGCCGTCGCCGGAGACAGCGCATCCACCTGCCCCGACCGAACCGGCGGCAGCGACGCCGCGTTGATCAGTGCGCCCGTCACGGTCTGCGGGGCGTCCGCGGCCGTCGCCGGAGACAGCGCATCCACCTGCCCCGACCGAACCGGCGGAACCGACGCCGCGCTGGTCAGCGCGCCGGTGAACGTGTGTGGGACGTCCGTCTCGGTGCTGGGCGGGGCTCGCTTCGCGTGCACGCTCAGCGGGGCACAGTCTGCGCCGCCGGTGGGGTCGGTGCCAGGCGAGGTCGACGGGCCTGCGGCCGTCGGCGACGAAGCTGCCCCTGCTGCGCCACCAGCGGATGCTCCGGCCGACGCGGTGACGCCGCAGTCCCCGGACCGCGGGGCCGTCCAGCCCGAATCGGCCAGTGGCGACGAGGCGCAGACTCGGGGGCTGGCCTACACGGGGGCGAATCTCGCCGGCATCGCCGCCGCGGGAATGTTGCTGCTCATCCTGGGGGCCGGCGGCGCATGGGGGGCGCATACCCGGCGCACCGGGGCCGTCGTCACCACGGGCTGACGAACCCCGTCGATCCCCGCCCGCGCGGTCTGCGTGGGCGGGGTCGACGCCTGTTCGGGGCCATGTCACAGCTGGCTCGGCTGTCTCGTCTCAGGGTGGAAGGCACACTCCAGAAGCGAGAAGGTGGTAGTCATGCGTGTATTCGTGGCGGGCGGTACCGGGGCGATCGGCAAGCGGTTGGTGCCGCAGCTCGTGGCTCGCGGTCACGAGGTGACGGCGACGACGACGCGCCCGGACAAGCTCAAAACCCTGCAGCGTCTCGGCGCCCGCGGGGTCGTGATGGACGGGCTGGACGCTGCGTCGGTCGGCGAGGCGGTGGCCGCCGCGCGGCCGGACGTCGTCGTTCATCAGATGACGGCGATCGCGGGCAAGGCCGACTTCCGGCATCCCGAGCGCATGTTCGCCACGACGACGCGGCTGCGCACGGAGGGACTCGATCACCTCGTGGCCGCGGCCGAGGCGGCCGGCGTGCAGCATGTCGTGGCGCAGTCCTATGCGAGCTGGAACGGCA
>JBIQMQ010000303.1:0-2552 GCA_044463185.1 Nakamurella lactea | reverse complement strand
GCGAAGATTTCGATCGGCTTGCTGTCCGCGGACAGCGTGACGATGGCGCGCTTGAACGAGCGACGCTGGCCGTAGCCGGAGCGCGTCCGCTTCCGCTTGCCCTTGCGGTTGATCGTGTTCACCGAGGTGACCTTGACCTCGAAGATCTTCTCGATGGCGATCTTCACCTGGGTCTTGTTCGCGTCCGGGTGCACCTCGAAGGTGTACTTCCCGTCGTCGAGCAGGCCGTAGCTCTTCTCGGACACGACCGGCGCGATGATGATGTCACGGGGATCGGAGATCATTTCGCCTGCTCCTCATTGCTGTCGGCGGGCGCTTCCGCCGCGGCGTCGGACGCCGGCTTCGTGGCCGGGGCCTTCTTGGCGGCGGCCTTCTTCGGGGCTGCCTCCGCGACGGCCTCGGCACCGACCGAGCTCAGGAACTCGTCCAGCGCGGCCCGGGTGAAGACGACGTCGTCGGAGACGAGCACGTCGTAGGTATTCAGCTGATCGGCGGCCAGCAGGTGCACCTCGGGGAGGTTGCGTAGGCTCTTCCAGCCGAGGCTGTCCTCCCGGGTGACGACGACCAGCACATTACGGCCGGTGTCCAGCGTGGCCAGCGCGGCGGCGGCCGACTTGGTCGACGGCGCCGTTCCGTCCACGACGGCAGACAGCACGTGCACCTTGCCGGCGCGCGCCCGGTCGGACAGGGCCCCGCGCAGCGCGGCGGCCTTCATCTTCTTGGGGGTGCGCTGGGCGTAGCCGCGCGGCACCGGGCCGTGCGAGATGCCGCCGCCCACGAACTGCGGGGCGCGGATCGAACCCTGGCGGGCGCGGCCGGTGCCCTTCTGGCGGTACGGCTTCTTGCCGCCGCCGGACACCTCGCCGCGGGTCTTGGTCGAGTGCGTGCCCTGGCGGGCCGCGGCCAGTTGCGCCACGACGACCTGGTGCATCACCGGGATGTTCGCCTGGACGTCGAAGATCTCGGCGGGCAGCGTCAGCGAGCCCTCGGTCTTCCCGGCCGGTGTCGTTACGGAAACGGTGGTCATGCCGCACCTCCAGCGCTCTTGACGGCGTTGCGGACCATCACGAGGCCGCCCTTGGGGCCGGGCACGGCACCCTTGATCAGCAGCAGACCGGAATCGGCGTCCACCGCGTGCACGGTCAGGTTCTGCGTGGTGACGGTCGTGTTGCCGAAGCGGCCGGCCATGCGCAGGCCCTTGAACACGCGGCCCGGGGTCGAGCAGCCGCCGATGGAACCCGGCGAGCGGTGCTTGCGGTGCACGCCGTGCCCCGCGCCCAGACCCTTGAAGCCGTGCCGCTTCATGACACCGGCGGTGCCCTTGCCCTTCGAGGTGCCGGTCACGTCGACCACGGCGCCGGCGGCGAAGACCTCGCCGGCGGTCAGTTCCTGTCCCACGGTGTAGTCCGCGATGGCGTCCGTGCGCAGCTCCACCAGGTGGCGACGCGGTGTGACGCCGGCCTTGGCGAAGTGGCCCGCCTCCGGCTTGTTGACCCGGCGCGGGTCGACGGCGCCGAATGCGAGCTGGACGGCGTTGTAGCCGTCGGTCTCCACGGAGCGGATCGCGGTCACGACGACCGGGCCGGCCGCGACCACCGTGACCGGGACCACCCGGTTGTCCGCGTCAAAAACCTGGGTCATCCCGAGTTTGTGACCCAGGATTCCCTTCGTCGGTTGTGACATGTCTGTGCTTACCTATCTTCTGTGCTGTCGCTGCGCGCGGAATACGGCACCGGCCGAACCGCGAGAACGGCCCGGTCGGGCCCGGCTACTGGATGTTGACGTCGACGCTGGCCGGAAGGTCGATGCGCATCAGCGCGTCGACGGTCCGCGGCGTCGGGTCGACGATGTCGATCAACCGCTTGTGGGTGCGCATCTCGAAGTGCTCGCGCGAGTCCTTGTACTTGTGCGGCGAGCGGATGACGCAGTAGACGTTCTTCTCGGTGGGCAGCGGCACCGGGCCGACGACCTTCGCACCGGTGCGGGTGACCGTCTCGACGATCTTGCGCGCAGAGGCGTCGATGGCCTCGTGGTCGTAGGCCTTCAGCCGAATGCGGATCTTTTGTCCCGCCACGTGCGTCCCTTTCCTGGTCTGTGCCGAGGCACAGCTCTGTTCTCAAGCTCCGTGGAGCCCTGTGCGGAGTCTTCGCCGCGCTGTCGCAGGCCACCGCGGCACCCCGCGAGATACCTACTGCCCTGTTCAGCTCATGTCCACTGCCGCCCCTCGCCTGAACGAGGCGGCGCCGTCGTGGTGACCGGTCCACGCGGTCGGGCGTGTCGCCCGCTCCGCTCGCGTCACGGCCCCGAATACTCTAGCCGATATCCGCGATCCGGTCGCACCGCGCCCCGGCAGGCCGGAGGCGGCGCATCACCCGATACCGCTGGTGATGGCTGCCCGGCGGACCGTCCCCCGCTCGGGTGCGAAATCGCACGCGCGAGCGCAGACCTGCCTGCGGGCAACCGGTTAAGTATGCCCGATGCTCGTCGCAAATATCAACTCGGGTCGGCGTCCGCCGACCGGTGCTCGGATGTGACGCTGCTCTCGCCACGGC
>JBIQMQ010000302.1:0-2561 GCA_044463185.1 Nakamurella lactea | reverse complement strand
TTGCGCGTCGTCGCCGTCACTCGGCAGGACGCGCTAGGTGATTACGAGGAGGTCAGTGCGCACATCGAAGACTCTATGGACGGCGCCGGGTCGTGTCAACATTCCGGGACTGCCGTCTCACCTATTGGGAAACGTCGGAGCGGAGATGCCGGACGTCGCCGGCGGCGAATCGCCGGGCCGCGCGCCCGTCGTCGACCACGATCGACCCGTCGGGTGCGACGTCGGCGGCGCGCCCGGTCACGACCGTGCCGTCCGGAAGATGCACGCTGACGGCCGATCCGACCGTGGCGCAGCGGCGCAGGTACTCGGCGCGCAGCCCACTGACATCGACGTCCCCCGCCGCAGCCTGCCAGCGCGCCAACAGCGCGGCGAACCGGTCCAGCACCGCAGCGAGCAACGCCTCACGGTCGCAGTGCGCCGGGTCCGCGCCGCTGAGCACCAGTGAGGTTGCGTCGGCGCGTGGCAGGCCGTCCGCGGAAACCGTCACGTTGATGCCCGCACCCACCACCACGGCGTCACCCGCGAGTTCCGCCAAGATGCCGGCCACCTTGAGCCCATTGATCATCACGTCGTTCGGCCACTTCAGGTCGGCCCGCAACCCCGTGGTGTCCCACACGGCGCCGGTCATGGCCAGGCCAAGGGCGGCGCCTACCCATCCACGGCGCGCAACCGGGACTGCGGGCAGGCGCAACAGCACGGAGAACAGCAGCGCCGTGCCCGACGGGGCCTGCCAGCGCCGCCCCAGCCGGCCGCGGCCCTCGTGTTGCACATCGGCGACGAGGACCGAGCCGTGCGCCGCACCGAGCGCTGCCATCCGCGCGAGATCGGCGTTGGTGGAACCGGTTTCGGCGACGCGTGCCACCGACCACGGCACCTTTCCGCCACTGCTGCCCGGGGATGACGCCGCAGCACCGGCTGCAGGGCCGTCAGTGGTCACGGGCGCACAGCCCCCGCGTGAGGGCGACGAAGTCGCCCCGGACGGCGTCATCCATGGGGATGTCGGCGAGGACCGCGAGCGCGGCCGCTGTTTCGCGGTCGGCCTGAGCGGTCGCCCAACGCCGGCCGCCGGCCTCGTCCACGGCGCGCAGCGCGGCCGTGATCGCGGCGGCGTCCAAATCTCCTGGCTGGGCGTAGATCTCGGCGAGCCGCGCGGCGGGGGCGCCCCCGGCGGCGAGCGCGGCCACCACCGGCAGGGACTTCTTCCGCGAGGCGATGTCGGAACCCACCGGTTTGCCGCTGCGTTCCGGTGCGCCCCACAATCCGATCAGATCGTCGACGAGTTGGAAGGCCAGGCCGAGATGCCGTCCGTACTCGGCGAGGGCGACCACCACCGGCTCCGGCGCGCCGACCGCCACGGCACCGATGGACGCCGCGCATTCCACCAGGGCACCGGTCTTGTCGGCGACCATGGCCAGGCATTCGTCCAGGGAGACGGAGGCTGCCGTCTCGAATGCGATGTCGGCGGCCTGGCCGGCCACCATGCGCCGGCTCGCCCTTGCTAGCAGTGCCGCCGCGGCCGCCCGCCCGGGCTGGTCGTCGGCGGCGAGCACCACCTCCAGCGCGAGCGCCGCCAGGCTGTCGCCGGCCAAGATCGCCCGCTCGGAGCCGAATACCGCCCAGGCGGCCGGGCGATGACGCCGTTCCTCGTCCCGGTCGATGATGTCGTCGTGCAGCAGCGAGTACTGGTGCACCAGCTCGATGCCGGCCGCGGCCGGCACGCCGCGTTCCGGCTCGGCCCCGGCGGCCTGCGCCGACAACACGGCCAGAACGCCGCGGACACCCTTGCCGGAGTCGGCCCGCGCCGGGCTGCCGTCGGCGCCCACGAACCCGAGGTGGTACCCGGCGACGGGGCGGGTCAGGGGATCGAGACGCTGCAGCGCCTGCCGCAGCCCCGCGTCCAGCAGGGTGCGCGCCCGGTCGACGGCGGGGATCGCCACGTCGGCCATCGCTGTCACCTCATCCTGCCTGGGTCGACCCGGTTCGGGTCCACGCCGTTCGCTAATCTTTGAGCATGCCAGCAGCCGAATCCGGGCGTCACCCTGCTCCCCCGCCGTCCGGACCCC
Source organism: Nakamurella lactea (assembly GCA_044463185.1). GTDB lineage: Bacteria > Actinomycetota > Actinomycetes > Mycobacteriales > Nakamurellaceae > Nakamurella > Nakamurella lactea_A. The sequence continues at coordinate 498 of JBIQMQ010000302.1, read as the reverse complement.
GCGCCGCCTCCCCGCACACCACCGCCGCGAAGATCGCCGACCTCACGGCGCGCATCGAGCGCCACATCGAGGCGCCTGCGGCCGCGTCCGCGGAACGCCAGCACGAGCGCGGCCGGCTAACCGCCCGGGAACGGTTGGACTATCTGCTCGACCCGGGGTCGTTCGTGGAGTTCGACGCCATGGCCCGGCACCGCTCCACCGCGTTCGGCATGGACGCGAAGCGGCCCTACGGGGACGGCGTCGTCACCGGGTTCGGCACCGTCGACGGCCGCGACGTGGCGGTGTTCTCGCAGGATTCGACCGTCTTCGGTGGCGCGCTGGGCGAGGTGTACGGCGAGAAGATCGTCAAGGTCCTGGATTTCGCCGCGAAGACCGGTCGCCCGATCATCGGCCTCAACGAGGGCGGCGGAGCGCGCATCCAGGAGGGCGTGGTCTCGCTCGGCCTGTACGCGGAGATCTTCCGCCGCAACGTGCACCTGTCCGGGGTGGTGCCGCAGA
>JBIQMQ010000301.1:0-2606 GCA_044463185.1 Nakamurella lactea | reverse complement strand
GACGTCAACGCGTCGGCGGGGGCAACGGCCACGTCCTTGCCGAGCAGACCGTCGAGCACGTCCTTGATCAGCTTGGTGGGCGGAAGCTTCGTCATCGATCGATCACTCTCCGGCTGGTGGAGCGGCGGGCATCCCGCACGGGCGGGCCATCACACGGGGCATGACTCCAGCGGATGCATCATTACACAAACGCACCCAACACGTCACGGAAAGTATCCGCCGTGAACGGCTTGGCGATCAAGAACGCCGCGCCGGCAGCCGCCGCCTCGGCACGCATCTCCTCGGAACCCTCGGACGTCACGAAGCCGAACAGCACATTCGACCCGGCTGCGCGGATCGCCCGCAGCGACTCGATGCCCGTCATCTCCGGCATGTTCCAATCCGACAGCACCAGGTCGGGATTCTGCGTCATCACCGTCTCGTACGCTTGCCGGCCATCGGACGCCTCGATGATGTCCGATACGTCGAACCCCGCCTGCCGCATTGTGCGCACGACGATCCGGCGCATCACCATCGAGTCGTCGGCCACCAGTACCCGCATCCCTACTCCCCCAATCCCGCGTCAACTACCGCGTTCGCGCCGCCCGAACTCCGTTCCCACAGGGAGATCTCGACCGGCTTTCCGTTCCACTGCGCCTCGACGCACACCAGTTTCCGGGCGTCCGGGCTGACCAGCGCCGCAGCGTCGAGCACCACCTGTGGCAGCGACAGCACCGCGGCGACGCCGATCATCCCCTTGACGCTGCCCCCGACCATGTTCGCGATCTCGCCTAGCGCGTCGGCGACCTCGGCCGTCGAGATCTCCTCCGGCTCCATCTGGAACATGCTGCCCGCGATGCACCGGGCGCACTCCGCCCCCGTGACGATCATCAGGTGCCCGGTCCACTCGCCGCTGATGGACACCGAGGCGACCATCTGCTGCTCCGGCGCTGCCGGCGCCCCGTCGCCGGACATCGCGACGATCTCGCCGTCCAGGAATGACGACCAGACCTGCTCTACGATCTCACCGAGTTCCATGGAACTGGGCAGCACGGGGCTGATGGTGTTGGTCATGTCACACTCCTGCCGTCAGGTGCGCGGGGTCGATAAGGCCCAGCAGCTCCAGCTTCTCCGCCACCGCGTCGGGGGTGAACGGCTTGATCAAATACTCGTGGGCGCCGGCGGCCAGGGCGCGGACCATCTGGCCGTGTTCGCTCTCCGTGGTCACCATCATCAGCGTCACCGCGGAGTAGCGAGGATCGTCCCGGACGGTCTGGATGAACTCCAACCCGTTCATCACCGGCATGTTCCAGTCGATGAGCGCGACGTCGAACGAATGACCGGCCGCCTCCATCTTTTGCAGCGCGTCCTCGCCGTGCTCGGCCAGCGTGACGTCGAATCCGAGGCCGCCGACGATACGTTTCAGGATCATGCGCATCGCCGAGGAATCGTCAATGACTATCGCATGCACCGCCCTCACGCCCTTCCGCTCAGTTGTAGTGACGGGCTTTCGATGGACTGGTAGGCCGACAGCCCGCCCATCCGGACGAGTTCGAATCCGTCATCGATGCCCCGGGTGGTTTCAGCGGTGCCCAGCACGAGCCATCCGCTCGACGCCATCACCTGCCGCACGCGGCGCAGGATGGCCTGCTTGGTCGACGTGTCGAAATAGATCAGTACGTTGCGCAGGAACACCACGTCGAAGGTGGGCAGCCCGGGCGGGAACGGCGCGGCCAGATTCAGCTCGCGGAATTGCACGTTGCGCTGCAATTCCGGGCTGATCTGCCACCCGGTGCCGAGCCGTTGGAAGTACTGCACCATGTATCGCGCGGGCAACCCGCGGTTGACCTCCATCTGGGTGTACCGGCCCTGCCGGGCCTGCTCCAGAACTGCCCGCGCGATGTCGGTGCCGATGATCTCGAACCGCCCGGCCGGCCCCAGCTCCTCCGTCAGCAGGATCGCCAGGCTGTAGGCCTCCTGCCCGGTGGACGCCGCCGCCGACCAGATGCGTAGCGGCTGGTGCGCTATCCGATCCGCGAGCAGCAGAGGCAGCAGATCCTTGCGGAACGACTCGAACACGGCGGCATCACGGAACCAGGACGTCTCGTTCGTGGTGAGCGCCTCCACGATGGCCCGGCGCTGCGCCATGCTGGCGGGTCGTTGTGCCTCGCGCACGTAGGCATCGGTGTCCGGCAGGCCCGCGGCGCGCGCCAACGGCAGCAGCCGCGCGTCGACCAGGTATTCCTTCCCCGGCGGCAGCACGATGGCCGCCTCCCGCCGAACCAGTTCGCTCACCCACGCGAACTGTGCTGACCCCACAGGCATCACGCCACCCCCGTTACCGATCGCCGCCCGACACCGGCAGCGCGAAGCTGCTCGGTGAGGAACGGCCCCACATGTTCCAGGCTCAAGACCGCATCGGCCAGCCCGGATTCCACCACCGCGCCCGGCATCCCCCACACCACCGAGCTCTCCTGATCCTGCGCGACGATCAACGACCCGTCCGCGGCCAAAACCTCGCACCCGGCGCGCCCGTCGTGCCCCATGCCGGTGAGGATGACGCCGATCGCGCTCCCCGGATACGCCTCGGCCACCGAGCGAAACAGCACGTCGACCGACGGGCGCGA
>JBIQMQ010000300.1:0-2613 GCA_044463185.1 Nakamurella lactea | reverse complement strand
AACGGTTGGACGACGCTGCCCGTGAACAGGAACAGCAGCACGAACGTGGTGACGATGATGATGCCGAAGGCCAGCGGCAGGGGTGTGCCGAGCGAGCTCAGCGTGTCGGCAAGGGACGCGTCGGTGCCGCCGACCAGGATGCCGGGGCCGGATGGCAGGGGCGCGCTGCGCAGGGTGCGCACCAGGCTGCGGGCGGCGTCGGTTCCCGAATCCACGTCGCTGATCACCTGCAGCCGTTGCCAGCCGTCGGCCGACAGGCTGCCCGCCATCGGGTTGGCGGGGCCGGCGACGCCTTGGACCGCCGTGATGCCCGGCGCCGAGACGGCTTGCACATGCGGCAGTCTCGACAGCGCGAGGGCGTAGTCGGCGGCCACCGATGCGTCCGCCGGGGCGGCCAGGATGACGGGGATCGTGGCGTGGGCCTGCGCCGGGAACTCCTGCTGCACCAGGTCGGAGACCTGCCTGCTCTGCGCCGATCCGGGCAGCACGGTCTGGTCGGGCATGGAGAACGAGATGCCCAGGATCGGCGATGCGATGGCGAGCAGCAGGATCAACACCGGCAGCGCGGTGCGCAGCGGCTTGCGGAACGCCACGGTCGACACGCGCTTCCAGAACGGTGACGCCGATCCCTGCGCGGTGCCCTTCCACGGCAGTTTGCCCGCGTTCACCCGATGGCCGAGCAGGGCCAGCATGGCCGGGGTGATCACCAGCGCGCTGAGCGCCGCAATCACGACGACCCCGATGCCGGCGATGCCGAACGACGACAGGAAGAACATGGGGAACACCAGGAGCGTGGCCAGGGCGCATCCGACGGCGGCCGCCGAGAACGCGATGGTGCGGCCCGCCGTCGCCACGGTGCGGCCCACCGCGGTGGGCACGTCGTCCCCCGCGGCGAGCTGCTCCCGGAACCGGGCGACGATCAGCAGCCCGTAGTCGATGCCCAGGCCCAGGCCGAGGGCGGTGGTCAAGTTGATGGCGAAGACCGAGACGTCCGTGAGGTGACCCATGACGGCCAGCTCGGCGAACGTTCCGACGATGGCGAACGTGCCGATCAGAAGCGGCAGCGCGGCCGCCACGAACGAGCCGAAGACGAGCAGCAGCAAGATGAGCGTCACCGGCACGGCGACGGACTCGGCGCGCACCAGCGACGCCGTGACCTGCGTGTTGATGTCGCCGTAGAGTCCGGCGGCGCCGCCGAATCGCACGGTGACGCCGTCGTGGTCGCCGGCGTAGCGATCGATGAGTTCGCCGCCGCGGTCGACCATCTCGCCCTGATCGCCGGCGACGACGGCCAGCACCATGGCCGACCGCTGGTCGGTGGACAGCAGTGGCGAGACCGGGGTGGCGAAGTACGAGCCGGCGATGGTGACGCCGTCCTCCGCGGCGAGCCGCGTGGCGATCTCGCGGCCCGTGGCCAGGTTCTCCGGGTCGGTGATGGTCCCGGAATCGGCGCTGACCACCATGACGAGGTTCGGGTCGGGGCCGAAATGTTCCGCGAGCAGGGCGCCGGCGCGGCTGGATTCGGAGGCGGGGTCGTCGAAGCCACCGGAGGAGAGCACGCCGAACGCCTGCGAGCCGATCGCGATCGCGGCGACCAGGAAGACCCCGCCGAGGATCAGCACCAGCTTGGCGTGCCGCGCGATGGCGAGTCCCAGGCGATACAGCATGGGCGCTCCTTCTGGCCGGCGGGCGGCTTCTGGCCGGCGGGCGGCGCGCCCGCGCGTGCAAAAAGCGTAGCCGCGGCCGCGCCAACTGCTACCAGCGGAGGAGCGCCGCGATGCCGTTCGCCTCGCGCAGTACCCCTTGCGCGGCGCCTTCGATGGGGGTCACCCGGGCACCGGTCGCCAGCGCGCGCTCGACGAGCCGTTCCGTCAAGCGCGGTTCGTCGACCGCGTCCGACGCACCCAGGCCTCGCTCGTCTCCCGCGTAGAGGGTCCCGTCGGGGCCCACCGACCCGGTGTACCGGACCGCCGGGTCGTAGACCAGATGCGCGACCTGGCCGACGGTGAGCGCTCCCGCCACGTCGGACGCGCCGAGCACCCCACGAGCCGAGTGGGCCGCCTGCTTCACGGTCTCCGCCAACTGCTGCTCCCGCGCCACGTGTGCCTCGTGCAGCTGGTCGGTGACCGCGGACGCCAACTCCGCCTCCTGCAGGGAACTGAGCACCCGAGAATCGTGGTGAACCATGTCGGAAAGATGCTCCGGCAGCCTGCCGGCGACGAACCCCGTCCACCGTGCATCGCCGCTGAGCAGGATCTGCTCCCAGCGACGCTCTCCGACCAACGTGGCCACCGCCTGCGCCGCGGTCGTCAGGAACTGCTCGGCGAGCTCGCGCTGCCGAGCCTCCCGCTGCTCGCGCACCGGGGAGTTGAACTGGCCGGACGGGCCGCCGCCGATCTGCCCCGCTCGTTCGTGCGATGCCTCGCGCTCCGGTGCCCGCATGCTGCTCAGCGTGCGCATCCGCCCCAGGCGCCATTCGTGCACGTCGACCTCGTGGGCCGTGACCTGAACCACCCCTGCCGGCCGGCCTTCGTCGAGAACTTCCAGCATGGGGTGGACGAACGGTCCGTCGTCCAGGACGAGACGGTTGGACACGGGCATCATGCCGGACAG
>JBIQMQ010000299.1:0-2619 GCA_044463185.1 Nakamurella lactea | reverse complement strand
ACCGCCGCCAACGCACCGGCCGCGGCCTCCGGCGTCGGGTACGGCCCCAGCCGGTCCGTCGCCTTGCACTGGCCCTCCGGCTCCACCGTCTGGTGCTTGAGGCAGTAGAACCACGCGGTGTTGCGCCCGATCTCGTCTCCCATGCCACCAGGGTGCCACGGACGATCAGGAAATCACCTCGACGTCCACCCGATGCACGTCGCGGTCGACGGACGTCAGCCGCACGGCCGCGCGGGAACCCTCGACGAGGCCGTCAACGGACGCGTGCACCCGGACCGGCGGCTCGTCCAACAGGATGGTGGCCCGGTCCTTGGCCCCGTCCACCTGCACGGCGACGCCCGTGAGCACCTCGCCGACGCGTTCGGCCAGCAGGAACTCGGACACCTCCCGAGTGCAGGCCCGGTCCAGCTCCTTGTCACGCCGGTTCGCGGCCTCCATCTCGCCGGGCAACGTGGGCAGCGCCGCGAGCGCCCACTCCGGCACCGCGGAGCCGGCCTGCAGCGCGAGGCAGACCTCGGTGGCGAACCGGTCCACCAACCGGCGCAGCGGGGCGGTGACGTGCGCGTAGGCGGCGCCGAGCCCGCCATGCAGCGTCTGCTCGGGCAGGTCGCCGTCGAACGTCGTGTAGCCGGCGCCGCGCAGCAGCCGGATGGCGTCCTCGATGAACGCGGCATGCCGCGGCTGGGCGGCGTCGAGTTCGCTGACCACGTCGCCCGGCGGAATGTCGTCCGGCCACGGGATGCCGAGCGCCGAGGTCTCGCGGCGCAATTGGGCGGTCTGTGCCGCATCCGGCGGCGGTAGCGTGCGCAGGATCCCGACCCTGCCGCGCAGCATCATCTGCGCCGCGCACATCCCGGTGAGCAGGCTGATCTGCGCGTTGTACTGCTCGACGGGCAGGATGCTGCGCCGGGTGAGCGTCCACCGTCCGTCGGCGCCCCGCACGACCTCCGACTCCGGCAGGTCGAGGTTGATGGCATGCCGCCGACGGGCCGACTGCAGCCGGAGCCGGCCCACGCGCGGCAGCAGCGCGATGGACGGGGGCAGCTCGCCGACGTTCGCCTGCGCCTGCACGGTGACGTAGTCGAGTTGTTGCCGGGAGCGCACCATGGTGCGCCGCACGTCGACGGCGGTGGGCTCGCCGCGCGCGTCCAGGTCGATGGTCCACAGCACCGCGGGCCGGTCGACATCCGGCAGCAGCGACGCAGCCCCCTCGCTGAGCTCCTCCGGATACAGCGGGATGCGGGTGTCCGGGCAGTACAAGGTCATCCCGCGCCGGTGGCTCTCCTCGTCCAGCGCTCCGCCGGGGGCGACGAAGGCGGCGACGTCCGCGATTGCGTAGTGCACCCGGAAGCCGTCCTGATCGATCGACGCGACGTGAACCGCCTGGTCGAGGTCCTTCGAACCGTTGGGATCGATGGTCACCAAGGGAATGTCGCGATCGTCCCCGCGATCCGGGTATGACGCCGCAGCGGCGCCTGCCGAGGCGACCGTGCGGGCCTCGGCCCGCGCGGCCTCCGGGAAGTCTTCGGTCAGGCCCATCTCCGCGCGGATCGCCGCGAAATCGATGGCGGCCTGGTCGGTCCGGATCGAAGGGGTGAGCACCTGGATAGGTTATGCGCCGGGTAGGTGCGGTGAGCCGTCCAGCAGCTCCGCGGCGGTGACAACACTCGCATAGGTGCCTTCGAGCGCGGCGAGGTAGGCGGCGTGCACGGTGGCGCCGTCGATCGCCGTGCCGCGGAAGGTGAGGTCGGAGGCGGCGCAGGCATCGGCCACGACAGTCATCGGGTATCCCAGGTCGCGGCCCGCCCGGGTGGTGGCGTCGATGCACATGTTCGTCATCATGCCGACGACGGTGATCCGGTCCGCGTCGGCGGCCCGCAGCTCGTCGAGGAGCGTGGTGTTCAAGAACGAATTGGGCCGATGCTTGGTGACTACGGGTTCCCTGTCGCGCGGCGCCACGGTCGGATGGATGGCCACCCCGTCGGTGCCGGGCCGCATGAACGTCGCATTCGGCTGGGTCGCTACGTGCTGAACGTGGATCACCGGCCGGCCCGCACCGCGCCACGCCTCGAGGACACGACCGGCCGCGACCCCCGCGGCCTCGGGGCCGACGAGCGGATGCGCACCCCCGGGGAAGTAGTCGCGTTGAATGTCGACCAGCACCAAGGCGTCCGTCATCTGCATCGCTCCTGAAGTCCGAGAGACACCCTCTGCGCGTCGGTACGAATACTACTGGCCGGTACGATGGAGTCTGGAGCGAGGCAGCCGGGCGGCCGCGTCGGTCTCGTACGATCCAGGTCACACCTGGCCGTCGGGACCGTCGAGGAAAGTCCGGGCTCCACAGGGCAGGGTGGTTGCTAACGGCAACCCGGCGTGAGCCGCGGGACAGTGCCACAGAAAACAGACCGCCTGCGCCGGTTTCCGGCCGCAGGTAAGGGTGAAACGGTGGTGTAAGAGACCACCAGCGCCCCGGGCGACCGGAGCGGCTCGGTAAACCCCACCCGGAGCAAGGTCAAGAAGCGCCCGGCTGTGCTTGCGCACGGCGGGGCGTGCGCGGATCGTCGTCAGGGCTGCCCGCCCGAGATCCGCGGGTAGACCGCTGGAGCCTGCCGGCGACGG
>JBIQMQ010000298.1:0-2620 GCA_044463185.1 Nakamurella lactea | reverse complement strand
GTCCACGCGGGGCCGCGATCCGATGCGAACCCCATCACCCACGGCGAGATGAACATCAGCACGCCGAGGACGGCAATCACCCACTCCATCGAGACGGAGCCCGGAGCCGCCAGGCTGATCAGGCTGGCGATCACCAGGAGGGCACCGAGCACCACCAGGACGGTGACCGTCGTGGTGGTCCGAGGCGTGGTCCAGATCGACGCCAGCGCGGCATAGAGGCCGGCGACGAGGGCGACCCAGTCCTGCCATCGTGCGAAACGCGTCATGGCACTCAACCTCCTTCGAGGATGCAAAGCCCTCAGCCCCTGAGGGCCTACGCCTACGGTACGCGTTGACTGACCAACCGGTCAAAGAGGAGTGAACGCGCCTGTCCGGTCACCGATCAGCGTGGTTGCGACGCGCCAGGGAAGTACCCGCCCCTCCGCAGTCAGCGCCCGCCCCCCGCACAGGGCGCACGTTCCTCAGGCCGCGCTGGCCTGGCGCAGCAACTCGGCGAACGGCGTCGGGTCGGCGAATTCGTCCTCGACCAGCCGACGCGCAGAGGAGATCCGAGGGGCTGCGTCATCCACGTGCATCAGGCTCACCAAGTCATGGGCGGCGCGTGCGATCCGCTGGTCTAGCCCCGCGTCGCCGAAATCGTCGGTCGCCGCGAAGACGCCGGTCGGCACCACCACGGCGTGCAGGTAGCTGAACAACGGCCGCAGGGCGTGCTCCAGCACGAGGGAGTGCCGGGCCGTGCCTGCGGCGGCCGCGAGGAGTACCGGCTTGCCGTCCAGCAATCCCTCTTCTTCCATCACGTCGAAGAAGGTCTTGAACAAACCGCTGTACGACGCGGCGAACACGGGCGTCACGGCGATGACGCCGTCCGCGCGGCGCACCGCGTCGAGGGCCGCGGACAGTTCCGGCCCGGGGAAGCCGGTGAGCAGGTGCTCCGTCAACTGCTGCGCGAGATCCCGCACCTCGATCACCCTGACGTCAACGCCCGCCGCCTCGACCGTGGCCGTCGTCAGCATGTCCGCCAGCAGGCGCGTCGACGACGGGTTCGACAGTCCCGCGGCTACGACCACGAGCGACGTCATCGCGCGACCACCAGTTCTTCGGCGTCCTCGGCGCGATGGCCGGTGGCCGAATCGGCCGGGGCGTAGACGGTCGAGTCCTTCGACCCGCCGGCGGCTTCGACCAGTGACGCGTGGGTCGGGGCCTCCGGGATATGCGCCGGGCGACCCTCGGCGAAGCCCTTGCGCATCTCGGGCAGGATCTCGCCGAGCAGGTCGAGCTGCTCCAACGCGGTCTTCAGCGGCAGCCCGGCGTGATCGATCAGGAACAGTTGCCGCTGGTAGTGGCCGACGTACTCGCGGAAACCGAGGGTGCGCTCCAGCACCTGCTGCGGCGAGCCGACCGTGAGCGGGGTCTGCCGGGTGAAGTCCTCCAGCGACGGCCCGTGGCCGTAGACCGGGGCGTTGTCGAAGTACGGCCGGAACTCGGCGACCGCGTCCTGGCTGTTTCTCCGCATGAAGAACTGGCCGCCGAGGCCGACGATCGCGGTGTCGGCCGGGCCATGGCCGTAGTGCTCCCAGCGCTGCCGGTAGAGCCGCACCATCTGCTGGGTGTGTGACGCCGGCCAAAAGATGTGGTTGTGGAAGAACCCGTCTCCGTAGTAGGCGGCTTGCTCGGCGATCTGCGGGCTGCGGATCGATCCGTGCCACACGAACGGCGGCACGCCGTCTAGCGGGCGCGGGGTGGAGGTGAAGCCCTGTAGGGGAGTGCGGAACCGCCCGCTCCAGTTCACCACGTCCTCCCGCCACAACCGGTGCAGCAGCGCGTAGTTCTCCACGGCCAGGTTGATGCCCTCGCGGATGTCCTTGCCGAACCACGGGTAGACCGGGCCGGTGTTGCCGCGGCCCATCATCAGGTCGACGCGACCGCCGGACAGGTGCTGCAACTTCGCGTAGTTCTCCGCGATCAGCACCGGGTCGGTGGTGGTGATCAGCGTGGTCGCGGTGGACAGCAGGATGTTTGTGGTCTGCGCGCCGATCCACGCCAGCGTGGTGGTCGGGGCCGAGGCGATGAACGGCGGGTTGTGATGCTCGCCGGTCGCGAAGACGTCCAGGCCGATCTCCTCCGCCTTCTTGGCGATCTCGACAGTGGCGTGGATGCGCTCGAACTCGGTCGGGGTCCGACCGGTGGTGGGGTCGGTGGTGACGTCGCCGACCGTGAAGATGCCGATCTGCATGGTGTGCCTCCCGTGGCAAGATGACGCGCGCCTTGTTGATACGTCAACAACTGTATGACGTAATAGCTGACATGTCAACTACATCGGGTATGGTGGTGCCATGACCCAGGTAACGGTGACCCGATGGCTCTCGGAGTCCGAGCAACGCGCGTGGCGGAATTGGCTGACCGTGACCACGCAACTCTCGGCGGCACTGCACCGGCAGTTGCAGGGCGAGTTCGACCTGTCCCTGCAGGATTTCGGCGTGCTGGTCCAGCTCAGTGAGGCCGGCGGCGAGCGCCTGCGGGCGTCCGGGCTGGCGGAGTCACTGCAGTGGGAGCGCAGCCGCCTGTCGCACCACATCAAGCGGATGGAGAAGCGCGGGTTGGTCCGCCGCGAGGAATGCCC
>JBIQMQ010000297.1:0-2643 GCA_044463185.1 Nakamurella lactea | reverse complement strand
TCGGCATGTCCGGCCTGTTGGTGAAGTCGACCGTGGTGATGCGGGACAACCTGGCCGAGATGAACACGCGCGGCGTGGCGGAGAAATACCCGGTGCTGCTCGGCGGCGCCGCTCTGACCCGCTCCTACGTGGAGAACGACCTCGCCGACCTGTTCGAGGGATCCGTCAGCTATGCGCGCGACGCGTTCGAAGGCCTGCGCCTGATGGACCGGCTCATGGCCAGGAAGAAGGGCCTCGTCAGCGGCGAGGAGGACGCCGCGGAACTGGCTCGGATCGCCGAACGGAAGGCGCGGCACGAACGCAGCGCCCGCATCGCCGCGGAACGCCGCGCCACGGCCGTCGTCGCTGAGGTCCCCGAGCGGTCCGCGACCGCCACCGACAACGCGATTCCGGAACCGCCCTTCTGGGGCCAGCGCACCATCAAGGGCATCCCGCAGGCGGATTTCGCGGCGCTGCTCGACGAGCGCGCGCTGTTCCTCGGCCAATGGGGTCTGCGCGGGCAGCGCGGCGGCGACGGGCCGAGCTACGAGGAGCTCGTGGAGACGGAGGGCAAGCCGCGGCTGCGGATGTGGCTGGACCGGCTCGCCACCGACCAAATCCTGCGGGCCGCCGTCAGCTATGGCTACTTCCCGTGCGTGTCCGAAGGCGACAGCCTCGTCGTGCTCTCCGAACGCGACCCGGCGGCGCCGGAGCTGTGCCGCTTCACGTTCCCACGGCAGCAGCGCGACAAGCACCTCTGCCTGGCCGACTACTTCCGGCCGCGCAGTACGGGCGAGGTCGACGTCGTGGCGCTGCAACTGGTGACGATGGGCCCGGCCATCTCGCAGTTCACGGCGGAGCTGTTCGCGGCCAACCGGTATCGCGACTACCTGGAGGTGCACGGGCTGTCGGTGCAGCTCACCGAGGCGCTCGCGGAGTACTGGCACCAGCGGGTCCGCTCCGAACTGCGGTTCACCGACGGGTCGCACGTGGGCGACGAGGACGCCACGAACCCAGCCCGGTTCTTCGACCTCGAATTCCGCGGATGCCGCTACTCGTTCGGCTACCCGGCCTGCCCGGACGTCGCCGACCAGGTCAAGATGGTGCCGCTGCTGAAGCCCGACACGATCGGTGTGGAGCTCTCCGAGGGCTTCCAGTGGCACCCGGAGCAGTCCACGGCCGCCGTGGTCGCGCACCACCCGGAAGCCACCTACTTCGCCGCGCGTTAGGCTCGGTGGGCCCGGCTTGCGGGCATCGAGTGCGAGGGGTTGAGGTCGTCGCGATGGTGGATGCGCACGGAGCAAGTCTGGCGGCGGTGCTGTTCGACATGGACGGCACCCTGATCGATTCCGAGAAGCTGTGGTCGCTGGCGCTGGCCGAGGTCGCCACCGAGCTGGGCGGGTCACTGTCGGCGGAGACCCGCTTGGCGATGGTCGGCACGGACCTGGTCAGCTCCGTGCAGATGCTCCTCGACGACATCGGCTCCGACGCCCAACTCGACGTCGTGCAGCGCCTGCTCGTCGACGCCACCTCGAAGCATTTCGCGACGTCCATCGAGTGGCGTCCGGGCGCGGAGCGGTTGCTGCGCGACGTACGTGCGGCCGGGCTGCCCACGGCCCTGGTCACCTCCACACACCGCAACCTCACGTCGACCGCGCTGGAGACGATCGGGCGGGGCAACTTCGACGTGATCGTCTGCGGTGACGACGTGACGAACACCAAGCCGCATCCCGAGCCGTACCTGGCCGCCCTGGCGGGCCTGCACGCCGACCCCGCGCGCACCGTCGCCATCGAGGACTCCCCGGCCGGCGCCCTGTCGGCCTCCGCAGCCGGCCTGGCCACCCTGGTCGTGCCGCTGGAGGTTCCCGTGCAGCCCGCCCCGCTGCTGACCATCGTGGACAGCCTGGACGGCATCACCCTGGACACGCTGCGCCGGCTGCTGCCGGCCTAGGCGATCACGGCGGCGCTGGTCGGAGGCAGGACGACCGTGCTGCCGTCGAGCCGGACAGCCGCGTCGGTCGTCACCAGGATGCTGCGCACATCGGCCGGCGGCGCGTCGAGCGGCACCTGCCGCGCCCGGGAATCGAGGTTCGCGGCCACCACCAGGCTGGCCCGGCGCACCACGATCCAGCGCGCCTCCTCGTCGACGGTGACCTGGAGATCCGGCCACGGGTCGGTGACGAAACCCGAGTGAGATCGACGTAACCGCAACAGGTCTCGATACAGCGCCAGCATCGACGCATGCTCGCCGCCGTCCCGCTCCGCCCAGTTCAGTTTCGCTCCCTCGAACGTCGCGGGATCTTGCGGATCGGGCACCGCCGCCGGGTCCCAGCCGTGCCGGGCGAACTCCGCGAGCCTGCCGGCGCGGGTCTGCTCGGCCAGCTCCGGCTCCGGGTGCGAGGTGAAGAACGGCCAGGGGGTGGACGCCGCCCACTCCTCACCCATGAACAGCATCGGGGTGAAGGGTGAGGTCAGCAGCAGCACGGCCGCCACCGCCTGGGCGCGCCAGCCCGCCTGCTGGGCGATCCGGTCGCCGGCGGCGCGGTTCCCGACCTGGTCGTGATCCTGGATGAACGTGACCAGTCGCCAGGGCGGCGTCATCGCCGTGTCGATCGGCCGGCCGTGGCTGCGTTCGCGGAATGACGAATAGCTGCCGTCGTGGAA
>JBIQMQ010000296.1:0-2646 GCA_044463185.1 Nakamurella lactea | reverse complement strand
GGGATGACGCCGCCCTGGTTGACCTTGAGCGGCAGGTAGGTGGACGTGCCGCCGTACATCTTGCGCCCGATCATGCGCTTGGCGTACTGCACCGAGATGCGCCGCTGGCCCTGCTCGATGTAGACGACCGCGATGATGATCGCCAACGCCAGCGCCACGAACACGCCGAACACGACCGGCGAGTTCTGGGTGAGGATGTTCTGGCCCTCCGGCACGATCCGCGCCGCGATCGAGGTGAAGATCAGCAGCGACATGCCGTTGCCGATGCCGCGATCGGTGATGAGCTCGCCCATCCACATGATCGCCGTGGTGCCGGCCGTCATCACGATGACGAGGGTCGCCAGGGTCAGCGGGTCGCGCCCGTAGATGACTTCCTTGCCCTGCTCGCAGCCGGCGAACATCTGCCCGTTGAGCGCCAGCGCGATGAAGCCCGCCGACTGCAGCACGCCCAGACCGATGGTGATGTACCGGGTGTGCTGGGTCATCTTGGCCTGGCCGGCCTGACCCTCCTGCTTGTACTGCTCGTACCGCGGGATCACCACGACCAGGAGCTGCACGATGATCGACGCGGTGATGTACGGCATGATGCCGAGCGCGAAGATCGACAACTGCAGCAGCGCACCGCCGGAGAACAGGTTCAGCAGCGTGAACGTCTGGTTGGCGTCGCCGGTGGCGGCGTCCAGGCACTGATGCACGGCGGTGTAGTTGACGCCGGGCGACGGGATCGTCGCACCGAGCCGGTACAGCACCAGCATCGCCAACGTGAACAGGATCTTCTTGCGGAGATCCGGCGTCTTGAAGGCCGAGACGAAGGCGGTGAGCAATGGTCCTCCCGAAGCGCCCCACTGGTGGGCGGGGAATGGTGATATCGCGGCCCGGCCGGCGACGGTGACCTGGAAGAGGCCGCCCGCCGCCGGCCGCGCCGCTACGAGGCAGATTACAGGGTCGTCACGGTCCCACCGGCGGCAGCGATCTTGTCGCGCGCCGAACCGGAGAATGCGTGCGCCGTCACCTGCAGGGCGACTCCGGCCACGTCGCCGTCGCCGAGCACCTTGACCTTGAACCCGTCGCGGACCAGACCGGCCGCGACGATCGCGTCCACGTCCACCGCGCCACCGTCGGCGAACGCGCTGGCCAGCTGGCCGACGTTCACCACCTGGTAGGTGGTCTTGAACGCGTTGCGGAAGCCCTTGAGCTTCGGCAGTCGCATGTGCAGCGGGAGCTGGCCGCCCTCGAACGACGCCGGCACGTTCTTGCGGGCGCCGGTGCCCTTGGTGCCCCGTCCCGCTGTCTTGCCCTTGGAGCCCTCACCGCGACCCACGCGGGTCTTCGCGGTCTTGGCCCCCGGAGCGGGGCGCAGGTGGTGAACCTTGATCGTCATTTGCTTGCCCTCTTCGAGCCGGCCGCGGCAGCAGCGTCGTCGACGACCTCGACATCCACGAGATGCCGCGCCGACAGCAGATATCCGCGAGTCTGTGGGGTGTCCTCGACAAGGACACTGTGATGGATCCGCTTCAGCCCCAGCGACCGCACCGATTCACGCGGCTTCGGCTTCTGGCCGATGGTCGACTTGATCTGGGTGACCTTCAGTTGTGCCATTTCGTCAGACCGCCTCACGGGCACGGGCGCGCAGCAGCACTGCCGGCGCCACCTCTTCGATCGGCAGGCCACGCCGGGCCGCGATCGCCTCGGGCCGCTGAAGACCCTTGAGCGCCGCGATGGTGGCCTGCACGATATTGATCGCGTTCTTCGAGCCGAGCGACTTGGTCAGCACGTCGGTGATCCCGGCGCACTCCAATACGGCACGCACCGGGCCGCCGGCGATCACGCCAGTACCGGGAGCAGCCGGGCGCAGCAGCACCACGCCGGCGGCCTTCTCGCCCTGGATCGGGTGCGGGATGGTCCCGCCGACGCGCGGCACCGTGAACATGTTCTTCTTGGCCTCTTCGACGCCCTTGGCGATGGCGGCCGGGATCTCCTTGGCCTTGCCATAGCCGACACCGACGCGACCGTCGCCGTCGCCGACGACGACCAGGGCGGTGAAGCTGAAGCGGCGTCCGCCCTGAACGACCTTGGCGACACGGTTGGTCACCACGATGCGTTCGATGAACGGGTTCTTCTCGACCGGCTCGCGGCGACCGCGTCCGCGGTCACGCCGATCCGAATCGCGGCGTGCGGGTCCGGGCATCAGATATCCCTCTCGATCATGCTCATCACAGATGGGTTGGTTGTCATGGCTCTAGAACTCCAGTCCGCCGCTGCGAGCACCGTCCGCCAGCGCGGCGATGCGGCCGTGGTAGGTGTCGCCACCCCGGTCGAACACCACGGCGGTGATACCCGCGGCCTTCGCCCGCTCGGCGAGCTTCTCGCCGACGGTGCGCGCCTTGGCGGTCTTGTCGCCGGACGCGGCCCGCAGGTCGGCTTCCAGCGTGGAGGCGGACGCCAGGGTGCGGCCGGCCGCGTCGTCCACGATCTGCGCGCCGATGTGGCGTGCCGAGCGGGTGACGACCAGTCGCGGGCGCGCCGCGGAGCCGACGATCTTCTTGCGCAGACGGAAATGACGGCGCGTGCGGGCGACGGCCCGAGCGTGGGATTGAGACAGTGCCATGATCACTTACCCGTCTTTCCGACCTTGCGCCGGACGTT
>JBIQMQ010000295.1:0-2690 GCA_044463185.1 Nakamurella lactea | reverse complement strand
GCCGAGCGGCTCGCATTGATGTTCAAGGCCCTCGGCGATCCGACACGGGTCAAGCTGCTCTCGCTGATCGCCGCGACTGAGACCGGCGAGGCATGCATCTGCGACCTGACCGAGCCGGTCGGGCTGACGCAACCCACCGTGTCGCACCACATGAAACTACTCACCGAGGCGGGCCTCGTCACCCGCGAGCAGCGCGGCAAATGGGCCTACTATCGCGTCGACACCGACACGCTGCGCGCAGTGGCCCAGGCCGTCAGTCCGGCGGTCGGCCGCTAGTCGATGCGCATCGAAACCATGTCCGCTGCCGACGCGGCGGCGGTCCTCGCGATCTACCAAGCCGGCATCGACGAGGGCAACGCCACTTTCGAGACCCACGCCCCCACGTGGGCCGAGTTCGATGCGGCCAGGCTGCCCCATCACCGCTTCGTCGCGCTCGACGACCACGGACACACCCTCGGGTGGGTGGCGGTATCGGCCGTTTCAACCCGCCCGGTCTACGCCGGCGTCGTCGAACATTCTGTGTATGTCGCTCCGGACGCTCGCGGCCGCGGCGTGGGCCGCGCACTGCTCGACGCGCTGATCGCGTCCACCACGGATGCCGGCATCTGGACCATCCAGTCCGGCATCTTCCCCGAGAATGCCGCCAGTGCCGCACTCCACCGCTCAGCCGGATTCCGAGAAGTCGGCCGACGCGAACGCATCGGCCAGCACCACGGCAGATGGCGCGACGTCATCCTCATCGAACATCGCCCATAGGACCCCATGCCGAGCCCGGGACGGTGCCGGCGACCGGGCGGCGGGCGAGGGACACCGTCCGCCTGCCGGTCGTCATCGCAGGGCCGCCAGACGGTCCTCGATCAAAGCCAGCCGCACGGGAGCGTGGCCGCGGCGAGCGCCGTCGGGGTGGCAGTGACGCAAAGATTCCAGTCCCAGGGAGCGCACTCGCGATACTGCAAAGAACGCAATAGTGATATCAGAGGTCACGCAATCGTGATAGTTTGCTGTCATGGTGCGGTACCTGGAACGCGCCGCGGACACCGCAATCCAGCGAGCGCTGCGCACGTTCGGCGCGGTCATCGTGGAAGGCCCCCGCGGTGTCGGCAAGACGACGACCGCTCTCCAGCACGCCCGCAGCTCCGTGCGGCTGGACGCGTCATCCGACCTGATCACGCTCGCCGAGGTCGACCCGGGCCTGATCCTGTCCGGTGAGGTCCCCCGGCTCGTCGACGAATGGCAGCTCGCGCCGAGCATCTGGAACTCGGTGCGCCACGAGGTCGACACCCGCCGGGACCCAGGCCAGTTCATCCTCACCGGCCCGTCGACCCCGGCAGACGACTACACCCGGCACAGCGGCGCCGGCCGCTTCCGCCGGATCGCGCTGCGTCCGATGTCGCTGGCGGAAAGCGGCGACTCGACACAGCAGGTCTCGTTCCCGGCGCTTCTCGACGGGAACCGCGCGGCAGGGTTGGGCGGGCCGACAGTCGCCGACTACGCCCGGCTGATCGTGCGCGGCGGATGGCCGGCGCTGATCGGCTACGGCGACCGTGAGGCAGTCGAATACCTGGAGTCGTACCTCGGCGATGTGGCCCGCGTCGACCTGCCGACCGTCGGGAGCCGCGTCGACCCGATCCGCGTCATGGCGCTGATGCGCGCCGTCGCCCGGAACACCGCCACCGACCGGCCCGCGACGGCGCTGGCCAAAGAGTCCGAAGTCGGGGACGACGAGAAAGACATCCTGTCGGCGCAGACCGCCCGAAAGTACCTGGACGCGCTCACGCGGGTGCGCGTTCTCGAAGAGCAGCCGGCGTGGCTCCCGCATCTGCGCTCGACAATCCGCCAGCGGATGACCGCGAAATGGCACTTCGCCGACCCGTCCCTCGCGGCAGCCGCCCTGCAGGCAAGCCCGCAGAACCTGCTCGACGACCTCAAGACCCTCGGCTTCCTGTTCGAGTCACTGGCGATCCGCGACCTTCGGGTGTACGCCGACGCGGCAGGCGGACGCGTCACCCACTACAAGGACGAGACCGGGCTCGAAGCGGACGCGATAGTGGAGCTGACAAACGGGCGCTGGGCGGCTTTCGAGGTGAAGCTCGGCGGGCAGAAGTACATCGACGAGGCCGCGAGGCACCTCAAGAAACTCGCGGCGAAGGTCAGCCCGGCGCGCGCCGCGGAACTCGGCAGCCTCACCGTGATCACCGGCGGCACCACGAGCTTCACCCGCACCGACGGAGTGAACGTGGTGGCGCTCGGCCACCTCACCTGGACATGACCCGCCAAGGCTGCGCCCCCGGTCCGGGGCGTGCCACCGGAACTGCGCTGCAGCCCCGAGGTTGCCCGCTCGCCGATGTTCCATCCCGAGAGGGCTCGGTAGTCGGCCCCGGGTCGTCGGCCCCGGGGCCGTTCTCAAAGTTCCTCGTAGCAGGCTCTGCGAGAACCCACTACTCGCCCGCAAATTCAGCCAGCGGGCGGGAACGAGTCATTGCCGTAGCTGTCGCGAAGCCGGATACGGCCGTCGACACCATGTACCAGGAACTCGACTTTGTCCCGGCGAGCCAAAGGCCTGCCCGCATCGATCGCCGCCGACTGCGTCGAATGCAGCGAGCTAGCTCGCTGCGCACCCGCGCGCTTCACGGCCCATTGGTCGCCATTCGGTACCACATGAACTTCGGATTTGCTCATCGGATCTCTCA
>JBIQMQ010000294.1:0-2690 GCA_044463185.1 Nakamurella lactea | reverse complement strand
CGCCACGCTGATGCAGTTCCAGGCCGACATCCTGGGCGCGACCGTGGTGCGGCCGGCGATCACCGAGACCACCGCGCTGGGCGCCGCCTACGCCGCCGGCCTGGCCGTGGGCTTCTTCGCGTCCACCGACGAGATCGCCGCGCTCTGGGCCGAGGACACCCAGTTCGACCCGGCCATGACCGACGGCGACCGGCGTCGCCTCGTCGACACCTGGCACAAGGCGGTGTCCCGCACCTTCGACTGGGCCTGACCGGCTGCGGCGTCATACCGTTCGGCAGGCACCACGGCGCGCGAGCACCGGACGCAGGTGCCGCTAGCCCAGATCGTCGGCCGACATCAACTGCCGGCCGAGTTCGGTGATGGACCCGGACAGCGACGGGTACACGCTGAACGTGTAGGCCAGGTTCTTGGCGGTGAGCTGGTTCTGCACCGCGACCGCGATGGGCAGGATCAGCTCGGAGGCCTCCGGGCTGACGACCACGCCGCCGATCACGATCCCGGTGGCGGGGCGGACGATGAGCTTGACGAACCCGTACTTGAGCTCGCGCATCTTGGAACGGGCGTTGGTGGCCAGCGGCAGCATCATCACCCGGGCCGGCACCTTGCCGGAGTCCACCTCGGCCTGCGAGACGCCCACGGTGGCGATCTCGGGGTGGGTGAAGATGTTGGCGGACACCAGCTTTCGCTTCAGCGGCGGGGCGCCCTCGCCGAGCGCGTGCCACATGGCGATCCGGCCCTGCATACCCGCCACCGACGCCAGCATCAGCACGCCGGTGCAGTCGCCGGCCGCGTAGATGCCCGACACCGACGTGCGCGAGACGCGGTCGACGTCGATGAAGCCGCCCGCGTCCACCGTGCAGCCGACCCGCTCCAGCCCGATGCCGTCGGTGTTCGGCACCGAGCCGACCGTCATCAGGGCGTGCGAGCCGCGCACCACGCTGCCGTCGGCCAGCGTGACGACGACGCCGTTGCCGTCCCGGCGCACCGACCGGGCGCGGGCGCTCTTCTTCAGGCGCACGCCGCGCTCGGCGAACACCTGCTCGATCACCACCGCGGCGTCGGCGTCCTCGCCGGGCAGCACCCGGTCGCGGCTGGACACCAGCGTCACCGGCACACCGATCTCGGTGTAGGCGGAGGCGAACTCGGCGCCGGTGACCCCGGATCCGACGACGATCAGGTGCTCGGGCAGCTCGGTGAGCCCGTACACCTGCCGCCAGGTGAGGATGCGCTGGCCGTCCGGCACGGCGTCGGGCAGGATGCGCGGCGAGGCGCCGGTGGCGATCAGCACCACGTCGGCGTCGACGTCGGTGACGGCCCCCTCCTCGGTGGTGATCCGCACCCGGTGCTTGGCCAGGCCCTGCTGCGGGTCGGCCAGTTCAGCCGTACCGGCGATCACGTCGACGCCCTCGGCCGTGAGCCGGGAGGCGACGTCGTCGGACTGCGCGGCGGCCAGGTCCATCACCCGCCGGTTGACGGCGGCGAGATCCACGGTGACCGAGTCGGCGGGCACCCGGATGCCGAGCTGTCCGGCCGCCCGCACGGCGGTGCGCGCCCCGGCGGAGGCGATGAACGTCTTGGACGGCACGCAGTCGGCGGTCACGCACGCACCGCCGGGTGCGTCCCGCTCGACGAGCGTCACGTCGCCGCCGTACTGTGCGGCCACCAGCGCGGCCTCGTAGCCGGCTGGGCCCCCACCCATGATCACGATCTTGGTCACCGTGAGCGTCCTTTCCGCCGCGCGGTGCTCCCGCACACGGCCGGCATCGAGTATGACGCCGCCCGCGGCACGGGGCGTTCCGGGGTCATTGTCCCGGACCGGCGGCCAGCACCGTGTGCACCAGGGTCCGGACGCCGACCGCGATCGCCCGCTCGTCGGCCCGGAACGTCGGCGAGTGCAGGTCGACCTGGTCGCTCGCGCCGTCCCACACGCCGAGCCGCAGCAGCGCGCCAGGGACGGCGTCCAGGATGACGGCGAAGTCCTCCGCGCCGCTGGAGTGCGCGGCCAGTCGGACGGCGTCCCCACCGAGCGCCGCCCTCGCCCCGGCGCGCAGCAGTGTGACGGCGGATTCGTCGTTCACGGCCGGTGGCACGCCGGGGGCGTAGTCGACGCGGTAGGCGGCGCCGAACGGCGCCAGGATTTGGCCGACCAGGGTGTGCACCAGGGGCTCCGCGCCGCGCCAGGCCGCACGGTCGGCGAGTCGTAGCGTGCCGCTCAGCGTGCCGCTGCGCGGGATCACGTTGGTGGCGCCGCCGGCGGTGATCGAGCCCCATACCAGGGTGACGCCGGCCTGAGTCGGCAGGTGCCGGGCCAGCAGGTGCGGAAGCCCGTCGGCCAGCGCAGCCAGCGCCCCGATCAGATCCACGGTCAGGTGCGGCCGGGACGTGTGCCCGCCGGGGCCGGTGACGGTGATGTCGATCATGTCGCAGGCCGAGGTGATCGGACCGACCCGGGTGGCCACCAGCCCCACCTTCAGCGACGGGTCGCAGTGCACGGCGAAGGCGGTGGACACCTCGGCCAGTCCCCCAGCACGGATCACGTCGTAGGCGCCGCCCGGCATCACTTCCTCGGCCGGCTGGAACAGCAGCCGCACCGGCCCGGGCAGGTGCGGCGCGACCGCGAGCGCCGAGGCCGCGCCGAGCACGACGGCGGTGTGCACGTCGTGCCCGCAGGCGTGCGCCACGCCGGGCAC
>JBIQMQ010000293.1:0-2707 GCA_044463185.1 Nakamurella lactea | reverse complement strand
ACGAGATGTTCCTGGTCAGCTCGATGCGCGAGGAACATGTGCAGGGCCGGACCGGCAACGACGCCGTCACCGGAGGATTCGCGCATGCCGGCCGGGTGGTGGTCGCCGCGGCGCTCATCATGGTGACGGTCTTCGCCGGATTCGTCGTCAGCGACGACCCCACCGTGAAGCAGTTCGGCCTCGCCCTGGCGGTCGGCATCACGATCGACGCCTTCCTGATCCGTCTCACCCTGGTGCCCGCCCTGATGTCGTATCTCGGCGTCCGGGCGTGGTGGCTGCCGAGGTGGATGAGCCGGGTGCTGCCGCACTTAGATGTGGAGGGTTCGCGGCTGACGGCCCATGTGCATGACGCCGCAGCGGTGCGGTGATCGGGCGGCGCGTCGCCAGGGGACTCGTCGCTGTGGTCTGGTGGTCGATCACGTTTGTCCGGTATGCCGCTGCACGTGCAGCGGGTATGACGCTGTCCTCGGACCGGTCTCGCGCTGGTGACGGCGGCCGGGGTCGCCCACGTTGCCTCGAAGAATCGCGACGAGCGGCCGGCTCCGGACCGATCTGGTCACTCGGCGGTCCGCGAGCGCGGATTCATGGCAGCTCGGTTCAGCGGGTGGCGATCTCCTTAATCCAGTCAGCGACGGTGCGCACGCTGAGCCGTGCGGTGGTGTCGCGGCGGCTGAGTAGGTCGATATGTCGCGCGATGTGTAGATCCTCGATGGGTATGAGTACGACGCGGCCGGCGAACTGCGCGCCCAGACCGGTGTAGCGCGGAAGCAGGCCGACAGTGTCGGTGGCGGCGATGATTGCGGCGGCGACATTGAACTCGTTGACGCGATGAGTGATGCGGATCGGCGCACCCGCGTTCGCGGAGACGGCCTGAACAAGCAGTGGGTCCAGCGCGAATCCCTCATGCGCGGCTGTCCAGCTCTCGCCGACCAGCTCGGACAGTCGCACGGAGGAGTGTGCGGCGAGGCGGTGTGACTGGCTCACGGCGAGGTCGAGTGGTTCTTCCAGTAGCGGGGTCACGGTCAACCTGGCTGCGGGCCAGGGGCGCGAGCCGAGCGGGCGGTGGGCGATGACGAGGTCGTAGTCGGCCGCGAGTGCTGGGAATTCGTCGGTAGAGACGTCCTCGTCCCGCACGCGCACGTGGGGGCCGTCGGGTTCGGCATCAGAACGCTGGATCAACGAGGGAAACCACGCGAGACCGGCGCTGTGGAATGCGGTGACGGTGACCGACTCGGTGCGCGCCTCGAGGAAGTCTGCCACTGATTCCTCAGCCGCCGCGAGCGCGGCGATCACGTCCTCGGCGGCGTCGGCTACCCGGTGTCCGGCCTTCGTCAGCGCCAATACTCGGCCGTGTTGCTCGGTCAACGGCACGGGTGTGGTTCGTTGCAGAGCCGCGAGCTGTTGGGAGACGGCCGAAGGAGAGAGGTGCAGCGCGGCGGCGACGGCGGTGACGGAGCCGCGGTCGCGCAGTTCCCGCAGTGTCTTGAGGTGATGAACTTCCATGAAGCGATACTTACATGTTCGTGAAGTAACTGGCCATTGCTCTGAAACATGTTCGTGAGCGATCGTGGGCCATATGCCCACGACTCGCTTTCTTCCCGATGTCGTCCTGCTCGCTGTGGCGGGAATCTGGGGTGGTAGCTACCTCGGCACAAAAGACCTCGCGGAAGCTTCGTCCGCACCCGCGGTGATGTGCCTCCGATTCGTTCCCGCGGCCGTGGTCCTGCTTGGCGTCGCGGCCTGTCGCGGCAAGCTCCGCGCGCTGCGCACGGTGGCCGCGCCGGGTGCGTGTCTCGGCATTTTGCGCGCGGCGACCATCGCACTCGAGACGATCGGCGTGACGCGCACCAGTGCGACCAATGCGGGCCTCATCATCGCCATGTCGGTACTGATGACGCCGGTCTTCGAAGCGGTTGCCGTCCGCCGCCGGCTATCGGGTCAACTCGTGGCTGCCATGCTCCTCGGACTCGTTGGCATTGCGCTTCTCGTCGGGGGCGATGGCTTTTCCGCACCGAGCGGCGGTGACCTGCTCATGCTCGGTGCCGCAGTCACCCGAGCTCTTCTCGGCGTCGCCGAAGCGCGATTCACCCGCGCCGGCGCGGCCGGCGGTGCGGACGTGCTCCAGCTGACCACGATCGAGCTCACCCTTGGAGCCGCCGTCTTTGCGATCTGGGGCGGACGAGCCGCCGTCGCTCACGTACCCGAGTTCACCGGGCCCGACTGGGCGAATCTGGTCTACCTGGCAATCGGGTGCACGCTTCTGGCGTTCCTCGGGCAACTCTGGGCCACGAAACTCACGTCAGCGTCCCGCGCAAGCATCCTGCTCGGCACCGAACCCGGCTGGGCGCTCGTGGTGGGAATTGCCCTGGCCGGAGAAGCGATCGGCGCCGCCAGCATGGCAGGAGCGCTCATACTGCTTGCCGCCGTGACCTGGGGCGGCCGGGCCGAGTATCGATGGCGCACGGCCACGCCGCATCGCCGATCGGATGGGCACGGCCGTCCACCACTGGCCGAGATCCTCTGAGAATCGTCGTCACTCTCGGCGTATCGGACCCGCGACCAGGCGCAAGGCTCCAGTGAACCGGGCCGATTTTCCGCCTGTTCGAACATTCTGTAGCGCTCTGACCTGCGGAAGTAGGGCCGGTGGGACTTGAACCCACACTGGCACGGACCTAAACCGTGTGCCTCTGCCAATTGGGCTACGGCC
>JBIQMQ010000292.1:0-2719 GCA_044463185.1 Nakamurella lactea | reverse complement strand
ATCGCGTCCCTCGATCCAGTGTTGGGAGGTGTGGACCGGTGAGCAAGATCGCCCCGCCGCAGCAGTACCCGGACCCGAACCAGTCGATGGTGGCCGGGCTGACGGCGACCGGCGTCGTCACCACGCCGTTCTGGGGCGGCGGCGGACGGCCGACGCTGGAGCACCGCGCCGACGTACCGCGCTACGCCGTCACCGACCAGCTCTTCGACGACGACATCCGCGCCAAGGCGTCGGAGATCATCGAGCGCTATCCCTTCACCCGCAGCGCCGTGATGCCGCTACTGCACCTGGTGCAGTCGGTGGAGGGATTCGTGTCGAAGAACGGGATCGCGTTCGTCGCCGGTCTGCTGGGCATCGAGGAGTCCGAGGTGTCCGGCGTCGCCACGTTCTACAACATGTACAAGCGGGAGCCGGTGGGGGAGCACATCGTGTCGGTGTGCACCAACACCATGTGCGCCATGCTGGGCGGCGACGCGATCTACCGGGCGCTGCGCGACGAGTTGGGCGTGGACCACGAGCAGACCGCGGGCGAGCCGGGCACACCGGGGTCGGTCACGCTGGAGCACGTGGAGTGCCTGGCCTGCTGCGACCACGGCCCGGTCCTCACCGTCAACTACGAGATCTTCGACAACCAGACGGCGGAGTCGGCGGTGGAGCTGGTCCGGGCGCTGCGCCGGGGCGAACGCCCGCAGCCGACCCGCGGCGCGGCCCTGACGGATTTCAAGACGGCGGAACTGCAGCTCGCCGGGTTCATGGACACCCTCGACGCGGACATCGACGCCCCGTCGGCGTCGCCGGAGTCCCTGGCCGGTGTGCGGCTCGCCGCCGACCAGGGCTGGACGGCGCCCGCGATGCCGGAGACCCCGCCCGCCGTGCCGCCGGTGCCGGAGAAGAAGTGAGCGTGATCCCCTGTGTCTGACAACAACACGTCCGACGGCGCCCCGGCGATCAATGCGGGACTCGACCCGCTGACGCCGGTGCTGACCCGCGGCTGGCTGTCCCCGACGTCCTGGCGGATCGGCAGCTACGAGCAGCTCGGCGGCTACGGCGCCCTCAAGTTCGCGGTGAAGTCGCAGCCGGAGCAGCTCGTCGAACTGGTGAAATCGTCCGGCCTGCGCGGCCGCGGCGGCGCCGGCTTCCCGACCGGGCTCAAGTGGTCGTTCCTGCCGCCGCTCGGCGCCAAGCCCCGCTACCTCGTCGTCAACGGCGACGAGTCCGAGCCGGGCACCTGCAAGGACATCCCGACCATGATGGCCGACCCGCACCTGCTGGTGGAGGGCTGCATCATCACCAGCTACGCGATCCGCTCGCACTACTGCGTCATCTACATCCGCGGCGAGCTGGTGCACCCGATCCGTCGCGTCCGCAACGCGGTCAAGGAGGCGTACGCCGCCGGCTACCTGGGCAAGAACATCCTGGGCACCGGCTACGACCTGGACATCGTGGTGCACGCCGGCGCCGGCGCCTACATCTGCGGCGAGGAGACCGCGCTGCTGTCGTCGCTGGAGGGCCACCGCGGGCAGCCGCGCCTCAAGCCGCCGTTCCCTGCGGTGGAGGGTCTGTACGCGTCGCCGACCGTGGTGAACAACGTGGAGACGATCGCGTCGGTGCCGTCCATCATCGCCGGCGGGGTGGATTGGTACCGCCGGTTCGGCACCGAGAAGTCGCCCGGCACCAAGATCTTCTCGCTGTCCGGCCACGTGGAGCGGCCCGGCCAGTACGAGGGCCCCATGGGCACCACGCTGCGGCAGCTCATCGACATGGCCGGCGGCATGAAGGACGGCATCCCGCTCAAGTTCTGGACGCCGGGCGGATCGTCCGTGCCGCTGTTCGGCGCGGACAAGCTCGACGTGCCGCTCGACTACGACGACGTCGCCGCGGCGGGCTCCCTGCTGGGCACCACGGCCCTGCAGATCTTCAACGAGACGGTCTCGGTGCCGTGGGCCGTGTCCCGCTGGGCCGACTTCTACCGGCACGAGTCGTGCGGCAAGTGCGCCCCCTGCCGCGAGGGCACGGCGTGGATGTCCAAGACGCTGCGCCGCATCATCACCGGCCACGGCACGTTGGAGGACATCGACACCCTGGAGGACACCGCCTTCAACATCTTCGGTCGCGCGTTCTGCGCGCTCGGCGACGGTGCGGCTACTTCGGTGTCCAGCGCCATCAAGGAGTTCCGGCAGGAATTCGTGGACCTCGTCACCGGGGTCACCCCGCCGCCCGCGACCGACGCCGACCTGATCGAGATGCATTGAGATGACGGGGATCTTTACGAACCGGTTCATGTTCCACCGGAACCTCGAAGCGATGGTGACAGCGAAGTGACCTCTACCGAAGCACGGATCCTGGGACCCGTCTGGGACGCCGACACCCCGGCGCCGGACGGCTACGTGAAGTTCGTCATCGACGGACGCGACGTCATCGCACCCAAGGGTGAGGTGGTGATCCGCACCTGCGAACGCATGGGGATCGAGATCACCCGGTTCTGCGACCACCCGCTGCTGGAGCCGATCGCCGCGTGCCGCCAGTGCCTGGTGGAGATCGAGATGGGCGGCCGGCCGATGCCGAAGCCGCAGCCGTCCTGCGCGATCAAGGTCGCCGACGGCATGGTGGTCAAGACCCAGCTCACCAGCGAGATCGCCAACAAGGCGCAAGCGGCGAACATCGAGTTCATCCTCACCAACCACCCGCTGGACTGCCCGATGTGCGACAAGGGCGGCGA
>JBIQMQ010000291.1:0-2765 GCA_044463185.1 Nakamurella lactea | reverse complement strand
CGGCGAGGAACGCACCGACGAGATCATGGACAAGCTCTCCGAGGCGTTCGTGGAGTTGCCGTTCGCCTTCATGCAGAACCTCGACGCCCGGCAGCTCACCTCGTTCCTGTCCGACGAGCATCCGCAGACGATCGCCCTGGTGCTCGCGCACCTGCACGCCGGCCTGGCCTCCGCGGTGCTGGCCGGCCTGATGCCGGAGCTGCAGGCCGACGTGGCGCATCGAATCGCCATCATGGACCGCACCTCCCCCGAACTGATCCGCCGCATCGAATCCGTGCTGGAGCGCCGGCTCTCGTCCATGGGCGTGGCCGGGGATCTGTCCGCCGTGGGCGGGGTGCAGCCGCTGGTCGACATCATCAACCGAGCCGACCGCGGCACCGAGAAACTGCTGCTGGAGGGCCTGGACCGGATCGACCCGGAACTCGCCGAGCAGGTCCGCTCCAAGATGTTCATGTTCGAGGACATCGTCACCCTGGACGACCGCGCGATCCAGCTCGTGCTGCGCCAGGTGCAGGTCTCCGACGTGGCCGCGGCGCTCAAGGGCGTCTCCGACCGGGTCCGCAGCAAGATCATGAACAACATGTCCGAGCGCGCCGCCCTGGACCTCGCCGAGGAGATCGACGTGATGGGCCCGGTGCGGCTGCACGTGGTCGAAGAGGCGCAGGCCGCCGTGGTGCGGGTGATCCGCGAGCTGGAGGAGAGCGGACAGATCATCGTGGGCCGGGGAGAAGAAGATGCCTTCGTCGCCTGAGATCACGATCCTGCCGAGCGACGCCGTCGCCACCGGCGGCGCGACTGTGACGGCGTGGCAACCGATGTCGCTGTCCGACGGCGCGCCGTCTCACAGCGGTGCCGGCGCGCCGTCCCACGGCGTTACCGGCACGCTGCCTCACGTCGTTGCCGGCGCGGCCGGCACCGTCACCCTGCCGCGCTTCGAGCGCACGGAGCAGGCCACCGCGCCGACGCTGCGCGCCTTCGCCGTCTCGCCCAAGGCCGGCATCCCGGAGGATCTGCTGGCCGCGGAGACCGCCGCCGCCCGCGCCGCCGGCTACGCCGCCGGGTATGCCGCCGGCATCGACGAGGCCCGGGCCGCCACCCGGGAACGCCTGGCCGCGCAGGCAGCCGCGGCCGAGACCGCCGCCGCCGCAGCGGAAGTCACCCGGCAGCGGGCGTTCCAGGCGCTGTTCGACGCCGCCGAGGAGCTGGAGGGCCTGGCGGTGCAGTCCGCCGCCGACATCGAGGAGCAGATCGTCTCCGCCGCGTGGACCATCGCCGAGGCGATCGTCGGCCAGGTACTCGCCGACGACGACGCCCGCAGCCAGGCCGCGCTGACCCGGGCACTGTCCCTGGCCTCGTCCGACGAGGACGTGACGGTCGCCGTCTCGCCCGCCGACTTCGCCGTGCTAGCCGGGCGCGACGAGGCCGCAAGAAACCACACCGAAAGCAACCACACCGCCGGGAGCAGCCACGCTGAGGGCAGCACCGCCGACAACGCCGACGGCGCAACGGATTTGACGCCGCTCCGCCGCTCCCGCGGCCTGCGCACGGTCACCATCATCGCCGACGAGTCGCTGGCCCCGGGTGACGCCGTCGCTACCTGCGGCGCCACCACCATCGACGCCCGGCTCTCCGCCGCCATTGAGCGGGTCAGGCAGGTCCTCGCGCCGTGACCACCGCCACCCTGCCCCCGATCTCGAACGCCACGCCGGCCGTGGTGCCCGGCTTCGGCGTCGCCGCCCATCCGATGACCCGCGTGCAGCGGTCCGTCGCGGCCGCGGTCGCCGCGGCGCGCCCAGAGGTGTCCGGCTCCGTCGCCGAGGTGCGCGGCCTGTCCATCACCGTGCAGGGCCTCGCCGCCCGGGTGGGCGACGTGATCCGCATCGGCTCGGGTAGCCCCGTCCCCGCGGAAGTCGTTGCCGTGCACGCACAGTCGGCGATCTGCCTGCCGCTCGGGCCGGTGGACGGCATCGGCGCCGGCGACCGCGCCGTCGCGGACGGCGGACCGCTGACCGTCGCCGTCGGCGACCAACTGCTGGGCCGGGTGCTGGACGGGCTGGGCCGCCCGCTGGACGGATCCGCGCTGCCCGTCGGTCTCGAACGGGTGGGCATCGACCACACCCCGCCGGACGCGCTCACCCGCGCCCGGGTGAACGTTCCGCTGCCGCTGGGCGTGCGCGCCATCGACACGCTGACCCCGATCGGCCGCGGCCAACGTATGGGCATCTTCGCCGGATCCGGCGTCGGCAAATCGTCGCTTCTGTCCATGATCACGCGCGGCACCGAGGCCGACGTCACCGTGCTGGCCCTGGTCGGCGAGCGCGGCCGGGAGGTGCGCGAGTTCCTGGAGGACGACCTGGGCCCCGACGGCCTGCGCCGCGCCGTCGTGGTGGTGGCCACCTCGGACCAGCCGCCGATGGTGCGGCTGCGCGCCGCGTTCGTCGCGACCCGCATCGCCGAGTACTTCCGGGAGACCGGCAAGAACGTGCTGCTGCTGATGGATTCCGTCACCCGCGTGGCCACCGCGCAACGCGAGATCGGCCTGTCCGCCGGCGAACCACCCACCACCCGCGGCTACCCGCCGTCCGTGTTCGCCCTGCTGCCCCGGTTGCTGGAGCGGGCCGGCTCGTCCGCCGTCGGGTCCGTGACCGGCCTGTACACCGTGCTGGTGGAGGGCGGCGACCACGACGAGCCGGTGGCCGACGCGGCCCGCTCCATCCTGGACGGGCACATCGTGCTGGACCGAAAACTGGCCAACAGCGGGCACT
>JBIQMQ010000290.1:0-2769 GCA_044463185.1 Nakamurella lactea | reverse complement strand
CCGCCGACAGCAAGGAGCAGCGAGTATGACGCAGTCCCCGCGCACTGCCGCGATCGAACGCGCCACCAGCGAGTCCCAGGTCGCTGTCGAGCTGAACCTCGACGGCAGCGGCGTGGTCGACATCTCCACGGGCGTGCGGTTTTTCGACCACATGCTCACCGCGTTCGGGGTGCATGGCTCGTTCGACCTCACGGTGCGCGCCACGGGCGATATCGACATCGACGCACACCACACCGTGGAGGACACGGCGATCGTGCTCGGCCAGGCGTTCGCCCAGGCGCTGGGGGACAAGCGCGGCATCCGCCGGTTCGGCGACGCCTTCATCCCGATGGACGAGACGCTGGCGCACGCTGCGGTCGACGTGTCGGGCCGGCCGTTCTCGGTGCACACCGGCGAGCCCGACCACGTGCTCGGCGCGGTGGTGGGTGGCAACTACCCGGTGGTGCTCAACCGGCACGTGTTCGACTCGATTGCGTTCCATGCGCGGATCGCGCTGCACGTGCGCGTGCTGTACGGCCGCGATCCGCACCACGTCTGCGAGGCGCAGTACAAGGCGATCGCCCGGGCGCTTCGAGCGGCCGTCGAGCCCGATCCGCGCACGGCCGGTCAGGTGCCGTCCACCAAAGGCGTCCTGTAGGACCGGGCGGCTGAAGGATGACGTTCACCTGGGTCACCGTGGTGATGGTGGGGCTGGCCGGTTTCTTCGGAGCCGGTTCGGTGTCGCTGTGGCGCACGGATCACCGGTTCGGCGCCGGCGTGATCGCGGCCGTCGCGTTGGTGTGTCTGGCTGTCGGGATCGTGTCCATGATCCCGGGATCGGACGCGGCGTGAACGGCGTCATGCCCGATCGGCGCGGGCAGGCCGCCGCGCCCGCAGAAAGGCGCGCGCGGTGAAGCGCATCGCGATCCTGGACTACGGATCCGGCAACATCGCCTCGGCCAGACGGGCGCTGCAGCGGGTGGGCGCCGACGTCACCGTGACCGCCGATTTCGAGGAAGCGCTGCGGGCGGACGGCCTGGTGGTGCCGGGGGTCGGCGCGTTCGCGGCGTGTATGACGCAGATCCGTGCGGTGCGCGGCGACCGGATCATCGGGCGGCGGCTGGCCGGCGGGCGACCGGTGCTCGGCATCTGCGTCGGGATGCAGGTGCTGTTCGAGCACGGCGACGAGCACGGACAGCACACCGCCGGCGTGGGGGAATGGCCGGGCACGGTGGAGCGGCTGCAGGCCGAGACGGTTCCGCACATGGGGTGGAACGTGGTGCGGCCGGGCGAGGGCTCTCGGCTCTTCGCCGGGATCGACCCGGCGACCCGGTTCTACTTCGTGCACTCCTACGCGGTGCGAACCTGGGAGATGGACGCCGGCACGGGGCCGCTGTCGCCGCCGGTCGTGTCGTGGGCGGAGCACGGCGGCGACCGGTTCGTGGCTGCGGTGGAGAACGGCCCACTGAGCGCCACGCAGTTCCACCCGGAGAAATCCGGCGACGCCGGGGCGGCGCTGTTGACGAACTGGCTCGCCACCGTCTGATTCGCGCCGGATCTGCGCCTCTTGTGCCGGATCCGCTGAGAGCGTCTCCCGCCGAAGTCTGGACGTTCGACTCTTGACCACGTGGGTGGGGATTCGTGATTCGGAAAACCACGATGCGAAGAGAGCGATCACTTTGTCGTACCTGGTGGCCTATACAGCGGGTGAGGTGGCGCCTAGCGTATCGACGCAGCGTGATGTTGCCGTCGTCAGTGGCCGATAAATCACCTGTTCGTGGTAGCCCTGGCCAACGTCACGGCCCTGGGGAGGAACCATGAACGCTCGACGACTTGCTCGGCTTGCCGCAGGGGCGCTGGTGGCGACCACCGGAGTCTTTCTGATGATCGTCAGCGTCCCGGCGGCCTCGGCCGGCGGCGACCACGATGGCCATAGCGGCGGTGGATCCACCACGACGGTCACCGCGCCGCCGTGGACCAAGACGGTTACCGTGACGCCATCGCCGGTGACCACGACGACCACGAAGGCACCCGCCACGAAGACCGTCACGGAATGGCTGCCAGGACAGACCGCGACCGTCACCAAGACGCCGCACCGGACAGTCACCACCACGGTCACGGAGCCGCGGCAGACTGTCACCCTGACGACGGCGCCTCCCGCCACGACTACCGTCACGACGCTCCCGCAGCAAACCGTGACCGTCACCGAGGGCGGAACCGCGACGGTGACCGAGATCGTCACGCAGACAGTTCCGGGCAGCACGGTGACCGTCGATGGCGAGAACCAGACGGTGACGAGCACCGAGACGGTGACGCACACGGTGACCGAGACTGTGGAGAGCACGATCGAGGTGGAGGGCGTGAGCAGTCAGTTGCCACCCACGTCGACGCGGGCCGCCGGTTCAACGCCGATCCAAGTGATGAGTGTATCGACGCATATCGACCCGGCGCCCTCGGCCGGTGCGAATACCGGTCAAGACTGGGGGGCTCTGCCGTATCTCCTGTTCGGCGGCGGTGTGGTGTTGATGCTGACATCGCTGAAGATCCGCCGTGGGAACGCCCACTAGCCGACTGTGGGCTGCCCACCTGCTGGCGGTTGTCGGATTGGTGCTCGTCACGGCGGCCGGCGGTGTCATCCTGTCCGGGTCGGCGTCGACGAAGACCGAGGAGTATTGGGCCGATGACGCCGCGGCCACCGCTCCCGCCATGGACCCCGCTACGCGATTTGGCGCGCCCCCCGCGGCGCTCACGACGAAGGTCACGCCACCGACGTCCGGGCGATCCGTGACA
>JBIQMQ010000289.1:0-2789 GCA_044463185.1 Nakamurella lactea | reverse complement strand
GTCAGGCCCTCGACGGCCGGCAGCTGGCTGAGCACGGAGATCGCGTCGGCCTGCGTCACATCCCTTCCCGGGGTCACGATGTCGCGCAGGATCGTGGCGCTCGGGTCGATCGAGGTTGTGCCGCCGTCCGGGTCGGTGCCGACGAGATCCGCCAGCACCACCTTGATCGTGACGTCGACGACGTACGCCTTGCGGTGCGCCGCGGGCGGCGAGGCGAAGCTCGAGGCCGGCGGCGGAGGCGCGGGAATGCCCGCGGGGCTCGTCACCGGGGTCGTGCTCCCGGGAGGGGTCGACGACGAGCTGGACGTGGTCGTGGAGGTCGTCGTTGAGGCCGTTGGTGTGCCCGGCGGTGACGAGCTGGTGGACGTATCAGACGTCGTCGCCGGCGCGGGCGAACTGGCCGTGGACGGCGGCGCGCTGGTCGTTGTGGGGCTCGTCGGAGTCGTGGGCGTCGGTGACGTCGCCGGAGCAGACGAGGTGGTCGACGCGGGCGGCAGCGTCGTAGCGGTGGACGATGCCGAACTGCTCGAGGCCGTCGTGCTCACCGGCGCCGTTGTGGACACCGGGCCAGTCGAGCTCGTCGGAGCGGGACTCGATGTCATCGGGGTCGGCATCGAGGACGTCGATGCCGTGCTGTCCGTGGTCGATGTGGTCGTCGTGCTGGTCTCGGACGAGCTCGTCGGAGCGGGCGTGCCCGGTGGCGGCGTCACCGTGACCGTCAGCACCAGATTCCCGTCGTCATCCTGCTCCAGCGAGAATCCGTAGTCTCCCAGCGCATCGGATGACCCGCTCAGAACGCATCCCGACAAGTCCAGGCCATCGGGCAGCGCCTCCTTCGCGACAACGCACGACGGGACGGTGTACGAGCCGAGCTGCTCACCATCCCCGTTTTCGAAAGCCAACGAGATATTGAATTGGATGTCGTCGTAGTCGCCGAAGTCGTCGATGCTGAGATCCAGCGGGTCGCCCGGCGATAGCGTCGCTACGACGGTTCCACCATTCGGGGTCATGGTGCTCGAGTCAGACCCTGGGACAGTGATCGTCGGCTCCGCGAGATCGGAATCCCCGGTACCGTCGGAGACCGGCTCCGCACCGGGATCGAAGCTCAACGTGCCATCGGGTGTACCGACGCCGGTCGGTCCGTCCCAGCCGGCCTTGGCGACACACAGGGCTAGCGCCCCCGGATCGCAGACGTTACGGCCGCCGGCCACGATGTCATGGAACCGGTCCGGGTTCGCGTACATATAGGTCAACGCAGTCGAGGTGTTTCCGCTGATGCCCGCCGCGGCGTAAATTCCGGCCACGACCGGCGCCGCCACCGATGTGCCGAAGGCCCCGTACCAATTGCCGGCGAAGCGGACGACGACGGGACTGTCGTGGCTGGCAACCGCGGAAATGTCGGCCAGGGCGGCACCGGAGCACGCATCGACGTCCGACTGCCATGCCGGCTTCGTCACCGCGGAGCTGCACCCCGATCCGGGACCGCCCTTCTTCGACGCGTTGGGCACCCCGGTCCATGCCTGCTCTAGCCAAAGGCGCGGCGTCGACAGGTCCTGGTACAACGCTGTGCCGCCCACCCCGATCACCCGCGAACTGACGGCCGGGTATTCGACATCCCCGTAGCCGTCGTCGCCGCTCGAGGCGAAGTAGAGCACTCCGTCGCCGAACGCAGTGTCGAAGGTGTCTACGACGCTGGCGCTGACATTCGCCGCGCCCCACGACATGGACACGTAGGTGGCGTTCTGGCTCGCTGCCTGCACCGCGGCCGCCATGTCTTCGATCCCAGCGGAGTCGGCGAGATACAACTCGATGGAGCAGGACGGGCAGGTGGCCGACACCATGTCGAGGTCGAGCGCGGTTTCCATGGCCCATCCGTCGCGGACCTGCTGTGGCAGCGATGTGACGTCCGGCAGCGGCTCCGCTTCGCCGTCTTGATTTGAGATAGTCAAGCATCCGTTGCACGGGGCCAGCCCGTACTCCGCTCGGTAGGCCTCGAGGTCGCCGGCGATCTGGGCGGCGTCATATCCGTAGGCACTCACGACCGCGATTGTGGCCCCGGATCCGCCGTCCGGGATGTGGTAGGCCTCCTGCAGGTCTGCGGGCGTGAGGAAGGTCGAGCCACCGCTCGGCACAAACACCGACGCGTCGCCGCTCGGGCCGACTGTTCCGGGCACCTTCGTGATCTCGGAAAGGCACCGGACCTCGGCGTCGGCGTTCCCGCATAGGTCGAGGGCGAGCTGCTGTTTGACGGTGACTCCAGAATCGAGCGATAGCTGCGAGAAGTCTTCCGCGGATACCGTTGTCACGGGCGTTTCGCCGCGGGCGGTCACCACCACCAAGACGAACGATGCGACGACCACGGCGGCGAGGAACACCATCACCAATCCGCGCGCGGTTTTCAGCTCTGCGACGACGTCGCTCATGTCCCCTCCCTGGTGCGGCGCGATCCGCGGCCGCCGTACCCGGCTCCCGCGGCCGGCACTCACGCGGGCGTCCGTGCCCGCATTGCTTGGATTCGGCCGATTGAGCGTCAATGTGAGGATTTGAGAGCTGGCGCCGCCGCCCCTCAGCGCTCGCCAGCGCGTATGACGCCGTTCGCGTCGTCCCGCCGGCGGGCCGATTCCGCAGGTCATACAGACGGGTGGCGCGCGAGTCATTCGGAGGCGGAGCGCGCCCGCACAAATTCGTGACGGAACGCTCAAGTCCGGCAGAGGCCGGACGATGGGGTCCTGTGACCTGACTTTTATCAGACTAGTGTCCATTTGCCGTGGCGGCGGTGATGGCGGTGA
>JBIQMQ010000288.1:1194-2794 GCA_044463185.1 Nakamurella lactea | reverse complement strand
ACGTGCACGCCTACCCGTCCGGCGGCGGCGACTACGAGGTGGCCAGCAAGAACCTCGGCCCGAACTTCGGGCTGATGGTCTCGTCCGCGCTGCTGGTCGACTACATCCTCACCGTCGCGGTGTCCACCGCCTCGGGCGTGGCCAACATCGGGTCGGCGATCGGCGTGGTCGGCGCGCATCCGGTGCTGTTCTCCATCGCGATCATCATCGTCGTCACCGCACTGAACCTGCGCGGCATCCGCGAATCCGGCAAGGCGTTCGCCGTTCCGGTGTACGCGTTCGTCGTCGCGATCATCGCGATGATCATCACCGGTTTGGTGAAGTACGCCGCCGGGGCGACGCAGCTCGCGCCGAGCGCCGGGTTCACGCTCGAGGCCACCGGCACCATGAGCAGCCTGGCGATGATGTTCCTGGTGCTGCGGGCGTTCTCGTCCGGGTCCGCGGCGCTCACCGGCGTCGAGGCCATCTCCAACGGCGTGCCCGCGTTCCGCAAGCCGAAGTCGAAGAATGCCGCCGCGACGCTGGCCATGATGGGCGCGCTGGCGGTCACCATGCTGATCGGCCTGGTCGCCCTGGCCATGATCACGAAGGTGCACCTGGCCGGCCCGGGCGTGCAGCTCGGCGGCGCCCCGGACGACTACCGGCAGAACACGCTGGTGGTGCAGGTGGCCCGCGCCGTGTTCGACGGGTTCCCGGTGGGCTACTTCTTCATCGCGTTCGCCACCGGCGTCATCCTGATGCTCGCCTGCAACACCGCGTTCAACGGTTTCCCGGTGCTCGGCTCGATCCTGGCGCAGGACCAGTACCTGCCGCGGCAGCTGCACACCCGCGGCGACCGGCTCGCCTACTCCAACGGGATCGTGTTCCTGGCCGCGATCGCCGTCATCCTGGTGGCGGCGTTCGAGGCGGACGTGTCCAGCCTGATCCAGCTCTACATCGTCGGTGTGTTCGTGTCGTTCACCTGCTCGCAGGCGGGCATGCTGCGGCACTGGGCGCGGCTGCTGCGCACCGAGAGGGACGGCGCGGCGCGACGACGGATGCGCCGCTCGCAGCTGACCAACCTGATCGGCTTCTGCTGCACCGGCGCGGTGCTGGTGATCGTGCTGGTCACCAAGTTCCTGGCCGGGGCGTGGATCGCGATCCTGGCCATGGTCGTCATCTTCTTCACGATGAAGGGCATCCATCGGCACTACCGCAGGGTCGCCGCCGAACTGGCGGGTTCCGAGCACGACCTGGTGCTCCCGAGCCGCGTGCAC
Source organism: Nakamurella lactea (assembly GCA_044463185.1). Classification (GTDB taxonomy): domain Bacteria; phylum Actinomycetota; class Actinomycetes; order Mycobacteriales; family Nakamurellaceae; genus Nakamurella; species Nakamurella lactea_A. Next base: position 1,538 of record JBIQMQ010000288.1, on the reverse strand, counting down.
GGCATCATCCTGGTATCGAAGCTGCACCTGCCTGCGCTGCGAGCGCTGGCCTACGCCCGCGCCACCCGACCCGACGTGCTCGAGGCCGTGACGGTGAACGTGGATCCGGCGGAGACAACGGCGCTGGCGCAGGAGTGGGAGGACCGGGAGATCCCGGTGCCGTTGAAGATCATCGATTCCCCGTTCCGCGAGATCACCCGCCCGGTGATGGACTACGTGCGACGGGTTCGCAGCGACTCCCCGCGGGACGTGGTCACCGTGTTCATCCCGGAGTACGTGGTCGGCCACTGGTGGGAGCAGCTCCTGCACAACCAGTCGGCGCTGCGGCTCAAGGGCCGGCTGCT
>JBIQMQ010000288.1:0-1094 GCA_044463185.1 Nakamurella lactea | reverse complement strand
CCGGTGGCGCACGGCGGTGTGTGCGTGGCCCGCGTCGGCGGCGCCGGCGGGCGGGTGGTTTTCGTGCGCTACGCGCTTCCGGGCGAGCGTGCCCTGGTGCGCATCACCGAGGCGAAACCCGGTTCGTTCTGCCGGGGCGAGGCCGTGAGCATCCTGCGGGCCGATCCGCGGCGGGTGACCGCGCCGTGTGCGCACTTCGGGCCCGGCGGCTGCGGCGGCTGTGACTGGCAGCACGCCGCGCCGGATCTGCAGCGGGAACTCAAGGCGGCCGTCGTCGCCGAGCAGTTACGGCGACTGGCCGGCCTGGACGTCCCGGTGGTCGTCGAACCGCTGCCGGGCGGCGGTTTCGGCTGGCGCACCCGGGTGCGCTGGGGCATCGACCGCAGCGCGGGGCCGGACGGGTATGACGCAGTCCTCGGGCCGCGCCGCTACCGGTCGAATGAGGTCGTGGCGATCACCGAGGCCGCGCCCTGCCTGATCGCCGACGAAGGCCTGAGCGCCGCCGCAGCCGCCCGGGTGCCACCGGCCGGCGCGGACGAGGTGGTGCTGGTGCGCCGCCCCGGGCAGCGACCGCTGGCCGCGTTCCTGCCCGACGGTCGCGCCGCGGAGAGGCGGACGTCCGGGGTCGAGGTGGCGGAGCCGGTCGCGGTGGTCGAGTCGGCCTGGGGCCGGGAGTTCCGGGTCGGGGCCGCGGGATTCTGGCAGGCGCACCGGCACGCCGCCGAGGTGTTCTGCGACGCGGTGGCGGGCGTGCTGCGCGAGCTGCCCCTCGCCGGCGGCAGCGCCTGGGACCTGTACGGCGGGGTCGGCCTGTTTGCGGCGGTACTCGCCGAGGCGGTGGGCGCGGACGGCTCGGTGATCAGCGTCGAATCGGACCGCGTGGCGTCCGGCCTCGCGTCGGCGAATCTCGCCGACCTGCCACAGGCGCGCGCCGTCGCGGCCCGGGTCGACCGCTTCCTGCGGGACGCCCCCGACTCCGTCGACGCCGTGCTGCTCGACCCGCCGCGCTCGGGAGCAGGGCGTGCGGTCTGCCGGGCGATCGCCGCGCGGCATCCGCGGATCGTCGTGTACGTGGCGTGCGACCCGGCGGCGCT
>JBIQMQ010000287.1:0-2798 GCA_044463185.1 Nakamurella lactea | reverse complement strand
CCACGGCGCCGATCAGTCCCTTGGCGCCGTCGGAGATCACCATCAGTGGGCAGGCTGAGTTTGTCAACTTGAACTGGCCCCACCGTGACGGCGTGTTTTGGCCCCGTCTGCCGGGGTTCACGACTGTTCCTGGCTGCGGGTGTGGGCGAGCCGGTAGTTGGTGGTGCCGGTCTGGATGATGTGGCCGTTGAAGGTGAGCCGGTCGACGATCGCGGCGCAGAGCCGCGGGTCGGTGAACGTCTTGGTCCAGGCGCTGAATGGCTCGTTTGAGGCGACGGCGATCGCTGCTCGTTCTTCCCGCTCGGTGAGCACCTGGAACAGCAGCTCGGCTCCCCGCCGGTCCAGCGTCAGGTAACCCAGCTCATCCAGACAGAGCAGATCAACCCGGCCGTAGCGGGCGATGACTTTGCTGAGGGCGTGGTCGTTGTCGGCCTCGGCGAGCTCGTTGACCAGCCGTGAGGTGAGCACGTAGCGCACCCGGTAGCCGGCCTCGGCGGCGGCGGTGCCCAGCCCGATCAGCAGGTGAGTTTTCCCGGTTCCGGAGTCGCCGATCAGGCAGACCGGGGTGCCGGCGGCGACCCAGTTGCCGCCGGCCAGCGCCGCGATGGTGGCGGGGTTGACGTTCTCGTTGGCGCCGTAGTCGAACGCGTCGATGCGTTTGTCGCGGGGGAAGTTCGCCTCCCGCATTCGGCGGGTGCGGCGCCGGTCGTCGCGGTCGTCACATTCGGCCAGTAGCGCCTCGGCCAGGAAGGCTGCGTAGCTTTGCTGGTCGCGCTCGGCGGCGGCGATCATGTCGCCGACGCGGTCGCGGATGGTGGGCAGCCGCAGGGTGCGGCAGGCTCCGTCGATGCCGGCCAGCGCGGCCGGATCGCCGGGCCGGCCACGCGGCTTGGCAGTGGTTGCTGTCATCACGAGGTCGCTTCTCCCTCAACGGATTCTGATCGGGCGGAACTAATGGATGTGCGGCGCTTGAGTAGTTGGTCGTAGCGGGCGACGTCCGGGACGGGCCGGTCATCGGCGGGTAGTACCGCCTGCGGGGCGGGCCGGTCGGGCAGCGGGACCACCCGGGCCGCGGCGGTCTCGCCGGCGGCGTCAGGCAGGCTGGCAGTGCTGTTCGCGGCGCGGCGGACCTCGACCGCGACGACATCGGGGTTGACCGAACCCACTGCCAGGGCGGCGGTGATGCCGGCCAGCACAGCGGCGGTCGGGTAATTGCGGTGCAACAGCAACACGCCGATCAGGGCGCGGGTGCCGCCGGAGTCGCCGAGCTTGGCCCGGGCGGCCGCCCAGAGCGCCTCGTGCGTGGCGGTGAACGCCCCGCACGAGCGAGCCTGGGCCAGCGCGGTCGCGCCGGGCATGGCGCCGGGTTTGCGGGCCAACACTTCCAGGTAGTGATCCAGCACCAGCACCTCCCCGCCGCGGGTGGTGCACCGCTCGTGGCAGGCGACCTGCCTCGGGCCGTCGAAGACGAGCACTTCGGTGGCGCGCAGCAGCACACGCACCCTGCGGCCGATCAGCTTGGCGGGCACCGAGTAGCGGGTCTGCCGCACCGTGACGCGGGCGGAGCGGTCCACCCGCGGCGACAGGGTGATGCCGGTCTCGAACGGCTCGACCGGCAGCGGCGTCAAAAGCGGCGCCTCCAAAGCGAAGTCGTCCCCGACGGTGTTGGCACGGTCGCCGATCCGCCGGTGGTCGTCGGCGTCGTCGTAGCGTTCCAACAGCTCGTTCAACTCGGCGATCGAATCCACCTTCGGCATGGGCACCAGATGGTTGCGGCGGAACCGGCCGCCCTCGCCCTCCACGCCGCCCTTCTCGTGCGCACCCTCGATCCCGGGCCGGCAGTAGAACGCGTCGAAGCCGTAAAACGAGCGGAACGTGACCCACCGGGCCGACTCGATCCTGTTGCGGCCGAACAACACTCGTGACACCGCCGCTTTGAGGTTGTCGTAGCGGATCCGCACCACCGGCACCCCGCCCAGCCGGTGGAAGGCATGCACATGGCCCTCCAAAAACGCCTCCTGCGACTGCGTGGCGAACGCCCGATGCGCCGAGCGGCCCGAGTAGGACATGCGCAGCGTGAACAGAAACACCTTCGTCTTCACCCCGGCCAGAATGATCCACAGATCGGCGAAGTCGACCTCGCCCTCCGCGGCCGGCTCGTGGAACTGCGGTACGAACACCTCGCCAAGGCTCCGGCCGGCCTCCGTCCAGATCTCCGGCCGGCGCCGGGCCACGTAGTCCCGCACCGTCGAGTACGACACCTCGATCTGGTGCTCGTCGAAAAGCCGCGCCCGCACCCGCCGGGCCGTATGCCGCTGCTTGCGCGGCGCCTCCAGGTCCTCCCGCAACATCGCGTCGATCAGTCCCTTGACCGGGCCCAGCCTCGGCGCCTGCCGGTCGGGCCTCTTCCGCGCCGGCGGCTCCGGCGACTCCAGCGCCTGCCGCACCGTGCGGCGGTGCACCGAATACCGATCCGCCAAGCCCCGGATCGACACCCCCTCCCGCCGGTGATCCCGCCGGATCGCCTCGAACAGCTCCACCTTCGACCTCGCCATCTGCCCCTCCACGCTCGTCGCGGACATCTCCGCGCGAAGCGTGCAGGCGGGGCCAGTTCAAACCGTCACAACCGCCCCGGCGTGTCACCAAGTGGGGCCAGAACAGGCCGTCACACCAGACCAACAGACGCAACAGGTGGGGCCAAACCAGGCCGACAACCCGGGGCCAAATCAGAATGTCAAAATCAGCAGGCCAGGCCGCGCTCGCCGAGCCCCGTCAAGAAAGCCTTCCAGGCGTCGGCG
>JBIQMQ010000286.1:0-2815 GCA_044463185.1 Nakamurella lactea | reverse complement strand
CCCTTGCTGCCTTCCGGCCCTGGGGGGTTAAGGAGATGGACGCCGCGGGGGTCCGCCGCTCATGCTACCGAAGACCGGAGCCGGCGCGCAGCGCACCGACTTCCGGCGACCGCGAGCGCTCAGCGCCAACGACGGTTCGGGGCACCGCGCCACGTCCGGTACTCTCATCGGTGGAGGATTCGCCTAGTGGCCTATGGCGCTCGCTTGGAAAGCGGGTTGGGTTAACCGCCCTCGGGGGTTCGAATCCCCCATCCTCCGCGTTTCCGGGGCCCACGCCTGTGCATCAGGTGCGGGCCCCGACCACGTCAGCCGGCTCAGTATCGGAACGACGCAATCTGCGAGCGCAGCCCCGCGGCCATCCGGGCGAGCTGATCGATCGCCGCCTGGGTCTGCGTCACCGCCTGCGTGGTGCTCGCCGCCGCCTGCGCGACACCCGTGATGTTGGAGGCGATCTCACCGGTCCCGCTGGCGGCGTTCGCCACGTTGCGGCTCATCTCCACGGTGGTGGCGGTCTGCTGCTCCACGGCCGAGGCGATCGACGTCTGGAAGTCCGAGATCGACTCGATGATCGTGGCGATCTCGCTGATCGCCGCCACCGCGTCGGTCGTGTCGTGCTGCATCGCCTCGACCTTCGCGATGATGTCCTCGGTGGCTTTCGACGTGCCCTGCGCCAGCTCCTTCACCTCGTTGGCCACCACGGCGAAGCCCTTGCCCGCCTCCCCGGCGCGGGCCGCCTCGATGGTGGCGTTCAACGCCAGCAGGTTGGTCTGCGCCGCGATCGACGTGATGACCTTGATCACCTCGCCGATCTCCTGTGACGACGCCCCCAGCTTCGCCATCGTCGCGTTGGTGGCCTCCGCCCGGCTCGCCGCATTGCTCGCGACCTTGGCCGCCTCCGACGCGTTCTGGGCGATCTCGCGGATGGACGCATCCATCTGCTCGGCGCCCGCCGCGACGGTCTGCACGTTCTGCGACACCTGCTCGGACGCGGACGACACCGCGTCCGCCTGCGCGGAGGTCTCCTCCGCCCCGGCCGCGATCTGCACGCCGGAGGCCGACAGCTCCTCCGAGGACGACGCGACGGCCTGCACCGAGTCCGCCACCGCAGCGACCAGCGTCCGCACGTTCCCCTGCGCCGAGGCCAGAGCCGTGGCCATCTGCCCGACCTCGTCGGTGGAGGTGACCACGCACTCCACCGTCAGGTCGTGGTTGGCCATGCCGTCCAGCGCCCGCTTGACCCGCTGCAGCGGCTTGGTCACGGCGCCGGCGGCGTACAGGCCGAGGGCCACGGCGGCGACCAGCCCGAGCCCGAGGACCAGGAAGATCACCACGATGCTGGACTGCTTCGCGGCGCCGGCGGCCGTGGCCTGGTCGGCGAACCGATCGGCCGCGGCGGCCTCGATCGCGTCGAGGTTGTCGGCCATGGCGCTGACCGCGGGCTTGACCTGGTCGGCGTAGGCGGCCTGGTACCCGTCGCGGTTGCCCGACGCCACGAACTGCATCAGCACCGTGTCGCGCAGGTCCTTGAACGACGTCCACGCGTCCTTGAACCCGGCCCAGTGCTCGGGGTCGCTCGCGGTCAGCGCGGCATCCACCGTGGCGATCGCCTCGTCCGTCTCCGCGTCGGTCTCGGCGATGGCCTCCTTTGAGTCGGCGACCGCGGCGTCCGACGGGTCGAGGGTGGCCATGGCGATCAGTGCCCGGGCCTTGAGCTCGTTCTGGTGGATCAGCGACAGCGGCGCCATGACGTCGTTCTGTTCGCTCGTCAGGGCCTTGAGGCTGGCGTCCGAGCTGTTCAGGGCGTTGACCGCGACCAAGGTCGAGGCGATCGCCACCAACGCCATGACGCCGATGGCGCACAGGATCTTGGTGCGCACCCGGCGGTTGCCGAACCAGCCGGAACGTCGCCGCGATCCCGTGCCGGAGTCGCCGCCGGATCGCGCCGCCGCGGTCGGCGCGGAATCGGTGCGGCGCTGTTCGGGCATGGCGGCAGGGCGCTGCTGAGTGGCAGTGGACATGGCGGGATACCCCTCTTATTGGTCGACGACGGTGCACGGGGGTGACGCGGGTCGCTGCGCCACGTTGTACGACCTATCGACGCCCAGCACTGCGGGCTTAGCGTTTCCGCGGGTCAACCCATCCACATGCCGCCGTTGACGTCGAGCACGGCGCCGGTGATGGAGGCGGCTGCCGGCGACAGCAGGAAGCGGATCGACTCCGCAATCTCATCCGGCGCGGATGCCCGCCGAAGCGGGATCTTCGCCTCCAGCTCGGCGCGCGCCGAAGCATCCAGCCGGTGGTACATGGGCGTGGCCACGGGACCGGGCGCAATCGCGTTGACCCGGATGCCCTCGGCGGCGAGCGTGCTGGCTAGGTGACGTGACAGGCCGATCAAGCCCGCTTTGGCCGTCGCATAGGCCGGCCCCGAGAGCGTGTTGCCGCCGCTGCGACCGTTGACCGAGCTGAGCAGCACGATGGCCCGGTCCCCGGAGTGCGCCCGCAGCAGCGGCAGCGACTCGCGCACCACGACGTACGCCGTGTCCAGGTTCGCCCGCAGCACGTCTCGCCAGTCGTCGGCGTCCGTGTCGTCGATGCCGCCGGCGCCGGCTCGCCCGGCCAGTGCGACCACGGCGCGGAGCGATCCCGGGGCCGCATCGTCGAGGAACCGGCGGACCGACGTAGGTTCGGCGGCGTCCACCCCGTCGGCCAGGTCGAGGACGAGGACGTCCTCGCCCGCCGCGCGCAACAGATCGGCGGTGGCACGGCCGATTCCGCCGGCACCACCGGACAGCAGGATCGTCATCCCGGCCCTTCC
>JBIQMQ010000285.1:0-2834 GCA_044463185.1 Nakamurella lactea | reverse complement strand
GAACAGTTCCTTCGCCTGATACTCGTACAGATCCACGTCGTGTCTCCCACCGTCTCCATGTGGCCGGCGAACGTCGCCGAAATGGCCTGCCGGGCGCCGATGTCGCGTCCCGCTAGATGACCAACCCTTGAAAACATTAACGACCATCCGCCGTGCCGGACACCCGAGTACGGGTGACTGTGGTCACGACCGTGCAGGGTCGGGGGCGGCCGTCACCAGCCGCAACGGGACTGGGTGCGGTCGGGTCAGCCCTCGGCGAGGCGGTGCGCCACGGCGTCGTTCAGCCAGGCGATGATGTCTGCGGTCGGGGTTCCCGGCGTGAAGATCCCGGAGACTCCGAGCTCGGCGAGGGCGGCGCGGTCGTCGTCCGGGATGATCCCGCCCCCGAACAGCACGATGTCCGCGGCGTCGGCTTCGCGCAGCAGTTCGGCGACACGGCGGAACTGCGTCATGTGCGCGCCGGAGAGGACGGACAGCCCCACGGCGTCGGCGTCCTCGGCCAGGGCGGCGGCCACGATCTGCTCGGGGGTCTGGTGCAGGCCGGTGTAGACGACCTCCATGCCCGCGTCGCGCAGCGCCCGCGCCACCACCTTCACGCCGCGGTCGTGCCCGTCCAGGCCGGGCTTGGCGACGATGACCCTGATCGGCCGTGATGCCGGCTTGTCGTTCGGCCCTGTCATCGGCCTGTCGCATTCGGTCCGGGCATGTGAGCCTCTTCTCCTTCGGTCGCCCCGGGCGCTCGCCGGTGTGGCGGCGGACGGCCCGCGGGTGGCGCTGCCCCAGCGGATCACGCGAGGGCGGCGGCGGTGTGCTGACTGCTTCTGATCATGCCTGCCTGCGGCGATTCCCGCGATGGCGGCCGCTTCGGCCATTGGGCGGGGCGTTTGTCCGGACGGTCTCGTCGGGATTGTGGATAACTCGGATCTTTTCGGTCGTCGGGAACGATCCGGGTATATGGTGGTCCCCCGACTGCCCGTTGTCACGCCGTCCTCCGGGAGTGCCCGTGCCGAAATCCCGACTCTTCTCGCTGGTCATCGTCGCGGCGCTGTCATTGAGTGTCGCGGGTTGTTCGCAGAGCGGCGCTGGTGAGGATCCGTCGACGTTCCCGGCGTACACACCCACGGTGGGCGCCGGCGATCCCACGACGGCGACCTCGGGCGGGACTTCCGCGTCACGGTACGGCTCGCCGAGTATGACGCCGCCCGCGGCTTCGCCGACGTCCACCGCCGCAGCAGCGACTCCCTCGGCAACCGCCATGACACGCGCCAGGCCCCCTGCGGGGGCCACCGGTTCGACGATCACCGTGATGCCGACCAGGCCGACCGTGACGCTGGCGTCGTCGCTGGTGGTCTCCATGACGGTGGCTCCGGGCGTGGACACGAGCGGGGTCGATATCGAAGGCGCGAAGGCTGCGTACTTCGGCTTTCTCTCGGTCGGTGATCGGGCGGTCGCCGATCCCGCGAAGGATTGGCGAGCAGAATTCGCGAAATACGCAGTTGAGCCGGTGCTTTCGGCGGTGCTTTCAGAAATAGACGGGATGGAATCACGAGGAGTAAGGTCTGTCGGGCATTCCGCGTTTTACGCGTTGGCCACCGATGTGCGGGGCAATTCAGTCACATTGCGGGTCTGCAACGACGTGAGCGGCGTAGACCGAATCAACATATCCAGCGGCGCGTCGGTCGGCGCGCCGTCGGGAAATAGGCATCCTCAAGATGTGATCTTGTCAAGAGATTCAGAGAACTATTGGCATGTGAGCAGCATCGACGCCCACTTCGAGACATCATGCTGACTCGAATAGTTATCGCAGCCACGTTGGCTATCTCTGCACCAGTCTTGTTCGCAGGTCCCGCCCACGCTGATTTCAACTACGCCTGCGGTGGCACATTCGAGGTCATGTGTGACTGGCAACTCCTGAACACCGGCACCCAGCCCGTCATCACGGACGACGAATACATTCCGCCGTCGGGCCCTGGCGTGCCGGACCCCTGCCTCTACCGTCAGTTCTCGCCGCAGCCCCCTCCCGACGACCCTGCATGGGGCGGTCACGATCCGGAACACGGCCGGCTGTGGTATTCGCTCTGCGCCGGCGACTTCGGTGACACCTCGTGGGACGGCTCCGGCAACACGATCGTCGACTATGTGGCCAGCGACCCGTATTACGTGCGTGACGGCGACACCCCGGACGGTGCTGGGGCGGCGATCGACCCCATGATCCTGGTGGAGCGCGCTGCGGGCTCGCTGGATTTCCCGGCGCCCGCGCCGGTGTTCGGCCCCGACCAAGCGTCGGTCGCCGTGAAGGTCCCCGTCTGGCTGTCCGTCGCGCCGTTCGCGCCGGTCACCCAGACGGCGACCGCCGGGCAACTCACGGCCACGGTCACCGCCGAGCTCACCACCACGACGTGGGCGATGGGTGAACCCGTGGACCCGGCGGTGCCGGGCGTGCTGGCCGCCCCAGTCCTCTGCGCGGGGTCGGGCGTGCCGTTCAGCGCCGGCATGAATCCGGGCGCCCCGCCCTGCGGCTACACCTACGTCTGGAGGTCGCTGCCGGAACGTACCGGCGGCACGGGCATGTGGCCGGTCACGGTGACCAGCACGTTCACCACCACGTGGACCGTCACCGACGGCACCGGCGCCGTCGTCGACCAGGGGTCGGATTCGATCGACACCGAGTCGACGTCGACCTTGCTGGTCCGCGAATGGCACTCCATCCTGGTCGACCAGCCGCCCGCCTGAACGCCCGGCCCCTGAGCCCAGGCAGCCGCCGGTCGAGCCCAACCCTGGACGCATTAGCGTAGGAGCCGTGTTCGCAGCGCTCGCGTATTCCGTCATGGCCG
>JBIQMQ010000284.1:0-2847 GCA_044463185.1 Nakamurella lactea | reverse complement strand
GCCGGGTAGTCGACGGCGCGCAGGGTCAGCCCGCGGGCCGGGGCCACGGCGATCTCGGCCGTGCGCCGCCTGGCGACGAGAATCTCGGCGGGACGCTGCACGGCGAACCGGCCCTCGCCCACCGCGATCAGCGCACCGACCAGGCTGCGCACCATCGAATGGCAGAACGCGTCCGCGGTGACGTCGATGGCCAGGTCCAGGCCGTCGCCGATCGGCGCATCGGTCGCCGTGACCGTCAGTCGCTGCAGGTCGCGGATCGTGGTGGCGCCGTCCCGGGGTTTGCAGTAGGCGGCGAAGTCGTGCAGGCCGGTGAGGGTCGCGGCGGCGGCGGACATCCGGTCGGCGTCGAGCCGGCGCCGCCAGTGCAGCACGTCATGACGCTGCAGCGGCGGCAGGCCCCAGTCGGAACAGGTGATGCGATATCGGTAGTGGCGGCGCAGCGCCGCGAACCGGGCGTCGAACCCGTCGGGCGCGACCGCGACCGTCGGGACCCGGACATCGGGCGGCAGCAGCCCGGCCAGCCGCCGGCGCAGTCCGATGATGCCGGCCTCGACGGGGCTGTCCCCCGACTGCGCACGGTCACGCGGCGCGAGGCCGGCGAGCCCGGTGATCGGCACGTCGATGTGGGCGACCTGGCCGGTGGCGTGCACACCGGCGTCCGTGCGGCCGGCCACGACCATCGGCACCGCTTCGCGGAACAACACCGCCAGCGCCTCGCCGAGCACGCCGGCCACGGTGCGCTGCGCCGGCTGCACCGCCCAGCCCGCGAAATCGGTGCCGTCGTAGCTGATGCCGAGCCGGAGGCGCACGGTCTCGTGCGCCGCGCGGATCGCCGTTCCCGGCTCGCCGACGAGCGACGCTGCGGCGTCATCCACGATCTCCGGTCCTTCCGGCCGAAACGACGGATCGCCAGCGGCCGGCCCCGGCGGCAGCATGCCGTGGGAGCGTGGACCGCTGGCGATCGTCACGTACCAACGTTGACGCGTTACTTCGTGTCGGCGTCGTCTTCCGCGGCGGCGGCCTCGGCGGCTGCAGCGTCATCCCCGGCGGCCTCGGCAGCTGCAGCGTCATCCTCGGCGGCCTCGGCCGGGGCGTCGGCCTCAGCCGTGGCCTCAGCAGCCTCTTCGACGGCCGCGGTCTCCTCCGCCGGCGCCTGATCGGCCGTGGCCTCGACGTCGGTGGTGACCTCGGCATCGGCCGCGGCATCGGACTTCTCGGCCTGCTCGGCCTTGGCTCCCGTGTCCGTGCTGCCGGCGGACGCCGTCTGAGCGGCCTTCTTCCGGGACGCGGCCGCGCGGGCCACCCGGGACGCGGCGGACGACACGGTCTCCTCGCCGATCAGCTCGACGATCGCCATGGGAGCGTTGTCGCCCTTGCGCGGCATCGTCTTGGTGATCCGCAGGTAGCCACCGTCCCGGGACGCGAACGACGGCCCGATGTCCGCGAACAGCTTGTGCACGACGTCCTTGTCGCGGATGGTCTTGAGCACCTGGCGACGGGCGTGCAGGGTGCCCCGCTTCGCGGCGGTCACCAGCTTCTCCGCCACCGGACGCAGCCGCTTGGCCTTGGCCAGCGTCGTGGTGATCTTGCCGTGTTCAAACAAGGACTGGGCCAGGTTGGCCAGGATCAGCCGCTCGTGCGCGGGTGAACCGCCCAGGCGGGGACCCTTGGTCGGGGTGGGCATGTCAGTTGCTCCTGATCTCTTCTGCTACGGGTCGGCTCTGCCCGAAAACGGGACAGCGGTGGGCCGATTAGATCTGCTCGGTCTCGGCGTAGTCGTCGCCGTCGTTCCAGTCGCCGTCGTCGTACCCGCCGGGGACGCCCGGCTCGAAGCCGACACCGGAATCCTTCAGCGCCAGGCCCAGGCCGTACAGCTTCTCCTTGACCTCGTCGATCGACTTCTGGCCGAAGTTGCGGATATCCAGCAGGTCCGCCTCGGTCCGGGTGACCAGCTCGCCGACCGTGTGGATGCCCTCACGCTTCAGGCAGTTGTACGACCGGACGGTCAGATCCATGTCCTCGATCGGCATGGCGAACGCGGCGATGTGATCGGCTTCGCCGACGCTCGGCCCGATCTCGATGCCCTCGGCCTCCACGTTCAGCTCCCGGGCCAGGCCGAACAGCTCGACCAGGGTGGAGCCCGCCGACGCCAGCGCATCGCGCGGCGTGATCGACGGCTTCGTCTCCACGTCGACGATCAGCTTGTCGAAGTCGGTGCGCTGCTCGACGCGGGTGGCCTCGACGCGGTAGGTGACCTTCTTGACCGGCGAGTAGATCGAGTCCACCGGGATGGTGCCGATGTCGGCCCCGACCACCTTGTTCGGCGCCGCCGGGACGTAGCCGCGGCCGCGTTCGACGGTCAGCTCGATCTCCAGCTTGCCCTTCTTGGTGAGGGTGGCCAGCTTGAGTTCGGGGTTGTGCACCGTGACGCCGGCCGGCGGGGCGATGTCCGCGGCCGTCACTTCACCGGGGCCCTGCTTGCGCAGGTACATCGTCACCGGCTCGTCCTCGTCGGAGGACACCACCAGTTCCTTCAGGTTCAAGATGAGCTCGGTGACGTCCTCCTTGACCTCGGGGATCGTCGTGAACTCGTGCAGTACGCCGTCGATGCGGATGCTGGTGACCGACGCGCCCGGGATCGACGAGAGCAGCGTGCGGCGCAGGGAATTGCCCAGGGTGTATCCGAACCCCGGCTCCAACGGTTCGATGACGAACCGTGAGCGGAGATCGGGAACGATGACTTCCTCGGTCAGCGTGGGGCGCTGTGAGATCAGCACGTAGATTCCTCCGTATACACACGTGACGCCCGCTATATGACGTCATGCGGATAGCGCGGCCGTCGGCGGA
>JBIQMQ010000283.1:0-2850 GCA_044463185.1 Nakamurella lactea | reverse complement strand
GGGCTACGCCCCATCCGGTCCGGTTCTAAGTCCCGCCACGGACGACCGCCCGTTCCTGTACTTCGAGGGCGGCTTCATTCCGCCCCTCTACCTGTGGACGCTCGCTGGCATCCTGCTTCTATCGCTGATCGCGGTGCGCTCCCTCGGCGGCCCGCTGCGCTCCATGAGGCCGTATGCGGATCTCTTCTTCATGGGCGCGGCATTCCTCCTGCTGGAGACGAAGAACGTCGGGTCGTTCGCGTTGCTGTTCGGCACAACGTGGCTGGTCAATGCAATGGTCTTCGGCGGGGTGCTCATCGTGGTCCTGGCGGCGGTGGAGACCACGCGGCGATGGCGCACGCCGCCGCTGCCCGTGGTCTACGCGGGGATCGCGGTGTCGCTGGCGATCGCCTGGGTCGTCAAGGCGGAGTGGCTGCTGACGCTGCCCATCGCGCCGCGCCTGATCCTGGCGATCCTGATCGCCTTTCTGCCCATTTATCTGGCCAACGTCGCCTTCTCGCAGCGCTTCCGTCAATCCGACGACTCGCAGGCCGCCTTCGCGGCGAATCTGCTGGGCGCCATCGTCGGCGGATGCCTCGAGTACCTCGTGTTGGTGACCGGATACCGCAACCTCTTGATCGTCGTGGCCGCGATCTACCTGCTGGCGTTCGTCTTGATGCCGAAATCCGCACGAGCGATGGTGCCGCTTGGCGGGTAGGTCAGTGGACGGCGTCGAGGGTGGTGGCTCGGCGCACGCCAGCAGGTGGGCGGTTGGGATGACGGATGTCCAAGGGAGCCAATCACTTTGAATGATTGACGCGCCCCGGGGCGCCGGAGAACACTTCCGGCTACGCCCGGCATCCCTGGCGGGCCCATTAGCGGAGGGGAAGCTCATGCCGAAGTTCATGGATCTTCACGACGGATTTGTCGGCGTCACCGAAGATCAGCTCATGGAAGCACACCAGCGCGACTTGGATATCGAGGCCGACGAGGGGGTGCACTTCGAGAAGGCGTGGCTCGACCCGGAATCCGGCAAGGTGTTCTGCCTGTCGACCGGGCCGGACAAGGAGTCCGTCATGCGGATACACGAGAGAGCCGGGCACCCCACGGATCAGGTGTACGAGCTCTCCGTCGAAGTCTGACCGGGTGGTCGACGGACTTTGAGTGCAGATGGGGGCCGTTGAGGCGGTGAGGAATGCAGCTGACCTGCTGCGATGTGCGCCATCAGGGACTCGAACCCCGAACCCGCTGATTAAGAGTCAGCTGCTCTGCCAATTGAGCTAATGGCGCATGCTCCCGGTCGATCGCCCCCGGAGCCTCGTCTACTGTACAGCGTCCGCCCGCGCCCTGAAAAACCGGCTGGTCGCCGAAGCGGGAGCCTCGTGAGGAGCCGGGCCCGCGCTGTACGGCGCGCTGCGCCGGTGGGCCGCAGTGGTCGCTACTCGAGGTCCTCGATGGCCCGGCGCGGCCGGACCACTCCGTTGCGTACTCTGCTCAGCAGGTGGTAGGCGAGCCCGCCCGCGATGCACGCCACCGGCAGTTCGAGCGACAGCAGCGACAGCACCATCAGCGTCCCGGAGCTCTCTACGGCGCCGAGGAACGAATCGGCGGTGAGCGCGCCGAACGTGATTGAGACCGCCAGCGACGTGATGATGCCGAGCCCGACGCCCACCAGGTACCGCTCCTGATAGCCGAGGAAGTTCCGCTGCGATCCGCTGCGCAGCCACGCCAGCGCGCCGAACACCGCGGCGCAGGCAATGCCTGCCACGGCGTGCGAGAGCAGCGTCAACGGGATGGTCAGCGTGTCGCTGAGCGTTCCCGGTCCGAGCAGCAGGAGCTCCAGCGTCATTTGGACGGCGCTCACCGCGGCGACGATCAGGATCGTGGCCGGAGTCCACCACGCGAGCGAGCGATAGGCGGGCGTGGTGATAGCGGCCTCCGGTATCGAGTCGGGGAACAGCCTGAGGGCTGCGTCATACCCGACTGTCCAGCCCCGGTGCGGCGTCCTCATCCTACGGTGACGCCGCAGCCTGCTGGCCCACCGGCCCAGGTGTCAAGCGCCGCAACGGGTCTCGGAAACGCCACCCCAATCGTCGCCCCGCGGGCAGGCCGAAGGGGCGCTTAGTTCAGGACGCCGAACCCGCCGGTCCACGAGATTTTCTCGCTGCCCGCCAGCGTCAGCTGGAGAAAGCCCATGGCCTCCAGCTCCCGCGCGCGGCGCAGCGGACCGGCGTCCAGCGCGCGGACGCCGCCGGCCGTGAGAACGCCCGTGAGCAGTGCCTTCGCGTCCGGGTCGTCGCCCGCGATGAGCACCGTGGTCGGCACCGCCCCGCCGACCGTTCCGGAGGCCAGCGTGCCCGCGAACGTCGTGTTGAACGCCTTGAGGACCCGGGATTGCGGCAGGGCCGCCGCGATCCCGGCCGCCGCCGACGAGTCCGCCGGCACCACCAGGGAGTCGAACGTCTCGAAGTCCACCGGGTTGGTGATGTCGACGACGACCTTGCCCGCGAGGTCGCCGCCGTGCCGGCCGATGACGTCGGTGAGCGCGCCGTACGGCACCGCGAGGACCACGATCTCCCCGGTCAGGGGCCGATCGGTGGTGCTCTGGTTGATGAGTTCGGCGGTGTTGCCGCCCTTCGCCGCGATGGCGGCGATCGCCTGGCCCATGTTGCCGCTGCCGATGATGCTCAGATGAGTCATGGTTCCCCCGGGTTTGTTTCGTGGTCGGGTCGTGACGCTGCGGAGCCGAGGTCGGCCCGACTGCGTCGGCGTACCGATGCCCGCAGCGGGTGACGATCAAACGGGGGTACCGAATCCCACAGTGGGGTGGACGACGGGGCTCGAACCCGCGACAACCGGCACCACAAGCCG
>JBIQMQ010000282.1:0-2877 GCA_044463185.1 Nakamurella lactea | reverse complement strand
ATCGGCCGCCCACGGCCGTCTACGAGTTTGCCGCTGACCCGGCGAATCTGCCGCGGTGGGCTGCCGGACTGGCCACCTCAGCCGTCGAGCGGGTGGATGGCCAATGGACGGCGGACTCGCCGATGGGCCGCGTCATGATCAGCTTCGCCGAGCGCAACCCGTTCGGGGTGCTCGACCACGTCGTCACGCTTCCTACTGGCGAAACCGTGTACAACCCGCTGCGGGTGCTCCCCCACGGTGATGCGAGCGAGGTCGTGTTCACCCTGCGGCGACAGCAGGGGATGACCGACGAGCAGTTCGACCAGGACGCCGAAGCAGTTCGCGCGGACCTGGACTCGCTCAAGCGGATTCTCGAAGCGGGCTGAGCCACCTCGCGCCGCCGCCCCGCACATCGCGATCGCGCCCCGGTGCCGCCGCCCGCTTACCTCGGTCGACGAGGTCGCAGTCCTCGTACCGTTTACCGGGAAAAACCGGGCAGGCGTCGCCGCAGCCCATCGTGACGACGACATCGGCGCGTGCGACGTCATCTGCGGTAAGCAGCGCGGGCCGCTCGGCGGTGATGTCGATACCGACTTCGGCCATGGCTTGCACGGCGACGGGGTTGATGCGGTCGGCGGGCTCGGAGCCGGCGGAGCGGATGTCGATGCGGTCTCCGGCGAGGCGCACGAGCCAACCGGCGGCCATCTGGGAGCGGCCGGCGTTGTGCACGCAGACGAACAGGACGGTGGGTTTACCGGTCATGACGTCTGCTGGGATGTGGCGTAGTAGCGGCGGCGCAGCGCCAGCGCGACGTAGACGAGCGCGACGAGGACGGGTACCTCGATCAGTGGCCCCACGACCCCGGCCAGGGCCTGTCCGGAGGTGGCTCCGAAGACGCCGATGGCTACGGCGATGGCGAGTTCGAAGTTGTTGCCGGCCGCGGTGAATGCGACCGTGGCGGTCTTCGCGTAGCCCAGGCGCAGCCGATGCGCGAGGGCGAAGCTGCCGGCGAACATGAGCGCGAAGTACGCGAGCAGCGGGACCGCGATCCGGGCCACATCCCACGGCCGTGAGGTGATGGTGTGGCCCTGCAGGGCGAACAGCAGCACGATCGTGAACAGCAGCCCGTAGAGCGCGATCGGCCCGACCTTCGGCAGGAACCGCTGCTCGTACCATGTGACGCCCTTGGCGCGTTCGCCGATCGTGCGGGTGAGATAGCCGGCGACGAGCGGGATGCCGAGGAACACCAGCACCGACACCACGATGGCGGCGATGGAGAATTCGGCGTGCACCTGATCGAGGCCGAGCCAGCCGGGAAGTACCTGCAGGTAGAACCAGCCGAGCGCTGCGAACGCGGCGATCTGGAACACGGAGTTGATGGCGACCAGCACCGCGGCGGCCTCGCGGTCGCCGCACGAGAGGTCGTTCCAGATCAGCACCATCGCGATGCAGCGGGCGAGACCGACGATGATCAGCCCGGTGCGGTATTCCGGCAGGTCCGGCAAGAACACCCAGGCGAGGGCGAACATCAACGCCGGACCGATGAGCCAGTTCAGCACCAGTGACGTGATGAGCATGCGCCGGTCACCGGTGACGCGGTCCAGGTGGCGGTAACGGACCTTGGCGAGCACCGGATACATCATGAGCAGCAGCCCGGCCGCGATGGGCAGGCTTACCGAGCCGACGGTCACCGAGTCCAGCGCGCCAGCGAGCGACGGGATCGTGCGGCCGAGCGTGAGCCCGAGCGCCATGGCCGCGATGATCCACACCGGCAGCAGCCGGTCGAGCGCCCTGAGCCGGGCGAGGACCGGCGCGTCCGGGTCGCCGGTCGGCCGGTCGCGCTGACCCACGGCGTTCATGCGGGCTTGACCGCGCGGATGATCGCCGAGTGCATGCCCTCGGCTACTTCGTGGGTGAAAGTGACGTCGGGCTGGGTGAATCCGGCGGTGGCGAGACCGGCCAGGTACTCGGACTTGGACAGCGCGCCGGCGATGCAGCCGACATACGAGCCGCGCTCGGCCCGGTCGGCCGCCGTGAGGTGGTCCTCGGCGACGACGTCGGAGATCCCGATCCGGCCGCCCGGTGCGAGCACCCGGAACATCTCCGCCAGCACAGCGGGTTTGTCCACGGACAAGTTGATGACGCAGTTGGAGATGACGACGTCGACCGATTCCGCGGCAAGCGGGATGTCTTCGATGGTGCCCTTGACGAACTCCACGTTGGTGGAGCCCGCCTTCGCGGCGTTCGCCCGGGCCAGCGCCAGCATCTCGTCGGTCATGTCCACCCCGAACGCCCGACCGGTCGGGCCGACCCTGCGAGCCGAGAGCAGCACGTCGATGCCGCCTCCCGATCCCAAATCCAGAACGCGCTCCCCCTCGTGCAACTCGGCGACCGCGACCGGGTTGCCGCAGCCGAGACTGGACAGCACAGCCTCCGCCGGGAGTTCGCCCTGTTCACTGGCGCTGTACAGGCCCGACCCGAAGGCCGGGTCCACTTCACCCGTCGTACCGCAGCACGACGCGTTCCCCTCGACACCAGCCGGGCCGCAACACAGCTCAGCGTCATCCAACTCTGCAAGCGCCCTACGGCTAGCATCGCTGACCGCGGACGCCGCCGCGGCATAGCGGGCACGGACTTGCTCACGTATGTCGGTCTCACTCATGGCCACTCCCATCGACGGATCTCTATCGATCGATATTCATCGATTCATCGAGACTTGTCAATACGTGTGGCAGACTGTGTCCATGCCCGCCTTCTCGCCGCCCACCGTCATGCTCCCGTTGATTAACGACGAGGCCACGTGCTGCTCCCCGCTGACCGGTGGTGCGCTGGACGACGCGCAGGCCGAGCGGCTCGCATTGATGTTCAAGGCCCTCGGCGATCCGACACGGGTCAAGC
>JBIQMQ010000281.1:0-2884 GCA_044463185.1 Nakamurella lactea | reverse complement strand
GTGGCGGTGCTGTCCGGCGGCAACATCGACCCGGCGCTGCTGGCGTCGCTGCTGCACTGAGCCCCGGTCACCGCTCGGTCGCGCCGGTGCGGCTCAGGGTCCGAAGCGCCCACCCCGGCCCGGCCCCGTCACCGTCCGGAGCGCCGTTCGTGCGCGACCCTGTACCCTGGAGGCACGACACACTCCTAGATTCCGGGGCCGTCGGCGCTGACGCGCGCGACCGCCCCGCCGGTATGCGCAAGGGGGTCCGCCATGGGGCGCGGCCGTCAGAAGGCGAAGCACCAGAAGGTCGCTCGCGAACTCAAGTACCACACCTCGACCATCGACGTCTCGGCGCTGGAGCGCGAGCTGGCCGGCGAACCGGTCCACCGCTCGTATCTCGACCGCTACGAGGACGACGACGAGGACGACGACCCTTACGCGGAGTACTCCGACGACGACGAGGACGACGAGGACTGACCCCGCCGCCCGCGACGGTCAGCACCTCGCGGCGGTCAGAACTTGGGGTGCACTCCGGTCAGTTCGACCCGTGCAGCACCCGCCTCGTCCCCGCTCTTCTCGATCGTGCCGAGTATGACGCTGTCGACGTGCCGGGCCGTGAGGATCGCCATGGCCCGGTCCACGTCCTCGGCCGCCAGCACGGCCACCATGCCGATGCCCATGTTGAACGTCTTCTCCATCTCTTCGCGCATCACCCGCCCGCGCGCCGCGATGTAGCCGAAGACCGGCAGCGGCGTCCAGGTGCGCCGGTCCAGCCGAGCCGTCAAACCCTCGGGGATCACGCGTGCCAGGTTGCCGGCCAGGCCGCCGCCGGTGACGTGGGCGAACACGTGCACGTCGGTCTCCCGCTGCAGCGCCAGGCAGTCCAGGGCGTAGATGCGGCACGGCTCCAGCAGCTCCTCGCCGAGGGTGCGGCCGAACTCCTCCACGTGACCGTCCAGCGGCAACCGGCCGATGTCCAGCAGCACGTGCCGCACCATGGAGAAGCCGTTGGAGTGCAGACCGGACGACTTCATGCCGATCACCACATCACCCTCGCGGACGCGGTCCGGCCCGAGGATTTCGTCATGCTCGACGACTCCCACGGCGGTCGCCGCGAGATCGTAATCGTCCGGGTCCATGAGCCCCGGGTGCTCGGCGGTCTCCCCGCCCACCAGCGCGCAGCCCGCCCGCACGCAGCCCTCGGCGACGCCCGCCACGATGGTCGCGATCTTCTCCGGCTGCACCTTGCCGCAGGCGATGTAATCCTGCACGAAAAGCGGCTCCGCGCCGCACGGCACCAGGTCGTCCACCACCATGGCCACCAGGTCGATGCCGATCGTGTCGTGCTTGTCCAGCGCCTGCGCGATCGCGGACTTGGTGCCGACCCCGTCGGACGCCGACGCCAAGACCGGCTGCTGGTAGCGACCGGCCGGCAGCCGGAACAGCGACGCGAACCCGCCGATGCCGCCGATCACCTCGGGCCGAGAAGCCCGCTCGGTGTGCGGCTTCATCAGGTCGACGGCGGCCTCACCGGCCGCGATCGACACACCCGCTCCCTCGTAGGTCGAGCCGGAGCCGATCGGGTGGTTCATCGTCATGTCGAATCGCAACCTTTGATATTCGTCGGTAATGCCTACGGACGGCCGAGTGCGTCGCGCGCGTCCTCCAGCACGCTCTTACCCAGATTGTCGGGAATGGGAATCGGGTAGTTGCCGGTGAAGCACGCGGTGCACAGTCGGCTCATCGGCTGCTCGGACGCCGCCACCATGTCCTCGAGCGACACGTAGGACAGCGTGTCGGCCCCGATCACCCGGCGCACCGACTCGACATCGTTCGGGCCGCTGCCGGCGTTGGCGATGAGCTCGGCGCGGGACGGGAAGTCCACACCGTAGAAGCAGGGCCACCGCACCGGCGGCGAGGCGATGCGCACGTGCACCTCCAGCGCGCCGGCCTCGCGGAGCATCCGGATCAGCGCCCGCTGGGTGTTGCCGCGCACGATCGAGTCGTCGATCACGATCAGCCGCTTGCCGCGGATCACGTTCTTGAGCGGGTTGAGCTTGAGCCGAATACCGAGCTGCCGAATGGTCTGCGACGGCTGGATGAAGGTGCGTCCCACGTAGGCGTTCTTCACCAGGCCCTGGCCGTACGGGATGCCGGAGGCCTCGGCGTAGCCGATCGCCGCGGGCGTGCCGGATTCCGGCGTGGGGATCACCATGTCCGCCTCGACCGGGTCGACCTTGGCCAGCCGGCGGCCCACCTCGACGCGGGTGGCGTAGATGGAGCGGCCGCCGATCTGGCTGTCCGGGCGGGCGAGGTACACGAACTCGAACAGGCAGCCCTTGGGAGTGGCGGACCGGAAGTGTGTGCTGCGCAGGCCGTCCGAGTCGATGGCCAGCAGCTCGCCCGGCTCGACCTCGCGCACGAACGTGGCGCCCACGATGTCCAGCGCGGAGGTCTCCGAGGCCACCACCCAGCCGCGCTCCAGCCGGCCCAGCACCAGCGGGTGCAGGCCGTGCGCGTCGCGCGCCGCGTACAGCGTGGTCTCGTCGCAGAACACCAGGCAGAACGCGCCCTGGAAGTCGGGCAGCAGGCTGGTGGCCGCCTCGGTCAGATTGGCCGACGGGTGCGTCGCCAGCAGCCGCGTCATGACGCTGGTGTCGGTGGTGGCGGCCGGCGCCTTCCCGTTCGACTCGGATTCGATGGCGGCGAGCCGCGCGGCCAGATCGGCCGTGTTGACCAGGTTCCCGTTGTGGCCCAGGGCGATGCCGGTGCCGGCGCGGGTGGTCGCGAAGATCGGCTGCGCGTTCTCCCAGGTGTTGGCGCCGGTGGTCGAGTAGCGGCAGTGGCCGACCGCGATGTGGCCCTTGAGGCTGGACAGGCTCTGCTCGTCGAACACCTGCGA
>JBIQMQ010000280.1:0-2901 GCA_044463185.1 Nakamurella lactea | reverse complement strand
GTCGAACATCGCCGCGACCTCGGCCGGATCCTTCGCCAAATCTGCACGAACCATGCGGGCCAGTTTAATGACGCCACGTCGGGCCGGGCGCCATGGCGGAAACGCGCCCCCTGATGCCGGCGCACGCTGCCGCCGCGTCCGCCCCGCTTTCGCCATGCTTCCGTGGCGACACGAGTCCAGGTGGCGTCGCGGGCCGCGATGGGTGTCGGAGTGCGAGTCGCGGCGTGTGTTGCGGCACATGGGGCGACGCTGGGGGACGTCGGCGTCATGTGGCCGACTACTCTTGGACGGCGTGTCCGTGTCTTCCGCTGCCGAGCCTCGCGTGGCCGCCGTGACCGTGCGGTGCGTCAGCGCGCCGGCGGAGGTGCCCGGCGGCGACCTGCTCGCGCTGCTGCCCCATCCGGTGGGCGGTTTGTCTTTCGTCACCGGCGGCGACGGCGCGTGGGAGGGTCTGGTCGGCTGGGGGGAGCACGCTTGTCTGCGGGTGACCGGCGCCGATGCCGCCGCGCGGATCTCCCGCTGGTTCCAAACCCAAGTCGACGCGCTCGACGTGGCCGACGCAGTGGGTGTCGCGGGCAGCGGTCCGGTGTGCTTCGTCTCGTTGGGATTCGCTCCGGGCGACGAGTCCGTGGCGATCATCCCGCAGGTGGTCTACGGGCGGCACGACGGCCGGGCCTTCGTCACGACGCTCGGGGCCGTTGGCCCGTCGGCCCCTACGCCGCTGCCGGTCACCGCACCGGGGCAGGTGCGTTATTCCGACACGGAGTTGTCCACCACGGACTTCATGGCGGCCGTCGAGGTCGCCGTGGGCCGCATCAAGGCGGGCGTCGCCGCGAAAGTTGTTCTGGCGCATGGGCTGACGGCCGCCACCGAGTTCCCGGTCGACGAGAGGGTCCTGCTCTCGCGGCTCGCGTCGCGCTACCCCAGCTGTTCGATCTTCGCCGTGGACGGACTGGTCGGAGCGAGCCCGGAGCTGCTGATGCGCCGGCGCGGCCGCGCCGTCTCGTCCCGCGTGCTGGCCGGAACGGCCTGGCCGGAGCACGGCTTGGCCGGGGGCGGCGTCATACCCAGCGACCCGGCGGCCGGCGGTGCTGCTGCCGACGCTGCGGGAATGCACCGCGTTGCGGCGGACCTGATGGCCAGCGCGAAGGACCTGGCGGAGCACCGGTTCGCGGCCGAGTCCGTGGCGCGCGCACTGCAGCCGCTCACCTCCGCGTTGGACGTTCCATCGGCACCCGCCACGCTGGAGCTGGCGAACCTCACCCACCTGGCAACCGACATCTCCGGCGAACTCACGGCCACCGGGACCACGCCCACGGCCCTGGATCTCGCCGCGCTGCTCCATCCGACTGCCGCGGTGGGCGGCACCCCAACCGTCGTGGCCACCGCGATGATCGCGGAGTTGGAGCGAGCGCCCCGCGGCCGGTACGCCGCCCCTGTCGGCTGGGTGGACGTCCGCGGCGACGGCGACTTCGCGATCGCGCTGCGCTGCGCCTCGGTGTCAGGGCGGTCCGTGACGATGATGGCCGGCTGCGGCATCGTCGCGGACTCCGATCCGCCGACCGAGGCCCGAGAGGCGCAGATCAAGATGCTGCCCATCCGGGATGCGCTGGAAGCGTAGGGCCGTCGGTAGTTTGCCCGCTCCCGGGAGCCGGCCCGATCCACCCCAGCACCCCGCAGGACGGGGTGGAGGCGCCGCCGATGCAGGTGCGCCCGAGTCTGCGGAGCCCACCCCGGCCTTTGCCGACACACACCCAGATGCCAGTGCCCCACATGGCCGCGTCGGCACAACGGGTCAAGCCGTGATCGCTGCGTGGACGGCGCGGGCGACCTCGGCATCGAACTCGCGCAGGTCGCTGCGGCCCACGGGCACCTCTACGATGCGCAGCCCTCGCGGCGGGGCCGCCACCTCGTCGGCGATCTCGCCGGCAGTGGACGCCAGTATGTGCTCCACGCCGAAACCCTCGGCCAGCTGGGCGATCTGGGCGCCGGTCGGCGTGCCGAAGACACGCTCGAACGCGCTCGCCAACGGCGGCGCCCCTTGCTCCAGGGTCTGGAAGATGCCGCCTCCGTCGTTGTTCGCCACCACGATGGTGAGGTCCGGGCGCGGCTCGTGCGGGCCGATGGCCAGGGCCGTGACGTCGTGTAGGAAGGTGAGATCGCCGATCAGCGCATAGGCCGGCTGCTGCACCAGCGCCACGCCGATCGCGGTGGAGACAGTGCCGTCGATCCCGGCCACCCCCCTGTTGGCCAGCACCCGGATGCCGGCGCGTGGCGCCGCGAAGCGGGCGATGTCACGGGGTGGCTGCGAGGAGCCGAGCAGCACGGCGGCGCCGCCCGGCAGCGCACCGGCGACGGTGCGCGCCAGCACCGCGGATGACGCGACGTCACGGCCGGCGAGTAGGCCGTCGATCGCACCGCCGGCGGCGGCATTCGCCTCCCGCCAGGCAACGGCCCACTGACCATGCTCGCCGGCGTTGCGTTCGGCAGGAAGATCGATCACCGGCCCCACCATCCGCACGGTACCGGCGAGATCCGTGTAACTGGAAGGGTTGTCGACCACATCAACGGTAACGTCGCGCTGTGCCAGCAGGCTCGTCACAGCGCGGAACAGCGTCGGCCGGCCGAGCACGACGACGCGATCGGGCCGGGCGCGGCGCAGGAAGTCCTCGTCATCCAGCAGATGCATGCCGGCGGCCAGCACCCCCGCCCCGGCCAATCCCCCGGCTTCGCTGATCACCGGGTGGCCGAGCTCCGCGAGTCCCGCCGCCAGTGGGTGGGTGAGATCCGCGACGAACAGGCACTTCTCGCCGGGCTGCGGCGCGGGAACCGCCGATGACGCCCCACCGGGGCCGGCCACGTCCGTCCAGGGCCGGCCTCGCCCGGCCAGCGCTTCCGGCC
>JBIQMQ010000279.1:0-2924 GCA_044463185.1 Nakamurella lactea | reverse complement strand
ACAAGTCCGAACTGGTCGACGCCATCAACAAGGCGAACAAGCGGGCGACCGCGAAAGCGCGGAGCAAGTAACGCGAAAGCGCGTTCCAAGTACCGGGAGGTTCACCGTCGGCCCGTGCCGAGGTGTACGTCAGCGACCGGGTCTAGCGATCAGGTCTAGCGATCAAGCCTGGGCCGGGGCCGCCTCCACCGTCACGTCGGCGGGACCCATCCCTTCTCGCAGCCCGCGCCACGAGGCCTGCCGCAGCCGCCGGTCGGCGGTGAACTCGGCGAACGTCACTTCGCCGACCAGGGCCGGCCGCACCCAGACCGCGTCATTCGCGTCGGCCCGCGGCACGGAGTCCGCCACCGGCGAGGTCTTGCGCACCAGCGGCCGGAGCTTCGCGGCGAGCTGCGCCAGCGTGTTCTCGTCGAAGCCCGTGCCGACCCGGCCCGCATAGACCAGACCCTGCCCGTCCGGCGCGGGCAGCGCCAGCAGCAGGGATCCGATGCCGCCGGAACGGCGTCCCTTCTCGGGTCGCCAGCCCACCACGATCACGTCCTGGGTGGCGCGAAACTTGATCTTGATCCACGAACCGGGCCGTTTCCCGGGCCGGTAGAGCGACGACATCTCTTTCGCGACAACGCCTTCCAGGCCGCGGCGGCGGCTCTCGGCGAGCGCCCGATCCGCGGTCCCGGCGAGCAGCGGCGGAACGTGGCAATGCTCGGTGCCCAGCCCCAGGCGTTCCAGGATGCGGCGACGATCGGCGAGAGTCTTTCCGGTGAGCCGGATCCCGTCCAGGTAGAGGACGTCGAACGCGTAGAAGTGCGCGGGATACCGCGCCATCGCAGCAGTGACGTCGCGCCGCGCGGTCTTGCCGATCCGTTGCTGCAGCAGGCCGAAACTCGGGGCGCCCGACGGATCCAGCGCGACGATCTCGCCGTCCAGCACCACCGCGTGGTCCGCCAGCACGTCGCCGAGCTCGGCCAGCTCCGGGTAGGTGGCGGTGAAGTCGGCGCCGGACCGGCCGTGCGCGGCCACGTCCCCGTCCGCGACTTCGACGACGGCTCGCACGCCGTCCCATTTGCCCTCCCACTGCCAGCCGCTGTCCGGCACATCGTCGGCGTCGCCGAGGGTCGCCAGCATGGGTTCCAGGCCGCGGGGCATCGGCGTACGCCGGCCGCCGGGGGCGCGGCCATCCTCGGTGAACGCGGTGCCGCTCTGGTCCTTCATCCGGTGCAGCAACCAGTTCGAGCCCTCGGTGCGGATCAGCGCGAACCGGCCGCGGGCCTTTTCGCCGCCGAGCACGGCGATCACCTCGTCGTCGCGCCACTTCTCGAGCCGGTACGGGCCGAAGTCCCAGATGGTGACCTCGCCGGCGCCGTACTCCCCACGCGGAATGGTTCCGGCGAACGTGCCGTACTCCAGCGGATGGTCCTCGGTCTGCACCGCGAGACGCTGGGTACGCGTATTGGTCGGCAGGCCCTTGGGCACGGCCCAGGAGGCCAGGACGCCGTCGTGCTCCAGACGGAAATCCCAGTGCAGCCGGCGCGCGTGGTGCTCTTGGATCACGAACGTCGCCTCCCGCTCGTTGCGCGTGGTGTCCCGGGCATGACGCCGGGGCCGGGCTTCGCCGGTTCCGTCCGACTGGGTCTCCGGGACCGGCTCCGGGGTGCGGTCGGCGCGCCGCTTGGACCGGTACAGCTCCAGCCGGTCGCGACTGCTCGTCCCCGCCCCCGAGCGCGTGTCGCGGCGCGCGCCCTTGCCGCCGTCTCCTCCGGACTCGCGCGCGCCCTTGCCGCCGCCCCGGGTCTCGCGGCCGCCTGATCGGCCAGCCGCGCCGCCCGACGCGTCACCATCGCCGGCCGCCTCCGGCGACTCGAGATCCGACGCGTCGGCGCCCTCATCGCCGCGGGGCCAGCCGAGATCCGCCATCGGGTCGCCGATCTCGCCCAACCGGCGGACTACGTCATGAAAGTCGAGCTGCGCCAGATCGGGGTCGTCGAGCTCCTCCCAGAGCCGCGGCGCGGCCACCATCGGCTCCGGCCGGCCGCGCAGCGAATACGGGGCGACCGTGGTCTTCTCCGCGTTGTTCTGGCTCCAGTCGATGAAGACCTTGCCCTTGCGCAGGGATTTCGTCATCCTCGACACCGCCAGGTCGGGGAGGCTGCGTTCGATCGCCCGGGCCAGCGCGTGCGCCCACTCGGAGGTCTCGGCCGAGGTCATCGAGCCGTTCAGCGCCAGGTAGAGGTGAATGCCCTTGGAGCCGCTGGTCACCGGCGCCAGGCTCTCGCCGGTGTCGCCCAGCAGCTCCCGAATCGCCCGGGCGACCTCGGCGCATTCGGCGAGCCCGACGCCCGGACCGGGATCGAGATCCAGCACCAGCCGGTCCGGGTTGAGCTCGACCGCCTCGGCGCCGCGGGCCTCGAGGTCGAACCGCCACTGCGGCACGTGCAGCTCCAGCGCGGCGAGCTGCGCCAGCCACGCCAGCGTCGCCGGCGAATCGGCCAGGGGGTAGCGCACGTCGCGGCGCGACTGGTGACGTACCCGGGAGTCGACCCACTCCGGCGGGTCGTGGGCAAGGTTCTTCTCGAAGAACGGCTCGCCGCCCACCCCGTGCGGCCACCGCTTGCGGGTGATCGGCCGGCCGAGCAGGTGCGGCAGCATCGCGGGCGCCACGGCGACGTAGTAGTCGACCACGTCGCGCTTGGTGACGCCCGCAGCCGGGTAGAGCACCTTCTCGGGGTTGGTGAGCCGAACCTGCCGGCCGTCGACCTCGATGGCCTGGGGCGGCGTGCTGGTGCGAGCCATGGGCGTCTCCCTCCGTGCGCCGGCGTGCCCGGCGTTTGTCGCCGCATGCGCCCGGGTATTTCCCTGCGTATGCGCGCTCTATGGAGTGGTTCCCTGAATTTCGGGTTGGTGACCATCCCGATCAAGCTGTACAG
>JBIQMQ010000278.1:0-2940 GCA_044463185.1 Nakamurella lactea | reverse complement strand
GAGAACGAGTCGTCGAACAGGTAGATCTGGGGCTTGCGCACGAGCGCCCGCGCGTAATTGGCGGTCAGGCGTGTCTCGCCGGAGCGACGGCGCCGCTCCCACTGCTGGCCGTTGTAGAAATCAAGCATGGCGCGGTAGCGGCTCATCCGATCGACGTCCTGGCCGTTCAACCAGTCGGTCAGACGCGTCGGGACGAAACCGCTCCGGCCCGGAATCAAGGCCATCGATCCCTCCTCACGCCAGCGTCACTTCGACCGTGGCGGTCCCGTCGTTCTCGGTGTCGGCGTTGTGTACCACGACCTGCACCTCGTACAGCGTCTCCACCGGCACCAGATAACCGCGTCCGCCACCGGTATCGGCCGCCAGGTCGGTCTCGGCGTAATGCGCCGTTCCGTTGATGATCAGGTCGGCCGCATCACCGCCCTCGTAGGCGATCCCTTGTAGGAAGATGTCGTGGCTCTTGTTGCAAGCCACCCGCACAAATGCCTCGCGGTGCCCCTGCACCACACACTTCACTGCGTGATATTCGTCGGCTGTCACCGCGCCCTCGTCCATCAGCGTGATCGTCGGCTGGCTCGGCCCGCCCGTAATCGTCATTGGTCACTTCCCTTCGTCGCCCTTTATCCATCGACGTCCACAATCGACCGTAGGGGAGGAGCTTGGAATGTGTCTCAGAAGTCGTCGTCGTCGTGGGGGATATCGGTTAAAATAGATGAGACCCGAATCAGCGATCAGCAAGGGGGGGAGATGCCGCGACGGCCGTTTCATCGCAACCAGCCCGCACTCGTGCCGCCGAGCTATGACGACTGGCTGCCAGCCGACCATTGGGTGCGCTTCGTCGACCAGTTCGTCGACGCCTTGAGCCCGGACGATTGGACAGCGCTCGGCCTGGCGACACCCGGGGCGTCCCTTGGTGCCCCAGCCTACGATCCGGCGCTGCTCTTGCGGGTGTGGGTTGCCGGCTTCATGGGAGGGCTGCGCTCGGCGCGCCAACTCGAGACCGCCTGTCGGGATCAGGTGCCCTTCCGCTGGCTGACGGCCAACCAGCAACCGGATCACAACACCCTCTGGCGCTTCTATGCCGCCCACCGGGAGCGGATGCGGCATCTCTTGACGGTGACGGTGCAGACGGCGGTGGCGGCGGATCTGCTCGATCTCGCCGTGCTGGCGGTCGATGGCACCAAGGTGAGTGGCAACGTGGCGCGGGCCGGACTGGCCGATGAAGCCGGATTACGGGCGTTGCTGGAACGGACCGAGGCGGCCATCAGCGACCTGGAAGCGCAGAACGGGCGGACGGATGGTCCGATCTCGCCGCGCTTGCCAGCGCGCTTGCGTCAGCAGCAGGCGCTCAAGGAGCGGGTGACGGCGGCCTTGACGGCGGTGACCACGGGGACGCACCCCCAAGCAAGTCCGACCGACTCGGAGGCAGCGGTCCTGTTGACGCGGCAGGGGTGGGTGGTCGGCTATAACGCGCAGGCGGCGGTGGTGGCGACGCATCCGGTCGAGCCGCCGGTGCCCGCGAACGATGGAACCGGAACCGCTGGCGGCAGCGGACGGGAAGACGAGCCCACCGAGGCGGGGGTGACCCGGGCAACGGACGGAGCGTCCGCACCCCGGCGGAGCAAACCGCGCGGTGGCTTATTCCTGGTGGCGACTGACATCGTGGCGAGTGCCTCGGATCATGAGCAGTTGGTGCCGTTGCGGGACGCGGCGGTGGCGACGCTGGGCCGGGCGCCGACCCGGCTCCTGGCCGATGGCGGCTATCACTCGGGACCGACGCTCACCGCCTGTGCGGCGCGGGAGCAGGTCGTCATCATGTCGGAGGCCCAACGAACGCAGTTAGACGATCCCTATCACAAAGATCGCTTCATCTACGACGTCGAAGCCGACACCTACACCTGTCCCCAAGGGCGGGAACTCGTCCACGTTGGGACGGTGCGGCGCCAGGGACGGCCGATGGTTGACCGCTACCGGATCGCTGACCCGAAATGGTGTCAGTCCTGTCCGGTCAGGGCGCTCTGTACGACGGATCAGCGCCATGGCCGGACGCTGGAGGTGACCTCCGACGAGACGGCCATCCGCGCGCATCGGGACTGGATGGGAACCGAGGAGGCGCGGGCCTGGGGTCGGGTGCGCAAGACCTTACCGGAGCCGGTCTTCGGGATCCTCAAGGAACAGCGGGGACTGCGGCGCTTCCGACTCCGCGGGGTGGCGGCGGTGCGCGCGGAATGGAGCTTGATCGCCACCGGCTTCAATCTGCGAACGCTGGCCCGCGCCTGGCAGCAGGGGTGGCGGGCGCTTCAGCCACGAGGGGGCACTGGCTAAGCGCCCACGACCGTCGTCCGCGCGGCGGACCGGCACCCGAGGAATCGAGCTGACCGCAGTGGGCATCATTCGGATCCGCCGCGCGCGGCTGGCCGCGTGGTGGGTGGCCTTCACTGCCGTTTTGAGACAGATTCCTTGCTCCTCCCGCCGGTCGGCGTGGTTCCCCCGACCGCCCGTTCTCCCACCGTTGGCGCCGCCCCGAAGGCCACCTGTCGTCGAACACGCGCGTGCCCCTCAACACCGGTCGCAAGGAACACGACGCCGTTGCAACCGTGATGTGCGTCGATCGACCGCATGGTGCGGAAACCAGGGGCGGTCGCCGGAACGGCGGCGACCGGCGGGCGCGATAAATCGGGCCCCTACGGAGACGTTCGTTAGCTGCCCGTGATCCCCTCGAGGCGCGCAAGACCAAGCTCGCTCAGCTGGATGATCGCCGCGTACCACTTGATTCGGTGCCGCGTCGCATCCTTCGTCTCGAGCTCGCCCACTTCCTCGATCTGGATCCCGCCGTTCTCGATCCCCATGATCCCCTCGCTGCCGAACTTCACGGCGTAGATCGAGGAGCACGAATCCGAGGTCGAGCCCTGGTCCTCGGTGATCGGGATCCAGTCGTCG
>JBIQMQ010000277.1:0-2943 GCA_044463185.1 Nakamurella lactea | reverse complement strand
GCACCAGCCCCGAGGCCCTCACCCTGAGCGTGCAGGACGACGGCCAGGGCGGAGCTGCCATCCCCGCTGCCGATGCGTCCGGCGGAACGGGGCTGGCCGGCCTGCTGCAGCGGGTGCACAGCGTGGACGGCGTCATGACGATTGACTCCCCGCCGGGAGGACCCACCGTGGTGACGGTGCGCCTGCCCCTCATGGCGGCCCGCCCATGACGCCGCAGCCGGGCATGCCCCAACCGCCACGGCAGGCACAGCCGCAGGCGGAGCCACAGCCGCAGCAGCCGCAAGCTCCAATGACGCCGCTGCCCAAGAAACCGCAGCCCGAGACGCAGGCGGCCCAGTCCGCGCCGCCGCGCCCCACCCGGGTGGTGATCGCGGAGGACAGCGCGATCCTGCGCGATGGCCTGGTACACCTGCTCACCGACCGCGGATTCGAGGTGACCGCGGCAGTGCCGGATGCCGAGCGGCTGCGCGAAGCGGTCCGCGTCGATCCACCGGACGTCTGCGTCGTCGATATCCGCATGCCGCCGACATTCACCGACGAGGGGTTACGCGCGGCGATCGAGCTGCGCCGCGGCCATCCCCAGGTGGGGATTCTCGTCTTCTCACAGTACGTCGAGACCCGTTACGCCACAGAACTTCTCGCCGAGTCTGCGCGCGGTGTCGGATACCTGCTCAAAGACCGGGTCGCCGATGTGCGGGATTTCGTCGAGGCCTTGCGGCGGGTAGCGAGCGGCGGGAGCGCACTGGACCCGGAGGTCGTGGCGCAGTTCTTCGCGGCCAGCCGCAGACGCGACACCCTGCGCACGCTCACGCCCCGCGAACACGAAGTTCTGACCGCGATGGCCGAAGGCATGTCCAACAGCGGCATCGCCGCGGAATTGGTCATCACCGAGCGCGCCGTGGAGAAGCACGTGGCGAACATCCTGGCCAAGTTCGACCTGCCACCCTCTGACAGCGAGAACCGCCGCGTGATGGCGGTGCTGCGCTACCTGGAGTCCTAGCGCCCGCCATCTGGAGTCCTAGCGCCCGCTACCTGGAGTCCTAGCCCGCGTTACCTGGAGTCCTAGCGCCGCGGGGTCGCGTACGGGGGCAACCCACGCCGGCGGGTGAGCCGTCACACGGCAACACGAGGGCACGTTCAAAAGCGAACAACACACGTCCGAGGCCCGCACACCGAGTATGACGCCGCCCGCGCCCGTTCCTACGGCGCGATGTCGAAGCCGCAATCGGCACGAAGGCCAGCTGTGCCCGCACCGGTAAGGACGTTGACGAATCGGTGCGCGGCCGCACTCCGTGCGCTGCCTCTCACAACGGCGGCCAGGTAGGGCGTGCGAAGACCCAGCTGGCCCGGAAGGGCGATCGCGGAGACGGCCCGAACGCCTTGTGCGGCAAGGACTTCCGTCAGCTGGGCGAGCGCGATCGGGGTCCGATCGGCGTGCACGGCCGAACCTGTCAGGTCGCCCGGCGTCGGAGTGGGGGTGCCGGCGGCCTCGGCCAAGGCGCGCAGCGCGGCCGCGCCCTCCGGGTAGGTGCGCGTCGGAACGTCGGCCACCAGACCCAAGTCCGCCAGCAGCCGTGCGACGTACCGGCCGGCGGTGGACTTCTCCAGGTCCGCGCAGTACACCGCCTCCGCCGCCAACAGCAACCGGCGCACGTCGTCAACCGAAGTCGGTGCCGAGAGGCTGCGGCCGACCGGGATCGCGAGCACCGTCGGCACCAGCCCGACCTCCGCGCCCGAGCCGGGCTCGATCAGATCCGCCAAGGCGTCCAGGCCCACCCGGGACGTGATCACCACATCGAACTCAGGGTCACGGCGCACGGCGGCGTCGACCACGCCAACCGGGCCGAATGTCGTCGCGGCCGGTGGAACGTCATATTCGCGGCCGAACCGGCCTATCAGCGCCCGCGCCGCCCCGGCACTGGCCACTCGCAACGGATCCACCAGGCCATTGTGATGCGGCTGAGTTCAGTCGGCACTGCGGATCACGTGAAGAACGCCGCTGCGCTGCTTCGGCGTGTTCCGGCCCGCGGCGCCGGTCGGCGGTGCAGCGGGCAGCGCTGGTCGCCGATGCAGAACCGCACGTGTCGGCAGCCCGCCCCACCCCCGGCAGCCCGTCGTATCACCGCGTGCCCGCCGTACCATGCGGTATGACGCAACGACTGACAACCGAGGAGTTCCAGGCGCGTGACGGTGTGACGGAATGGCAGGTGGGCGATTCCGGCGCGACGGCTACTTTCACTACCGGGTCGTTCGCACGCGGAGTCGACTTCGTGAACGAAATCGGTCGCCTCGCGGACGCGGCGAACCACCATCCCGACATCGAACTGACCTACCCGTCCGTCACCGTTCGGCTCGTCACCCATGACGAGGGCGATGCGGTCACGGACGAGGACGCCGCTCTCGCCGCTCAGATCTCGGCTGCTGCGTCCCGGCTCGGCATCGGCGCGGCCGACCTGTAAATCACTCCGCCGTCCAGAGTCTGACAAGCCGGGGCGAACCGCAGAAATCCCCCGGTGCGACCTAGGGCCCCGCCGGAACGCTCGGCGATAGATCACTCTCTACTAACGCGGGCTCGGGACACTGGCAGAAACGTACAACGAGTTTTGTGTGACCTGCGGCATACGGTCCGTGTGATGCCGAATGCGATCGTCGCGCTCGGCGCTTGCCCGCGCGGTAACAGTGCCGCGTGGCCTACACCTCGGGTCGGAGGAGTCAGATGTCAGCTTTCGGTTGGAAGCTCAAGGGGGATGGCCGGGCCATCCCCGAAGGCGAGGTGGTGGCGCCAGGCGAGCGGCTCAGCTGGCCGCGCACCATCGGCCTGGGCGCTCAGCACGTGTTCGCCATGTTCGGCGCGACGTTCGTGTTCCCGATCATCATGGGCTTGAACCCGCAGTACGCGGTCATGATGTCCGGTTTCGCGACGATCATGTTCCTGCTCATCGT
>JBIQMQ010000276.1:0-2954 GCA_044463185.1 Nakamurella lactea | reverse complement strand
CCGATATTGCCGCCGAGCAACACCCGATACCCCAAGCCGCGCAACAGGTGTCCCGCGATGGCGGCGGTCGTGGACTTGCCCTTCGTGCCGGTGACAACCAACACCCGGCCCAGGTCCGCGCCCGCGAGCCAGAGGCCGGTGCCGCCGACCACGGTGACCCCCGCGGCCTGGAGTGCACGCACCGTTTCGCCGTAGCGACTGATACCGGGGGATTTGATGACGACGTCGCAGGCGGCCAGGGCCTCCAGACCGCCGTCCCGGATGCCGAGCACCCGGGGGGCGTCGGCGGCCCCGTCTGCCGCTCCGGCCGACCGGGGATCGCCGGGGTCGTCCTCCACGACGACCGGGTCGATGCCCAGGGCCCGGCAGGCCTGGAGGCTCGCCCGGCCCTCCACACCGAGCCCGTACAGCCCAACCCGGCGTCCGGGCAGATCCGCCCAGCTCAGGGTGGACCTCGAAGGGGTGCCGGCGTCGGTTGCGCCGGCCGTGAGCGGCCGGGAGCGATCCGGCGCAGGGTCCGCGACGGGCTCGTGGCCGGTCGTGCCGGGATGCGTCACCGGCATCAGCCCCGAAGCTCGGCCGGCAGGAACCAGACCGGGATGTGGTGCTCGCCGACCGGCCGCAGCAATGCCTCGGCGGCGACCCGCGGATCGGGCCACGCGTCCCGGTTGGGGCCCGCCACCCGCAGCGCCAACTCCTGCACCAGGTGGGTTCGCGCCCGGTCCGGTCGCAGCGCGGCGAGCTGCAACGCGACCCGGGTCTCGTGTACGTCGCCGACGCACTCCCAGGGCTTCGCGTCCGGCACCAGGCCCACCAACGTACCGAAACTGGCTGCCATGGAGGGGTTCTCGAGCGGCTCGGCGACGGCCTCGGCGAAGACCTTCTGCAATACGGTGGCATCCAGGAACGGCGCCAGGATCAGGTCGATGAACGCGCACTTGTCGCACACGCCGCACCAGTGGTCCCACCTCTTGGCACGATCGATGTGGAAGGCGCGATTGCAGCTTCGGAACGAGTCGAAGTATTGCGGCAGGCCGGCGAACCGACGGGCGATCCACAGTTCGGTGAACGGCCGCAGCATCGAGAAGTACTGCAGATCCTCGCCGATCGCCTCGGCGATCACCCGGCGGAATCCCGTCTCGAAGGCGAGCGACTTGGAGTACTGGTGGTTGATGGAACGACCTTCCAGCTCCACCGTGCCGATCGACGCGGACCACTCGTTGCTCATCACCACGGCGTCGTGCCCGCCGACCGCGGCGGCGAGCACGGCGATCGCGGACAGGATGCCCGTCACCGGTACGTGGCCGTTGCGGAAGCCCAACTCCGCCGAGCGCAGGATCGTCGGGTCCAGCACCCGCTCGGCGCGCACCGTCGGCAGGCCCGTCACCGCCGACGGCCTCTCGATCGCGTCGAACCGATCTCCGGGACGGTTCACCACGAACAGCGACGCGTCGGGCGCTTTGCCACGCAACAACTCCACGGTGACGATGGAGTCGACGCCGCCGCCGAACGGGATGAGCGGGGTGCCGATCTCCGGCGAGAAGCCGACGGGTGCATCGCGCTGCAACCGCGGGCCGGAGATCTCCAGTCCGGTCAAATCGAGACGGGGCTCCGAGCGGAACGCGAACTCGCCCAGCCCGTCCACGTAGTACTCCCGCAGGAACGCGCGCTCCGTGTCCGTCACCGCGTGGCTGCCGAGGTCGATGACCGGCGGCGCTCCCGCCTTGTAGTAGGAGACCCCCGCCAGCAGGAAAACGAGGCGGGCGGCCTGGTATGCCGCCGGCGTCGACCAGTCTCCGCCTCCGGGCAGGGTGACCGTCTCGGTGAACGTCCAGTCGTCCAGCCGGTAGGTGCACGCCAGCTGGTTCGCGGCGGCGTCGATAAAGAACGAGTCGTACACGAAACGGGAAGCGGTGAAAGGGGTGTCGGCCTTGCTCACGCGGCGTCCTCTCCGGTCAGCCGGGCCAGCACCGCGAACCGGCCTGTCGGCCCCTCGAAGCGGTGGCTGAAGAACGGGGTGCCGGGGCCGGTGACGGCCCCCGACCCGTGAACGCGATCGGGCGAGATGCCGGCGCTGGAGAGTTGGATGCGCGCGGCGGCGGGGAGGTCGAACAGATACCGGCCGGTGCCGTCGGGGCGCAGCGCCTCGCCGGTGCGCTCACCCAAGGCGGCGCGTGCGGCTGCCGCGACATCGTCACCCACCTGGTAGGTCTCTTTCGAAACGGCCGGCGCGATCGCGGCGATCGTCCGCGACGGCCGCGCGCCGCACTCGCCCATCGCTGCGACGGACTTCGGGATGATGCCCGCGGTGGTGCCGGGCCATCCGGCGTGCACCAGCGCCAGTACGCGGGCGGCCGGGTCGACGAGGGTGATGAGCATGCAGTCGGCGGCCATCGCTGCCAGCACCGTGCCCGGGTCGGTGGTGACCAGGGCGTCGGTGGCGGGAATCGCCGATTCGCGGTCCCGCGCGCCCCGGCCGCGGTCGGCCGCGCCCACCCGGCTCACGGTGGCGCCGCCGATCTGCTCCGCGAACACGCAGTCGTCCAGCGCGGCCGCGAAGGCTTCGGCTGCGCGGGCGCGATTCTCAAGGACGGCGTCATCCTCGTCGGCCACGTGCAGTGCGAGATTCAGCGATGCGAAGCGGCCCCGCGACACCCCGCCGGTGCGCGTGGTGACCGCGACGTGCACGCCGACCCCGTCGAAGGCGGGCCAGCCGTACAGCGGCACCGGACCGGAGGCTATGGATCGCACCCGACCAGCGTATCCGTCGGGGAGCGTGGCCCATCCGGACCGGCGGCCGCCGCGCCCGGGCTGCGCGCCGTGGCAGGTGGTCGGCGGGCCGGTTCGCGGAGATCGCGATAGTATCGGCCCATGTCATCGGTGATGCTCGTCGCGCGGTTGCACATCGACCTCAAGCGCGTCGAGGGTGCGATCTGTTGCGGGCGCCAGTAGCC
>JBIQMQ010000275.1:0-2966 GCA_044463185.1 Nakamurella lactea | reverse complement strand
GCGGCGGTCGCCGTCACGGTGGCCTGGCCGTCGGTCACGGCGCGGGCGATGCCGAAGTCCATCACCTTCACCGCGCCCGCGCGGGTCAGCATCACGTTCGCCGGTTTCACGTCGCGGTGGATGATGCCGTGCCGGTGCGAGAAGTCCAGCGCCGCGCAGATGTCCGCGGTGATCTCCATGGCGCGCTTGGCCGGCAGCGGACCCTCGCGCTTGACGATGTCGCGCAGCGTCTCGCCGTCGACGAACTCCATGACGATGTAGGGGAGGGTGGCGCCGTCCTTGATCGTCTCGCCGGTGTCGTAGACGGAGACGATGGCCGGGTGGTTGAGCGACGCCGCGTTCTGCGCCTCGCGCTTGAACCGGGTCTGGAACGTGGGGTCGCGGGCCAGGTCTGCGCGCAGCACCTTGATCGCCACGTCGCGGCCCAGCCGTACGTCGCGGCCGCGGTGGACCTCGCTCATACCGCCGTACCCGAGCGTCGCGCCCACCTGGTAACGGTC
Source organism: Nakamurella lactea (assembly GCA_044463185.1). Classification (GTDB taxonomy): domain Bacteria; phylum Actinomycetota; class Actinomycetes; order Mycobacteriales; family Nakamurellaceae; genus Nakamurella; species Nakamurella lactea_A. Next base: position 2,466 of record JBIQMQ010000275.1, on the reverse strand, counting down.
GCCTAGGGGGTTTCCCGTCATCGCCTCACTACTCGCTCTATCCGCTGACCTGGGGCATCGGCTGCACGCCGCGCAACGGCGCCGGGCCGTGATACCCGGTGCCGTGATGCCACAGTGTCATGTCCAGTGTTTCATTGTCGCAGCCCGCGGAGGGTCGTCGCGGCTGTGCGCCACGGAGATGACGCAGCCCACGGCCCTTCGCCGCCCGGATCACGGGGCACCTGCCAGGGCTGCGGCGATCACGGCTCGCCCGATGGGGGCGGCCACGGTCGCCCCGGTGGCGGCCAGGCCCTTGTCGCCGCCGTTGGTCACCAGCACGGCCACCGCGACCTTCGGGTCGTCGGCCGGGGCGAAGGCGACATACCACGCGTGTGGCGGGGTGCTCTTGGGGTCGGTGCCGTGTTCGGCTGTGCCGGTCTTGGATGCGATCGTCAGCCCGGCGATGCGCCCGCTGCCGGCCGTGGCCCGCTCCGACTCGATCATCATGTCGCGGATCTGCTGCGCGACGTCCGAGGGGATGGCCTGGCCCAGCGATTCGGGTTCGGCCTGGTTGATGATGGTCAGGTCCGGCCTGCTGGTGGTGGCCACCAGGTAGGGGCGCATGCGCTCCCCGCCGTTGGCGATGGTGGCGGCGATGACGGCGTTCTGCATGGGGGTGAGCGCCACGTCGCGCTGCCCGATGCCGGACTGGGCGAGCGCGGCCGGGTCGGCCGTGCCGTTGGACGCCGTCATCGATCCGGTCCGGGAGGCGGCCACCGGGAAGCCGTCGATGGTCGGGTTGTCGCCGCCGATGCCGAACGCCGCGGCCTGCTTCTTCAGGGCGTCGGCGCCGAGATCCATGGCGAGGGAGGCGTAGGCGGTGTTGCACGAGTGGGCGAGCGCCTGGGTCAGCGTGACGTCGCGGCCGCCGCGGCCGGCGCAGGTCTCCTTGTCGTAGTTGGACAGGGTGGCGCCCCCGGTGCCCGGCAGCGTGATGGTCGCCGCACCGGTCACCTCCGAGTCGGGGGTGTAGCCGTCTTGCAGCGCGGCGGCCGTAACGACCAGCTTGAACGTGGAGCCCGGCGGGTAGACGGCGCCGATGGTCCGGTCCAGCAGCGGGGACGGCGACTTGTCGACGAGCTCGTTGTACACGGCGCGCTGTTCGTCCTCGCTGTGGTCGGCGAGCGGGTTCGGGTCGTACGACGGGGTGGACGCCATGGCCAGGATCGCGCCCGTCTTCGGGTTCATCGCCACGACCGCGCCGACGTAGCCCTTGGCGGCCAGGCCGTTGTAGGCCGCCTTCTGCACCGCCGGCACCACCGTGAGCTGCACGTTGCCGCCCTGCGGGTCGCGGCCGGTGATCAGGTCGGAGAGCTGCTCCACCCACAGCGACGGGTCGTTGCCGGAGAGCAGGTCGTTCTGCAGCCGCTCCAGCCCGGTCGGCCCGTAGCGCAGCGAGTAGTAGCCGGTGAGGTTGGCGTACATGGCGCCGGCCGGGTAGCTGCGCTGGTAGCGGTACTGGTCCTGGGACGGCGTGGACTGGGCGAGCACCACCCCGCCGGCGGCGGCGATCTGGCCGCGGGCCCGCGAGTACTCCTCCAGCACGGTGCGGCGGTTGCCGGGGTCCTGCCGGTAGTCGACGGCCTTCACGACCTGGATGTAGGTGAGGTTCACCATCAGGGCGAGGGTCATCAGCATCACGACGACGCCCAGCCGGCGCATGGATCGCTTCATGGCCGGGCCCCTCGCCGCCGCGCGGCGCGCTGCAGCGTCATCGCGGGATCACCGCCGTGTGGGCCTGGCCCAGCGGCACCGGTCGCGGCCCCCGGGGGACCGGTCGGCGGGTGGAGTCCGAGATGCGGATCAGCAGGGCCACGATGATGTAGTTGGCCAGCAGCGACGAGCCGCCGTAGGACAGGAACGGCGTGGTCAGCCCGGTGAGCGGGATGAGCCCGGTGACGCCGCCGACGATCACGAACACCTGCAGCGCGATGGAGAACGCCAGCCCGGAGGCCAGCAGCGATCCGAAATGATCGCGCGCGGCGAGCCCGGTGCGCAGGCCGCGGGCGACCAGCAGCAGGTAGGCGAGCAGGATCGCGGCCAGCCCGACCAGGCCCAGCTCCTCGCCGAGCGCGGCCGTGATGAAGTCGGTGGACGAGTACGGCACGATGTCCGGGCGGCCGGCGCCGAGCCCGGTGCCGAAGATGCCGCCGGTGCCCAGCCCGAACAGCGACTGCACGAGCTGGTAGCCGTTGCCCAGCGGGTCGGCGAACGGGTGCAGCCAGATGTCGACCCGCACCCGCAGATGCGCGAACAGCTTGTACGCGATCAGCGCGCCGCCGGCGAAGGCGAGAAGGCCGATCACCACCCAGGACGCGCGGCCGCTGGCCATGTACACCATGGCGAGCAGCACGCCGAAGATCAGCAGCGCAGTGCCCAGGTCGTTGCCAAAGACGAGCACGGCCAGCGTGACCGCCAGCAGCACGA
>JBIQMQ010000274.1:1277-2992 GCA_044463185.1 Nakamurella lactea | reverse complement strand
GCAAGGCCCGGGTGATCGTGACGAGCGTCGGATACGTGACGCCGGACACGGTGGTGCTTCCGCCCGAGATCGACGACCTACCGCCCGCGTGACCTCGTCCAAGCAGGACTGGGTAGCACGGCTCCGCGCGCTCCACGGAGCCGTGCTACCGAATCGTGCGACCTCGAGAATCGCGCGGCTGAAGGAGCCGCGGGGCTGAAGGAGCCACGGGGCTGAAGGAGCCGCGGGGCTTAGAGGGCCGCGGCGCGAGCCCGCGCCCGGTCCCCCTCGCCGACGGCTCCGCTGGTGGCGTCGTCGGCTAGCGCGCCCCGCTGCACCGACTCGGCCAGGGTCTCCGACCGCAGGTGCTCGAGATCCGCGCTCACGGCCTGCCAGACCTCGTCGGACACGTCCAGTGTCGCGGTGATGCGGTCGGAGACGTTCAGGCCCGCGTCCTTCCGTGCCTGCTGGACCACCCGGATCACGTCGGCGACGATGCCCGCGGCGCGCAGCCGATCGTCCATCTCGGTATCCAGGTGCACGTATCCGCCGGACCGGAGCAACCCCACCGCCCCGGACGCATCGCCCGACGCGACGAGATCCAGCGAATACTCGCCGTCGGCCAGCTCGATGCCTCCGCAGGTGACGCAGCCGTCTTCGTCGACGGACCAGTCGCCGGACTTGGACGCGCGGATCACCTGCTGCACTTCCTTGCCGAGCCGAGGACCGGCGGCTCGAGCATTCACGGTGAGCTGCCGCGTCACCCGGTCGTCGCCCTCGTCGAGGCCGATCACCGTCACGCCGCGCACGTTGAGCTCATCGGCCAGCAGCGACACGTACGGCTCCATCGCCGCCGGATCCGCCACGGATACCGTCATCCCCGCCAACGGCTGACGCACCCGGATCCCGGCGGACTTGCGCAGCGACAACGCCACCGACGCCACGTCCCGGGCCGTGTCCATGGCCGCGACCAGTGCGGCATCGGCGGGGAGTGCCCCGGCCTCCGGCCAGTCGGTCAGGTGCACGCTGCGCCCGCCGGTCAGCCCCCGCCAGATCACCTCGGTGGTCAACGGCAGCAGCGGGGCCGCCACCCGGCAGACCGTCTCCAACACGGTGTGCAGGGTGTCGATCGCGCCGGCGTCGCCGTCCCAGAAGCGCTGCCGCGAGCGGCGGATGTACCAGTTGGTGAGCACCTCGAGGTACACGCGCAGGCGGGCGCAGGCGCCGGCCAGGTCGTAGACGTCCATGTCGGCGGTGACGCCGTCCACCAGCTCGGCGGTCTTGGCCAGGATGTAGCGGTCCAGCAGGTCCGTCGAATCCGTCCGCACCTCACCGACGCGGCCGGGCCGGTCCGGACCGTTCGCCGCGCCCGCGTACAGCGACAGGAAGTACCAGGCGTTCCACAACGGGAGGATGGCCTGGCGGACGCCCTCCCGGATGCCCTCCTCGGTCACCACCAGGTCGCCGCCCCGCAGCACCGCGGACGCCTGCAGGAACCAGCGCATCGCGTCGGAGCCGTCCCGGTCGAAGACTTCCGTCACGTCCGGGTAGTTGCGGCGGGACTTCGACATCTTGAGCCCGTCGTCGCCGAGCACGATGCCGTGCGCCACGCAGGTGGTGAACGCCGGCCGGTCGAACAGGGCCGTCGCCAGGACGTGCAGGGTGTAGAACCAGCCGCGGGTCTGCCCGTTGTACTCCACGATGAAGTCGCCCGGGTAGTGGTGTTCGAACCACTC
>JBIQMQ010000274.1:0-1177 GCA_044463185.1 Nakamurella lactea | reverse complement strand
TCGTCCGACACCCACACCGGGATGGGCGAGCCCCAGAATCGGTTGCGGGAGATCGACCAGTCGATCGCACCGGCCAGCCACTTGCCGAACTGGCCGTCCCGGATGTGCGCCGGCACCCAGGTGATCTGCTTGTTCAGCTCGACCATGCGGTCGCGGAAGCGCGTCACGGCGACGAACCAACTGGAGATGGCGCGCTGCATCAGCGGCGTCTCGCAGCGCCAGCAGTGCGGGTAGGAGTGCACGTACGACTCCTGCCGGAGCAGCCGGCCCGCGGCTTTGAGGTCCGCGGCGATGGGCTTGTTCGCCTCGAAGATGTTCATGCCCTGGTACGCGGGCACCTCGGCGGTGAACCGGCCCTGCGGGTCGACCGGAAGCACGATCTCGATCCCGGCGGCGTCGGTGACGACCTTGTCCTCCTCGCCGAACGCCGGAGCGATGTGCACCATGCCGGTGCCGTCCTCGGTGGTCACGTAGTCGGCCAAGAGCACCTGGTGCGCGTGCTCCCGGCCGGCGAAATACGGGAACGGCGGCGTATACCGAAGTCCTTTGAGTGCAGCGCCGGCATAGGTGCCGGTGACGGCGCCCATCGCCGCGTCGGCGTCCTCGAAACCGAGATCCTTGGCGTACTTGCCGACCAGCGCCTCAGCCAGCAGGTACCGGGCACCGTCGGGTGCGGCGACGACCGCGTAGGTCACATCCGGGTGCACCGCCGCCGCGAGGTTCGACGGCAGCGTCCACGGCGTGGTCGTCCACACCAGGGCGCGCACCCCGTCCAGTTCGGCGCGCGCGTCGTCCGCGGGCACCACCAGCGGCAGTGTGACGGTGACGGCGGGATCGGTGCGGTCCCGGTAGGTGTCGTCCATCTTCGTCTCGGTGGCCGACAGCGGCGTCTCGCAGCGCATGCAGTACCACAGCACGCGGAAGCCCTCGTAGATCAGGCCCTTGTCCCACAGCGTCTTGAACGCCCACATGACGGATTCCATGTAGGGCAGATCGAGCGTCTTGTAGTCATTGTCGAAATCGACCCAGCGAGCCTGGCGGGTCACGTACTCGCGCCAGTCGTCGGTGTAGCGCAGCACGGAGGCGCGGCAGGCGGCGTTGAACTCCGCGATGCCCATCGCATCGATCTCGCTCTTGTGCTTGATGCCGAGCTGGCGTTCCGTCTCGACCTCGGCCG
>JBIQMQ010000273.1:0-3000 GCA_044463185.1 Nakamurella lactea | reverse complement strand
GGACCAGCATGATCTCGAAGAAGCAGTAGAACAGGAACACGTCGGTGGCCGCGAAGACGCCGATCATCGCCGACTGGAACGCCAGGATCAGCGCGAAGTAGCCGGTGACGGTGCGACCGGCCGGCAGCCGCTCCTCCCACGAGGCGCCCAGCACGATCGGCACCAGGAAGCAGGTCATGGCGATCAGCACCAGCGAGATGCCGTCGGCGCCCAGCGCGAACGAGATGTTGAAGCTGCCGATCCAGCTCACCCGCACGGTCTCGGCGAACGCGTCGCCGCCGACACCACCGCCGCCGGCGTTCAGGAAGTTGCGATAGTCGAGCCACAGCCCGACGGCGACGACGAACTCGCCGAGCGAGACGCCCAGCGCGGTGAATTTCGCGGTGCGCGCGGGTGCGCCGCCCATGCCGGCCACCGCGATCGACCCGATCAGCGGCAGCAACAGCAGAACCAGCAAATAGGGGAACGAGCTCATCGACGTCCTCGCTTCGTCCCGCGCGCCGATGAGGCACGACGCTCACGGTGTCCGATTGTGCGCTCGCTGCCGAGCAGCATTGTTCTCTCGCTGCCGAGCAGCACTCTTGCCTCGCTACGCCCGCTCACGAGAAGTTCACCACCATCAGTGCCGCGGCAATCAGCAGAGTGCCGGAGAGCATGGACAAGGCATAGCTGCGGACGTAGCCGTTCTGCCATCTTTTCCACCAGTGCGAGACACCGATGATCGAGGTGCCCACCCCGTCGACCACGCCGTCGACCCCGCGGGCATCGGCGTAGGCGAACGTGCGGGCCAGCCAGACGCCCGGCCGGGCGACCAGCGTCTCGTTGATCGCGTCGCCGCCCATGCCGGCCCGGGACAGCAGCACCACCGGGTTGCGGGTGACCGGCGCGGTGACCGGCACCGGCCGCATGCCGTAGAGCACGTACGCGATGCCGGCGCCCACCACCATCAGTGCGACGGTGCCCCAGGTGATCGCCCCGGCGGACAGCAATACCGGGTGCGGTTCGACGAACTCGCCGACGGACGGCGAAAGCCACTCGACGAGGCGGTCGCCGCTGACCAGGAGGCCGCCGGCGCCGAGCGCCCCGAGCGCCAACACCAGCATCGGCGCCGTCATCACGGCCTTCGACTCGTGCGGGTGGTACGCGCGGCCGTCCGGCGAGGTGAGATTCTTCCAGCGGGCCTCGCCGAAGAACGTCATGATCATGAGTCGCGTCATATAGAACGCGGTGAGCGCGGAGCCCAGCATGGCCGCCCCGCCCAGCAGCCAGCCCTTGGTGCCGCCCGCCGCGAACGCCGCCTCGATGATCGGGTCCTTGGAGAAGAAGCCGGACAGGTACGGGAAGCCGATGATCGCCAGGTACCCGGCGGCCATCGTGACGAAGGTCAGCGGCATGCGCCGGGCGAGCCCGCCGAAGTGCCGCATGTCCACCTGGTCGTTCATGCCGTGCATGATCGACCCGGACGCCAGGAACAGTCCCGCCTTGAAGAAGCCGTGCGTGAGCAGGTGCAGGATCGCCAGGCCGTAGACGCCGGCGCCGAGCCCGGCCGCCAGGAACATGTAGCCGATCTGCGACACCGTGGAGTAGGCGAGCACCTTCTTGATATCGTCCTTGCCGCAGCCGGAGATCGCCCCGACCAGGATCGTGACGGCACCCACGATGGTGACGACGAGTTGGCCGGTCTCGGTCAGGTCGTAGATCTGGTAGGAGCGGGTGATCAGATACACGCCGGCGGTGACCATGGTGGCCGCGTGGATCAGCGCGGAGACCGGGGTCGGGCCTTCCATCGCGTCCGGCAGCCACGCCTGCAGCGGCACCTGGCCCGACTTGGCGCAGGCCCCGAGCAACAGGCACAGCGACATCCAGGTGACCGCCGCGGGGTGCTGCTGGGCGACGTCGCCGATCTGCGCGAACACGCCGGTGAACGAGGTCGTGCCCATCTCGGCGAACATGATGAAAATGCCGATGGCGAAACCGAAGTCGCCGACCCGGTTCATCACGAACGACTTCTTGGCGGCGCTGCCGGCGGAGTTCTTGTGCGACCAGAATCCGATCAGCAGGTACGAGGCGAGACCCACCGCCTCCCAACCGGCGTAGACGGCCACGAACGAGTTGGCCATCACCAGCAGCAGCATCGAGGCGACGAACAGGTTCATGTACGCGAAGAACCGCTGCCGGTGCTCGTCGTGCTCCATGTAACCGACGGAGTAGATGTGGATGAGCGCGCCCACGCCCGTGATGAGCAGCATGAACGTGAGCGACAGCGGGTCGATCCGCATGCCGAGCTCGACCTGCAGCGACTCGACCGGCATCCACGACCAGAGCGAAATCTCCGACACCCGCGACGCGGCGTCCATGCCGACCACCTCGAAGAAGATCGACACGGCCAGCGCGAACGCGGCCACCACCGTCAGGCAGCCGATCAGAGGGGCGACCCGCTTCATGGTGCGCCCGCCGACCATCAGCACGACGGCGCCGAGGAGCGGGAGGAACAGCACCCACGGTGCCAGGGCGGTGACGCCGCTGGCCGCCTGCGGGGCAGTCGCCTCGGCCGCACCCGCGGCCACCAACTGTAAGGCCTGGATCACAGAACCCTCCCCCGCCCTAGTACTTGAGCAGATTCGCGTCGTCGACGGAAGCGCTGCGCCGAGAACGGAAGATGGACATGATGATGGCGAGGCCGATGACCACTTCCGCGGCGGCGACGACCATGACGAACAGCGCGATGACGACGCCGTCGATCCGGCCGCTCATCCGGGCGAAGGTGACGAACGTCAGGTTCACCGCGTTGAGCATCAGCTCGATGCACATGAACACGACGATCGCGTTGCGGCGGATCAGCACGCCGACGGCGCCCATGCCGAACAGCAGCGCGGCGAGCACCAGGTAGTGGGTGGGGTTCACTGTCCGCTCCCCTCGTCACGACCGGAGGTTCCGGGCGCGGGTATGACGCCGGTCTCGGCGGCGCCGCCGGCCCCGTCCGGGAGCGCCGTGGCCGTG
>JBIQMQ010000272.1:0-3034 GCA_044463185.1 Nakamurella lactea | reverse complement strand
TGGACAAGGTGCGCAACTACGACGGCTCGTGGACCGAGTGGGGCAACTCGGTGCGGGTGCCGGTCGCCCAGGGCGCCGAGCCCGGCACAGCCCCGGTGTCCGCCGCCACCCCGGCCTGAGGCCCACGATGACGAGCCCCGCACCCCTGCCGACCGCCCTGCGCGAGATCGTCGACGATTTCGCGGCCCTGGCCGGTCAGGAGAAACTGCAGCTCCTGCTGGAGTTCGCCGAGAGCCTGCCCGCGCTGCCTGCGCGGTATGCGGACCACCCCGAGTTGCTGGAGCCCGTCCCGGAATGCCAGTCGCCGGTCTTCCTGATCACCGAGGTGGACCGCAGCGTCGATCCTCCGGTGGCGCGGCTGTTCTTCACCGCGCCGCCGGAGGCGCCGACCACCCGAGGTTTCGCCGGCATCCTGCGGGAGGGTCTTGACGGCCGCCCGGTCGACGAGGTGCTGTCCACGCCGGCGGATTTCGCGATGCAGCTTCCGCTGGCCGACGTCGTCAGCCCGCTGCGGTTGCGCGGGCTGTCGGCGATGCTGGCGCGGGTCAAGCGGCAGTTGGCGCAGGCGCGTCAGGACGCGACGGACGACTCGGCGTCCGATTCCTCCACGTCGGGGCAGGCCTCCAGCACCTTGGAGATCTGATCCCCGATCGCGATGAGGGCGTCGACCTGGTCGGCGGTGAGCTGGTCGATGAGCAGCCTCCGCACCGACGCGACGTGCCCCGGCGCCGCTGATTCGATGCAGCGCCTGCCCGGTTCGGTCAGCACGATGTTCGCGCTGCGCGCGTCGGTCTCGCAGCCCTCGCGGCGAACCAGGCCGCGCCGCTCCATGCGGGTGATGTGGTGCGACAACCGGCTCTTCTCCCACCCGGTCGCGTCGGCGAGGTCGCGGTAGGCGAGCACGCCGCCCGGAGACTCGGACAGCACCACGAGCACCTGGTAGTCCGCCATGGACAGCCCGGACTCGCGCTGCAGGTCGCGCCCGAGGGCCGTCCACAGCGGTTGCCCCAGGTCACGGACGGCCTTCCACGCGGCGGCTTCCCGCTCGTCGAGCCATGGCGCCCCGGTCACGATGCGATCGTACCGTCGGCGCATATCGGGATCATCGGGGCGGCGCGGTAGTGGCCCGCACGATCAGTCCCGGCGGCAGCCTGATGACCTCGGTGTCCGGCATCCGGCCGGTCTGCATCAGATCCCACAGCATGGTCGCGGCGATCCGGCCCTGTTCGATCACCGGCTGCGCCACGGTGGTGAGGTCGAAGTGCCGGGCGAGGTCGTGGTCGTCGACCCCGACCACCGACAGATCCTCCGGCACCCGCAGGCCCCGCTTCCGCGCCGCGTAGATGACGCCCATCGCCAGCTCGTCGCTGACCGCGACCACGGCCGTGGGTAGCCGTCGCGGTTCCCAGTCGGCGCGGAAGTAGAGCTCCTCCAACGCGGCCTCACCCGCCTCGGCGAGGAACCCGGTGGTGACGACCAGGTCGGGATCGGGCTGCAGGGTCGCCTCGGTCAGCGCGCGACAGTGCCCGGCGTAGCGGTCGTCGGCGACCTTGAACCCGTACACGTCGTCCGGATCCAGGCCGAGGAACGCGATGCGCCGGTGGCCCAACTCGATGAGGTGCCGAGTGGCGAGGTACCCGACCTCGGAGTCGTCCACCTGCACGCCGGGAATGCCCGGGGTGTACGTGCCGACGGTGACGATCGGCAGCCGCCGCATGGTGCCGGCCGCGCGCAGCTCGGTGGGCAGGGCAAGCCCGATGACGCCGTCCACGCGCTTGTCCAGTCCCATGGCGTCGAAGTGCCGCGGCTCGGCGCCGGTGCTCGGCCGGATCGGGTAGAGCATCAGGTCGTACCGGTGCTCGGCGACGACCTCGTTGATGCCCTCGATCACGGTCGCGAAGAACCATCGCGTCGCCCACGGCGCGACCACGCCGATGGTGTTGCTGCGTCCCCGCGCCAGCGCCGCGGCGAACGCCGACGGCACGTATCCGAGCTCGGCCGCGGCCTTGCGCACCTTCTCCCGGGTCGCCGCGGTCACCGACGGATGGTCGCGTAGGGCCCGGGACACCGTCGCCTGGGACACCCCCGCTCGCGCCGCAACGTCCACGATGCCGGATCGCTTCCGCCACGGGGCCGGCGCGGGGATCGCGCCCACGGCAGGTGATTCCGTCATCTGCGCGTCGCTACCCCTTCACCGAGCCGGCCAGCAGGCCGCGCACGAAGAAGCGCTGCAGCGACAGGAACACGATGAGCGGCACGATCGTCGCCAGGATGGCGGCGGACGGCAGGATGTTGCCCTGTTGGGAGAACTGCGTCGTCAGCTGCTGAATACCGGCCGTGATCGGTCGGGTCGTGCTGCCCGAGAACGTGAGCGCAACCAACAGGTCGTTCCACACCCACAGGAACTGGAAGATGCCGAACGCGGCGATGGCCGGCACCAGCAGCGGGAGCAGCACCCGCGTGAAGATCATGACGTGGCCGGCGCCGTCCACCCGTGCCGCTTCGACCAGGGACGACGGAATCTCCCTCATGAAGTTGTGCAGCAGGAAGATCGCCAGCGGCAAGCCGAAGATGGTGTGCGAGAACCAGATCGACCAGAACGACGCGGACAGGCCGAACTTCACGTACACCGTGTTGAGCGGGATCAGCGCCACCTGGAGCGGCACGATCTGCATCACGAAGACCGCGACGAACAGGATGTTGCGGCCCTTGAAGTCGATCCACGCGAACGCGTACGCCGCCAGCAGGGCGAGCGTGATCGGGATGACGACGGCGGGCAGGGTGATGACGAACGAGTTCAGGATGTAGTCGGACATCGGCGTGCCGCCATTGCCGTTCCACGCCCGGACGTAGTTCGTCATTGAGAACGCCGAATCGGGCCCCCAGAAGTTCCACCACCCGGAGGTGAGTGGAGCGGGCTCGGTGCGGGTGGAGTTCACCAGCAGGCCGAACGTGGGGATGGTCCACAGGATCGCGATCACGACGGCGGCCAGCGACGCCCACGGCGAGGAGAGCCTCGTCTTGGCTTCCTGCG
>JBIQMQ010000271.1:0-3087 GCA_044463185.1 Nakamurella lactea | reverse complement strand
TATGGAGTGGTTCCCTGAATTTCGGGTTGGTGACCATCCCGATCAAGCTGTACAGCGCCGTGGAGAATCACGATGTGCCGTTGCATCAGGTCCACACGGCCGACGGCGGCCGAATCCGGTATCGGAAGGTCTGCGAGGTGTGCGGGCAGACGATCGAGACCCGCGACATCTCCAAGGCGTACGAGGCGCCGGACGGCAGCCTGGTGGTGCTCGACGACGACGATTTCGCGTCGCTGCCGGCGGACCGGTCCAAGGAGATCGCGGTGGAGCAGTTCGCCCCCGCGGATCAGATCGACACGCTGCTGTTCGACCGCGCCTACTACATGGAGCCGGCGGCGCCGGCGGCCAAGGCGTACGTGCTGCTGCGCACCACGTTGGAACAGACCGACCGGGTGGCCATCGTGCGGTTCGCGCTGCGACAACGCACCCAGCTGGGTGCGCTGCGCGTGCATGACGATGTTCTCGCGGTGCAGACGCTCCGGTGGCCGGACGAGGTCCGGGCGTTCGAACTGCCCGAGAAGATTGCGGGGGCGTCCGTGACCAAGCGCGAGCTGGAGATGGCCGCGACCCTCGTCGACTCGTACGCAGCGGATTTCGAGCCGGAGAAGTTCACCGACGAGTACCGGGACGAGATGGAGGCGCTGATCGAGGCGAAACTCGCTGGGGGAGAGGCGTTCCCGGAGGCGGCGAAGGCCGAGGAGGGCGAGGACGCCGAGGTGCTCGATCTGCTGGCGGCCCTGGAGCGCAGCGTGGAGCGGCGCGGCGGCGGCGCGGCGCGGCGGCCTTCGACCACGCGCCGGTCGGCCTCGAAGAAGCAGCCGGAAGACGACCATGCCGCGAAGCCCAAGGCCACCGGGCGCAAGGCGCGGCTGACGGACGTGTCGCAGCCCACAACGGCATCGACGCCGCGACGCAGCCGCGCCGCCGCCTCCGGCGACGCGAAGCCCCGCGAACGCAAGGGGGCCTGAGCCTGGCCTCAGCAGCGCCGCTGCTCTCCGAGCGGCGCACCGGCTGATGCAGGGCGGGGCGAGCCGCGCGGCGTCCGCCAGCACCGCGACCACAGTGACTCTGGCCCAGTCGGCGGTGGCCGCCGTGCTGGCGTTCGCTATCGTCAGGGAGACGTTGACGGCGATCGGTTAGCTCGGTCTCGCGGTCATCGCCAGTGTGCTCGTGATCCTCGTGCTGGAGCCGGCCCGCGCCGTGCCCCACGGGAATCGACCGGGCGCGCTTGCCCCTGAAACCCTTGAGCAGCAGGGAATTCCGTCATGCACCACCGCACTGCCCTCGTCCGGCGCCCAGGGCCGCGGCTGGCGGAAGGACTCGTGAGCCATATCGATCGGCAGCCGATCGACCCGGAGCTGGCTCTGCGGCAGTGGCACGAATACGTCGCCGCGCTGCGCGGCGCGGGCTGGCAGATTGTCGAGGTGCCGCCGGCCGACGACTGCCCGGACGCCGTGTTCGTGGAGGACGCCGTCGTCGTGTACGGCGACCTGGCCGTGATCACCCGCCCGGGCGCCACCTCGCGCCGCGGCGAGACGGCCGCCGTCGAGAAGGTCGTGCGGGATTTCGGCTACCGGGTGGCGCATATCGAGGCGCCCGGCACGCTGGACGGCGGTGACGTGCTGAAACACGACGGCACGGTGTGGGTCGGGGTCGGCGATCGCACCAACGAGGCCGGGGTGGAGCAGCTCCGCGACCTGCTGGCCGAGTTCGGGGCGACGACCGTCGGAGTGCCGGTGAGCAGCGTGCTGCACCTGAAATCCGCGGTCACCGCGCTGCCGGACGGCACCGTGATCGGCCACCCGCCGCTGGTGGATACGCCTGCGGCGTTCCCTGTGTTCGAGCCCGTCGGCGAGGAACCCGGGTCGCACGTGGTGCTGCTCGGCGGGCGCACCCTGCTGATGGCGGCCAGCGCCGAGGCGACCGCCGCCGAATTCCGCCGCCGCGGATATCACGTGTTCACGGTCGACATCAGCGAATACGAAAAGCTCGAGGGCTGCGTCACCTGCCTGTCGGTGCGGCTGCGCGGCGTCGGCTGAGCCATGAGGTGTCCCCGAGCGACGGCATAGCGGGTTGTTCCCCCGGCGATACGTGACCTCGCATCACCGGTGGTCGGACGTCAGATGCCGCGCTCGATCTGGCGGGCGGCGTCGTTCAGGCGCGCGGCCAGGGTGTCGACTGGCGTGCTCGATTCGACATACACCGCCGCAAGCGCCGCCGCGCTCCAAGTGCGCAGTCGGACCGGTACGGCGACTGCCGAGACTCCGGGAATCACCTCACCGGTGCTGGTTGCGTAGCCCAGCCGGCGGATCTCGCCGATCTCACCGCTTCGAACGATGGTGGATGAGATGCGGCTCCATTGCTCATCGGATAGCTCGCTCTGGATGACTTTGCCGTCTGCGCCGGCGCTGAGGGCGTGACGATATCCGAGGCGGTAGGTGACGGTCCCTTGCCGACTGAGCGGCTCCTCGCTCATCAGGACGACGCAATCACTGCCGTCCTGGACGGAGATGTACGTCGTCATAGCAAGGGCGTCCGCGGTGGTGCGAACGACCTCGCGGGCCAAGTCTTCCCACTTGCGGGTAGCGCCGCGCGCCAGCTCGGTGAGCCCAACGCCCAGTTCGATGACGTTGCCGTTGCGCCTCACGAGGCGATGGTCCTCCAGGGTTCGGACCAGCCGGTAAACGATCGATCGGTGGACCCCCAGGATGACGGCCAATTCCGCGATGGTCAGTCCAGTGGTGACCGCCGCCAACTCCTGCAAGATCCGAACCCCACGCGAGAGCGTCTGCGCTCGCGCGCCACCTTTTTCCTCGTCATCGCTTGACACTGCTCACACCCGTCCTTAGAGTCTTCCATAATTCGCACATGCTGTTCAAATAACGAACATGCCAAAGGATGCGCAACCTTGTCAAGCGATCCTCGGGCGTGGTTAACCGAAGGCGGCGTGAAATTGGCTACAGGCGACATGACCCTGGTCGGCGGGGCGATCCTGGGAGGCGAAGAACTCTCCGTGATCAAGAGCGGATACGTCACGATCCGCGACTCCCGAATCGTCGAAATCGGTGACGACGTCAGCAATCTCGC
>JBIQMQ010000270.1:1773-3207 GCA_044463185.1 Nakamurella lactea | reverse complement strand
AGCTTCGGATCGTCCAGGCCCTGGAAGTAGTCGATCTGCGCGCAGGTGGGGCCGGCGCCGGGCGTCTGGCTGTAGGCGGTTGCCGCCGTCACCCACGCCTGGATCGCGGCGTCATCCGCGCTCCCGGGCTGCGTGAGCACGTTGGGGTTGCTGCCCGCCGGGAAATCCGACGGCTGAGGCGCCTCGGTCACCGGAGCGTTCGGATCGGCGGTCGCCGCCGCGTCGGTCGTTGCGGGAGCGCCCGGCTCGGTCGTAGGGGCAGCCGGCGTGGATGACGCCGTACTCTCCGCGGCCTGCTCCGACGTGGTTCCTTCCCGGGGCGCGATCGCGGCCTGCCCGGCACGCAGTCCCTGACCCGATTCCGCGGTGGTCGGCGCGGTGGACGCGGTGCTCTGCGGCTCGGCGGTCGCGGTGGCCGATCCCTGCGACGTGGCGGTCGCACCTGTCGTCGCGGTCGCGGTCGCGTCGGTGGTCCCGGTCGCTGCCGTGGTCGGCGTCGCCGATGTCTCCGGCGACACGATCTGCGCCATCGCCGGGTTCACCCACTGGGCGATGACCGGGCGGATGTTGAGCTGGGCGCTGCGTGTCAGACCCTCGAGGTTGTCCTGGCCGGGCACCGTGATCACGAGCTGGTTGGAGCCGTCGATCTGGATCTGGGCGCCGGCGACACCGGAGCCGTTGACCCGGCGCTCCATGATGGTCCGCGCCAGTTTCATCGAATCCCGGGACGGTGTGGATCCGTCGGTGGTCTTCGCGAGCAGCGTGACGCGGGTGCCGCCCTGCAAGTCGATGCCGAGTTTCGGGGCGGTCGAACCGGGCGTGAAGAACACCAGTGCGTACAGGCCCGCGGTGATCACGATGAAGGTGATGATCAGCCGCCAGGGATGAAACTGGCCAGATGGACTTGCCACGTGCTGCCTTTTCTTCTCACGGTGCCGCGTGCGCGACGAATGGCGACCCGGGAGTGGTTCGACCGAGCCAGGGTGCCCCGCCAGCGAACCAGCCGGGGCCGACGGGAAATCCTATCCGACGTCCGTCTGGCGGGATTCGTCACCGTCGAGCGTGTTCTCCGCATCGTCGAGCGCGTCGAAGTCGTCCTCGGTGGGCACCGGCACGATCACCTGGCGTACCGCCGCGCGCACCCACGTCGTGTAGACGCCCGGCGCGATCTCCAGCTCGATGGTGTCGTCCGCCACGGCCGTCACGGTCCCGTGCAGGCCGGACGTCGTCATGATCCGCGCTCCCGGCACGACAGCGTCCTGCATCTTCTGCGTCTCGGCGGCCTGACGCTTCTGCTTGCGCATGCCGAAGACCATCATCAGTCCGAGGGCGCCGAACATCAGAACGGGCAGTAGAAGGCCGTCCATCATTCTCCTTGATAGGGCGAGCGCCGTGGACCTGCTGCCCACGGGCGGGACCACAGGCGACGCACAC
>JBIQMQ010000270.1:0-1673 GCA_044463185.1 Nakamurella lactea | reverse complement strand
AGGGTGGTGAGCCCCACCGGCCCGCCGCCGAAGGAGCGGCACAGCGCCCCGAGCACGGCCCTATCCAGCCGGTCCAGGCCGAGGCCGTCGACGTCGTACACGGCCAGCGCCGCCCGGGCGGCTGCGGCCGTCACGGTGCCGTCGCCGCGGACCTGCGCGTAGTCGCGCACCCGCCGCAGCAGCCGGTTCGCGATGCGCGGTGTGCCGCGGGACCGGCCGGCGATCTCCTCGGCTCCGTCGGCGCTCACCGGGATGTCCAGGATCGCGGCGCTGCGGGTCACGATCTGCGCCAGCTCGGGCGGTTCGTAGAACTCCAGGTGCGCGGTGAAGCCGAAGCGGTCGCGGAGCGGGCCGGTGAGCTGGCCGGATCGCGTGGTCGCGCCGACCAGCGTGAACGGGGCGACCTCCAGCGGGATCGACGTCGCGCCGGGTCCCTTGCCGACGACGACGTCGATCCGGAAGTCTTCCATCGCCAGGTAAAGCATCTCCTCGGCCGACCTGGCCATGCGGTGGATCTCGTCGATGAACAGCACGTCGCCCTCGACCAGGTTCGACAGCATCGCGGCCAGGTCCCCGGCTCGCTCCAGGGCCGGGCCTGACGTCATGCGCAAGGGGGCGCCCATCTCGGCGGCGATGATCATGGCCAGGCTGGTCTTGCCCAGCCCGGGCGGACCGGCAAGCAGGACGTGGTCCGGCACCTGGCCGCGCAGCCGAGCACCGGACAGCACCAACCCGAGCTGCTCGCGGACGCGGAGCTGGCCGACGAACTCCTCCAGGTTCTTGGGTCGCAGCGACGCCTCGATATCACCGTCCGCCAGCGCGGCCGCAGGGTCGACGAGGCCAGCGCCCACGAATCCCGTGTCGGGATCCGGGCCGTCCTTAGCTGCGGCGTCATACTCGGTCATCGGCGCTTCCCCAACAGCGCCAACGCGCGCCGCAGCAACACGCCCTCGTCGCCCGACGCGACGGCGTCGTCACCGGCGTCGGCCGTCACCGCGGCCACCGCGTCGGCGGCCTGCCGGGCCGTGAACCCGAGCCCGCCGAGCGCCTCGACGAGCCGGTCGCCGACCGGCGGCGCGGCAGTGCCGCCGGACAGCGCGCCGCCGGCCGCCCCCACCTTGTCCTTCAATTCCAGCACCAGCCGATCCGCGCTCTTCTTGCCGATGCCGGGAGTGCGGGTCAGGGCGACGGTGTCGCCGCCGGCCAGCGCCTGACGCAACTCGTCCGGCTCGAGCACGGACAGCAGCGCCAGCGCGATCTTCGGCCCGACACCCGAGACGGACTGCACCAGCTCGAATAGATCCCGGGCGTCGGCCGACGCGAACCCGAACAGTGTCAGCGACTCCTCGCGCACGACCAGGCTGGTGGCCAAGCTCGCCTCCGAGCCGCGGCTGAGCGTCGCCAAGGTGGCCGGGGTCGCCCGCACCGCCAGGCCTACGCCGCCGACCTCGATCACCGCACGATCCAGCGCCACGGCAATCACGGTGCCGCGTATCGAGGCGATCATCGGCGCACCCCAACCCGCGGTAGGCCTGCGCCGATCCCCGCGCCCGCGGCGGCGGCCAGTCGCTGCTGCATCGGCGCGCGCCACAGGTGGCAGACGGCCAGCGCCAGCGCATCGGCGGCGTCCGCCGGCTTCGGCGCTGCGGGCAGCTTCAGCAACCGGGTGATCA
>JBIQMQ010000269.1:0-3260 GCA_044463185.1 Nakamurella lactea | reverse complement strand
GTTCGTCTTCGAGCCCGACGAGGCCTGAGCCGCACACCGCGCGAGACCAGCGCGCCTCACCCGACTAGTCGACTGCGCCAGCGGAAGTCATGCGCTCCGCTGGGGCAGTCGACTGCGAATGGGGGCCAGCGGGTGCGAAGGGGGCCACCGCGAAGGCGGCCTAGCGGGTGCGTTCCACCACGAATGTGGCGAGCGCCCCCATCGCCGAGACCTCCGGCGACGGTGGCAGTGTCGCCAGTTCGCGGCGGGCGGTGGCGGCGTACTCGTCGAGCGTGCTGCGGGCGCGATCCAGCCCGGGCGCGACCCGCAGCAGCTGCACCGCGCGGTCGATCGCGGCATCGTCGTGGATGGGCCCGGCCAGCAGCTGCACCAACTCCGGGTCGGCCCCCGGGTCGGCCAGCGTGTAGAGCATGGGTAACGTTCGGATGCCCTCACGCAGGTCGGTGCCGGGCGTCTTGCCCGAGTCCATCGACGCGATGTCGATGATGTCGTCGGAAAGCTGGAACGCGACGCCCAGCGCCCGCGCATACCGGCGCAGCGTCGCGGTCTGCTCGGCCGTCGCGCCGGAGAACATGCCGCCGTAGCGGGCGCAGGTGTCGATCAGGGACGCCGTCTTCTCGTTCAGCACCGTCAAGTGGTGCGCGATCGGGTCCTCGCCGGGCGCCGGCCCCACGGTCTCCCGAATCTGCCCGGAGACCAGCTCCGCGAACGTGTCGGCGATGATCCGCACCGCCTCCGGCCCCAGTCCCGAGACCAGCCGCGAGGCGCGCGCGAACACGAAATCCCCCGCCAGGATGGCGATGGAGTTGTCCCAGCGCGCGTTCGCCGAGTCGGTGCCGCGGCGGATCGCCGCCTCGTCCATCACGTCGTCGTGGTACAGCGTCGCCAGGTGGATCAGCTCGACCACGGCGCCCGCCGTCACCACCTCGTCCGAGTCGCCATTCGGCCCGATACCGGCGGCCACCAGCGTAAACAGCGGCCGGAACCGCTTGCCGCCGGCCACCACGAGGTGCGACGACGCCTCGGTGACGAACGAGAACTCGCTGTCCAGCTCGGTGGACAGCAGATGCTCCACCTTCTCCAGCCCGCGGGAGACGCGGGCCGTCAGCGCGGGGTCGGCCAGTTCGAAGCCGGGCATGCCGACACGTGGCGCGGAGGTGCTCACAGCGCCAAAGCCTACGACAGCAGCGGGGTCACGACCCGCATCGCATCGAGAACCGGCTGCGGGACGATGCCGAGAAGGAGGGTGAGCAGCGCGCACAACCCCACCGAGACCAGGGTCAGGGTGGCCGGCATGACGACGTGCGGCGCCGGCGTGCCGTCCTCGGCGACCGGTGCCGGCGGGTCGGAGAAGTACATCATCACGATGACCCGCAGGTAGAAGAAGGCCGTCACCACGGTGGCGATCATGGCGATCACGACCAGCGGTCCCATGCCTGCGTCCATCGCGGCGGTGAACATCACCAGCTTGCCGATGAATCCGCTGGTCAACGGGATACCGGCGAGGGAGAGCAGGAAGATCGTCATGGTCGCGGCGAGCAGCGGCGACTTCTTGGCGATGCCCGCCCAGTCCGACACCCGCGTGGCCTCCAGGTTGCCGCGGCGCACCATGAGCAGCAGGTTGAAGCCGCCGATCGTGGCGAACCCGTAGGTGAGCAGGTAGAACAGCGTCGACGTGATGCCGCGCTCGGAGATGGACATGACGCCGAGCAGCAGGAAGCCTGCGTGCGCCACCGACGAGTACGCCAGCATGCGCTTGAGGTCTTGCTGGATGACGCCGAAGAACGCGCCGATCGCCATGGAGGCGATGGCGACCACCATCAACACCGGCTTCCACGTCCAGGCCAGCGGCCCGAGCGCGACCTGGGCCACCCGGATCAGCGCCGCGAACGCGGCGAACTTGGTCGCCGCACCCATGAACGCGGACACCGGCGTCGGGGCGCCCTGGTACACGTCCGGGGTCCACAGGTGGAACGGCCCGACGGAGCCCTTGTACAGCAGGCCGACCACCAGCAGGCCGACACCCGCCGCGAGCAGCAGGTCGCTGCCCTGTCCCGCCTTGATGGCGGACGCGATGTCGGCGAAGTGCACCGACCCGGCGTACCCGTACAGCAGCGCCACGCCGTAGAGCAGGATCGCCGAGGTGAAGGCTCCGATCAGGAAGTACTTGAGCGCCGCCTCCTGGGAGATGAGCCGCTTGCGCCGCGCCATGCCGCACAGCAGGTACAGCGGCAGGGACAGCACCTCCAGCGCGACGAACAGCGTGAGCAGGTCCGACGCCGCGGGGAACACCATCATGCCGCCGACCGCGAACAGGGCCAGCGGGAACACCTCGGTCTGCATCGGCGTCGCGACCGCCGTGGCCTGCCGCGCCCGGTCCGAGCCGATGACCGACGCGGCCTGCGCCGCGAACGCTCCGCCGCGCTCGGCGACCCGGTCGGCCATCACCGGCACCGACACCAGCGCCAGCGCCAGCAGCGCGCCCCACATCACGTAGGTGGCCGAGTCGACGGCGATCGCCCCGGCGAACGTGATGGCGTAGTGCCCGTCGATGCCGAGGACGACGGTCGCCACTCCGGACGCGAGGATCCCGGCGATGGCCAGGACGACCTGGCTGATATGACGCCGCGACCGCGGCACGGCCGCCTCGACCACGACGGCCAATACGGCCGCGCCGAACATGATCAGGACCGGCAGCACCCCGACCAGATCCACGGACGGCGCGTCGATCGCGGGAAGTTCACCCGCGGTCGGCAGCGCGAGGGCAGTGACGGAACTCATCAGTTCCCGCCTCCGTTCACAGTGGTCAAGGTGCCGGGATCGCTGGCGCCGACAGCCGACATGGTCGCCGTCACCGTCGGCTGGATCACGTCGAGAACCGGCTTCGGGTACACGCCCAAGAAGATGATCGCGGCGATCAGCGGCGCGGCGACCACCACCTCGCGCGGCCGCAGGTCGCCGAACTTCGCCTTCGGAGCCGCCGGGGCCGGGGCCGCCACCGCGACGGCGCCGGGCTCGGCTCCGCTCTCCAGAGTCTCCGCGGGGAGGCCCGCCCCGAGGGCTGCGTCATGCCCGGCGTCAACGGGTTCGTCGACGACAGCGGCCCCCCGCAGCGGACCCGTCATGGTGCGCTGGAAAATCCACAGCACGTACACGGCGGACAGGATGATGCCGGCCGTGCCGATCACCGCCACCACCGGGTAGCGCTGGAACGTGCCGATCAGCACCAGGAACTCGGAGACGAACGAGTTGGTGCCGGG
>JBIQMQ010000268.1:0-3269 GCA_044463185.1 Nakamurella lactea | reverse complement strand
GCCCGGGCGTCGGGCCGCATGCTGTTCACCGAGAACCTGCTCGCCGCCGGCGGCATCCGATTCGAGCGCATCGCTGCTGAGTCGGACGAGGCCGAGTACGCGACGGGACTGGCGCGCCGCGTCGCCGAGACGGGTTGCCGCACCGCGGTTGTCGCCGGCTCCGACGCGGATTACCGGGACAGTCTGGCAACCGTGCTGCGGGCGGTGCGCGACGGCGGCGCCGCGTCGGTGTTCCTGGCGGGTCGGCCCCGGCAGCTTCTGACGGAGCTCCCCGAGGGGCTGATCGACGGCACGGTCGCGGTGGGCGACGACGTGCTTGCTTTCCTGGGCAGGGTGCGCGAAACGGTGGGGGCGGCATCATGAGCATTCCGGAATCGTTCGCGGACCTGCCACTGTTCCCGGGCGGCGTCGACGGCGGCGCAGCCGCCGCGGGCGGCGTCATACCCGCTGCCGCATCAGATGCGGTGCGCGCCAGCGGATCTGGCGAGGGCCACGCCGGCACGGACGGCAGGCCGGTGTACCGCGCCGCCGATATCGCCGGCCTGGAGCACCTGGGCAGCTACCCGGGCCTCGCCCCGTACCTGCGCGGGCCGTACCCCACCATGTACACGACGCGGCCGTGGACGATCCGCCAGTACGCGGGCTTCTCCACCGCGGAGGAGTCGAACGCCTTCTACCGGCGCAACCTCGCGGCCGGGCAGAAGGGCCTGTCGGTGGCGTTCGACCTGCCGACGCACCGCGGCTACGACTCCGACAATCCGCGCGTCACCGGCGATGTCGGCATGGCGGGCGTGGCGATCGACTCGATCTACGACATGCGGCAGCTCTTCGACTCGATCCCGCTGGGCGACATCTCCGTGTCGATGACGATGAACGGAGCGGTGCTGCCGATCCTGGCGCTGTACATCGTGGCCGCCGAGGAGCAGGGTGTCGGGCCGGAGCGGCTCGCCGGGACCATTCAGAACGACATCCTCAAGGAGTTCATGGTCCGCAACACCTACATCTACCCGCCGGCGCCGTCGATGCGGATCATCTCCGACATCTTCGCCTACACGGCGGCGAGAATGCCGAAGTTCAACTCGATCTCGATCTCCGGGTACCACATCCAGGAGGCCGGGGCGACGGCCGACCTGGAGCTCGCCTACACGCTGGCCGACGGCATCGAGTACGTGCGGGCCGGTGTCGCGGCCGGGTTGGATGTGGACGCGTTCGCGCCGCGCCTCTCCTTCTTCTTCGGCATCGGCATGAACTTCTTCACCGAGGTGGCGAAGCTGCGGGCGGCGCGGCTGCTGTGGCACGAGCTGATGGCGCCGTTCGCGCCGACGAACCCGAAGTCGTCCATGCTGCGCACGCATTGCCAGACGTCCGGCTGGTCGCTGACGGCGCAGGATGCGTTCAACAACGTGGCGCGCACCTGCATCGAGGCGATGGCCGCGACCCAGGGGCACACCCAGTCGCTGCACACCAATGCGCTGGACGAGGCGATCGCGCTGCCCACCGATTTCTCGGCGCGGATCGCTCGCAACACCCAGTTGCTGCTGCAGCAGGAGTCGGGCACCTGCGACATCATCGACCCGTGGGGCGGCTCGTACTACGTCGAGTCGCTGACGGCGTCGCTGGCCGCGGCGGCCCGCACGCACATCGCCGAGGTGGGCGAGGCCGGCGGGATGGCGCGAGCGATCGATGCGGGCATCCCCAAGTTGCGCATCGAGGAGGCCGCGGCCCGCACCCAGGCCCGTATCGATTCGGGCGCGCAGGTGGTGGTCGGCGTCAACAAGTACCGCGTGGACCACGAGCGGCCGTTCGAGGTGCTGTCCGTGGACAACCAGGCCGTGCGGGCCGCACAGATCGCCAAGCTAGAAAAGCTCCGCGCCGAGCGGGATGCGCAGGCGACGGCGCGCGCCCTGGACGCGTTGACCTCGGCCGCCGCCCGGGCAACCGGGTCGATGGACGACAACCTGCTGGCCCTGGCGGTGGATGCGGCTCGCGCGAAGGCCACCGTCGGCGAGATTTCGGATGCACTGGAGAAGGTGTTCGGGCGGCACACCGCGGTGATCCGTACCATTTCGGGCGTGTACCGATCCGAGTCGACCGGCAGCGACAGCGTGGAGCGCGTGCTGGAGGCGACCGCGCAGTTCGAGCGCGATCACGGGCGCCGGCCGCGCATGCTGGTCGCGAAGATCGGCCAGGACGGCCACGACCGCGGCCAGAAGGTGATCGTCACGGCGTTCGCGGACCTCGGCTTCGACGTGGACGTCGGCCCGCTGTTCGCCACCCCGGAGGAGGTGGCGCGGCAGGCGGCGGACGCCGATGTGCACATCGTCGGGGTGTCGACGCTGGCGGCCGGGCACCTGACCTTGGTACCGGCCCTGCGCGACGCACTGGCGGCGGAGGGCCGACCGGACATCATGATCATCGCGGGCGGCGTCATCCCACCCGGGGATGTCGAGGCGGTGAAGGTGGCCGGTGCCACCGAGGTGTTCGGGCCCGGGACTGTGATCGCCGAGTCCGCGCTGAAGCTGCTCGACGCGCTGAACAAGCGGCTGGCCGGGCGGTAGGCGCCGCGAGTATGACGCAGTCCCCGGGTGCTGTGAGTTCGGAGAGTCGGTGCGCTGTGGGCGGGAGCCGGGCCCTTCCCGGCGCCGTGAGGCGGTGCCCGTGACCGGACCCGTCGACCTTAAGTCGCTGGCCGCCGGTGTGCGCGGCGGCGACCGAACGGCGCTGGCCCGCGCCATCACGCTGGTCGAGTCGACGCGGGCAGATCATCGGCTGGCGGCACGCACACTGCTCGCCTCGCTGCCCGCGCCCGACGAGATGTCCTGGCGCGTCGGCATTTCCGGGACGCCGGGTGCCGGCAAGTCGACGCTGATCGAAACGTTGGGCACGATGCTCACCGGGCGCGGGCACCGGGTCGGGGTGCTGGCCATCGACCCGTCGTCGGTGCGCACCGGAGGGTCCGTGCTGGGCGACAAGACGCGCATGCCCAAGCTCGCCGCCGACCCGGCCGCGTTCATCCGGCCGTCGCCGTCCGCGGGCACGCTCGGCGGCGTCGCCCGCGCCACCGCGCAGACCATTCCGCTGCTGGAGGCCGCCGGGTACGACGTGATCCTGGTGGAGACCGTCGGCGTCGGGCAGTCGGAGACGACGGCAGCGTCGATGGTGGACACGTTCCTGCTGCTGGGGCTCGCCCGCTCCGGGGATCAGCTGCAGGGGATCAAGCGCGGGGTGTTGGAGATCGCCGACGTGGTGGCGATCAACAAGGCCGAGGG
>JBIQMQ010000267.1:0-3293 GCA_044463185.1 Nakamurella lactea | reverse complement strand
CCAGGGCCGGAAGGCAGCAAGGGTCCGGGAGCTCTGACGGGTGCGGGGGTCCGCCTTTACCTCCGGCCGACTCACGCGCACCGTGCGCACCCGCCGCAGGGCCGCCGAGTATGACGCCGTTCGCGGCGCAGCCGAGTTGTTCCGTCATACCAGCACTTCTCAGTCGAGATCCCGCGCCCGACCATTGACAAAAATAATTGTCAAGACCACGATGGCCAGATGCACGACGTCGAAGTCATCGAGAGCGCGGAGGCAGCCGCCGTCGCACTCGATCCGGTCCGCGCCCGGTTGCTGGGCGAACTGGTCGTCCCCGCGTCCGCCGCCGGACTCGCCACCCGGGTCGGCATCGGCCGCCAGAAGGTCCACTACCACCTGGGGGCCCTCGAGGCGCACGGACTGGTGACGCTGTCCGAGGAGCGCCGGCACGGAGGCATCACCGAGCGGGTGCTGCAGGCATCGGCAGCGACGTACGTCGTATCCCCGGCAGCCGTCAGCGTTTCCGCGGCCGACCCGGCCGCCAACACCGACCACCTGTCGGCGTCCTACCTCGTCGCGCTCGCCGGCCGGCTGGTGCGCGAGGTCGGCGCCCTGGCGCGCCGCGTCGGCGCCACCGGCAAGCGCCTGCCGACGCTCACGATCGACACGGAGATCGGCTTCCGGTCGGCGGCCGACCGGGCCGCCTTCGCGGACGAGCTGACCGCCGCGGTGCTCGACCTGGCCGCTCGCTACCACCACGACGACGGGCGGCCGTACCGGCTGGTCGTCGCCGCCCACCCACGTCCTGGGGAGGAATCATGAACACTCCGAACGTCCCGTACCGCCTGGAGTTCAGCGTCGAGGTTCCGGGCACCCCGGAACAGGTCTGGCAGGCCATCGCCACCGCCAACGGCATGAGCGCCTGGTTCATGCCGACCGAGATGGACGAGCGCGAGGGCGGCGCCCTGCACTTCAGCATGGGCCCCGAAATGGGCTCGGACGGCCGAGTCACCCGCTGGGATCCACCACACCGCCTGGTCTACGAGGAGGACTGGGCCGCGCTCATGGGCGAAGAGCCCGATGTGCTCAGCGCGCTGACGTCCGAGTTCGTTATCGAGGCGACGTCCGGCGGCAGTTGCATCGTCCGCGTCACCAGCAGCGGCTTCGGGATCGGCGCCGACTGGGAATCGGAGTTCTGGGACGACATGGGTACGAGCTGGAAGCCGTTCTTCGACAATCTCCGGCTCTACCTCTCGCACTTCCGCGGCCAGGAGGCCACGCATCTCGAGGCGACCGCCTCCGACTCCGGCGACGCGGAGGCGCTCTGGTCCGCCCTGTACGACGCGCTCGGGCGCAGCGGCGAAGGATCGACGATCACGGTGCGCGGCGTCACCGGCACGGTCGAACGCGTGGGCGACCGGCAGGCGCTGGTCCGGCTCACCGCACCGGTGCCGGGGATGCTCAACGTCTACGCACACGGCGAGGCCGACGGCATGGCGACGGTGGGCGTCCGCGCGTACCTGTTCTCCTCCGAGGCAGCCGCCTACGTGCGACGGGAGCAACCGGGCTGGCAAGCGTGGCTTCAGGGGCTTTTCGTCCCAGCCTGACGGGCCGTCGGCGGGCGAGGTGGAACAGCGTGGATGACGTAACATCCCGGCGGCGCGGGTCCCGGGCTCGCATGCGTCCGGCCCAGCCGGCCGCGGGCGGATCGGCACGAAACTCCGTCATGGTCGCCACGTAGGCTCATGGCCGTGGCCCTCGCTCTCTACCGCAAGTACCGCCCGGCGACGTTCGCCGAGGTGGTCGGGCAGGAGCACGTCACCGAGCCGCTGCGCACGGCGCTCGCGTCCGGGCGGATCAACCACGCCTACCTGTTCTCGGGCCCGCGCGGCTGTGGCAAGACCTCCTCCGCCCGCATCCTGGCGAGGTCGCTGAACTGCGAGCAGGGCCCGACTCCGGATCCGTGCGGAGTGTGCGCCTCGTGCGTGGCGTTGGCCCCCGAGGGGCCCGGCTCGTTGGACGTCGTGGAGCTCGACGCGGCCAGTCACGGCGGGGTCGACGACACCCGTGAGCTGCGCGACCGCGCCTTCTACATGCCGGCCGAGTCGCGGTACCGCGTGTTCATCATCGACGAGGCCCACATGGTCACCAACCAGGGCTTCAACGCGTTGCTGAAGATCGTGGAGGAGCCGCCGGAGCACCTGGTCTTCATCTTCGCCACGACGGAGCCGGAGAAGGTGCTGCCCACCATCCGCTCCCGCACGCACCACTACCCGTTCCACCTGCTGCCGCCCGCCGTGCTGCGCGGCCTGCTCGAGAAGCTCTGCGGCGAGGAGGGTGTGGCCGTCGAGCCGGCGGTGTACCCGCTGGTGGTGCGGGCCGGCGCCGGGTCGGCCCGCGACGCGTTGTCGGTGATGGACCAGCTGCTGGCCGGCGCCGGGCCGGACGGCGTCACATACCACGCCGCGGTCGCCCTGCTCGGAGTCACCGACGCGGCTCTGTTGGACGAGATGGTCGATGCTCTCGCCGCCGCGGACGCCGCGGGGGTCTTCGGCGCGGTGGAGCGGGTGGCCGAAGCCGGGCACGATCCACGCAGGTTCGGGGCCGACCTGCTGCAGCGGCTGCGCGACCTGGTGATCCTGCAGGCGGTGCCGGACGCCGCGAGCAAGGGTCTGATCGACGCGCCCGCCGACCAACTCGCCGCGATGGTGGGGCAGGCGGAGCGACTGCCGACCGCCACCCTGACCCGGTTCGCGGAGATTCTGCACACCGGCTTGACGGACATGCGCGGCACCACCTCCCCGCGGCTCGTCCTGGAGCTGCTGGCCGCCAGGATGCTGCTGCCCGCCGCGACGCTGGACGACGCCGGTCTGCTGCAGCGCCTGGAGCGGGTGGAGCGGCGGCTCGACATCGCCGCGGAGCACGTTGAACAGGCCGGAGCGGAAAGCCCGGCGGCCACCCGCCCGAAAGCCCCGGCCCCGGCAGCGCACGTCGAGCGGACGCAGCCTGTCGCCGCGCCGGCGAAGCCCGCCGGTGCGCCTGCGAAGACTTCGTCCGCGCCGGTCGAGCCCCCCGCCGGGCCAGCAGGGCACGCCGACGTACCCAAAAAGCGCGCGGCGCCGACAGAGTCCACCGCCACGTCCGTCGGCCCGGACCTCGGACTACCGACGCCACCGGTGCTGGCCAGCAGGCAGGCTGCGGCCGATAGCGTCCCCGAATCGGCGCCCTCGGCGCCCTCAGCGTTCTCGGAGCCCGCAGCATCCTCCGCGGCGGCGACCGAGCCGGTATCGACGCCGGATTCCAAGCAGGCCGACGGG
>JBIQMQ010000266.1:0-3298 GCA_044463185.1 Nakamurella lactea | reverse complement strand
ACCACCGACTGGCCGGTGTTCGCCGACGAGACGATCGTCGGGCGACGCGTGGCGCTCGGCGCCGGTGTTCACGGTGCCAGCCTTTTCGTCGATGCCGACGACTTGATCCGCGCCTACCACGCGACGGTCGCCGACATCTCGGTGCCGGAGTAGGGCCCGGCGATTCGGTCGATGTCACGGGTCTCCTCTGCGCTCGGCGGCGGCGAAGCCGGCGCGGACGGCGTCATATCCGTTGCCGCGCTGCACGTGCAGCGGCATAAGGGATAAAACGGGCACCCGGAGCGGGGTAGCAGTCCCGACCTCGACGGCATCGCGCGATACGGTGAGCGAGCCCATGGCAGAAAGGGACGTTCGCGATGGCGTTTGACGTGTCTCGCATCCGGAAGCACTTTCCATCGCTCGATAGCGGCACCGCCTACTTCGACGCCCCCGGCGGCACGCAGACCCCGGACGTGGTGGGTGACGCCGTCCGCGCCACGCTGATCGGCCCGCTGTCCAACCGGGGCGCCGCCACCGAGTCCGAGCGCGCCGCCGACGCCGCGGTACACGCGGCCCGGTCCGCCATGGCCGACCTGCTCGGCGCCGAGCGCAGCGGCATCGTCTTCGGGCGGTCCGCGACGGCACTGCACTACATCCTGGCCCGGGCGCTGGCCAAGGCGTGGCGGCCCGGCGACGAGATCGTCGTCTCCCGGCTGGACCACGACGCGAACGTGCGCCCCTGGATCCAGGCAGCCGACGCCGCCGGCGCGACCGTCCGCTGGATCGACTTCGACTCTGCCACCGGCGATCTCACCCGCGAGCACGTCCGGGCCGCCTTGAGCGACCGCACCCGGTTCGTCGCCCTCACCGGCGCCTCCAACCTGATCGGAACTCGGCCGGACCTCGCGGCGATCGCTGCCGACGTCCGGGGCCTCGGCGCCCACCTGCACGTCGACGGCGTGCACCTCACGGCCCATGCGGCGGTCGATCTGCGCGCGATGGGCGCCTCCAGCTACACCTGCTCGCCGTACAAGTTCCTGGGACCGCACCTCGGGGTGCTCGCAGCCGACCCGGCGACGCTGGAGGCGCTGCACCCGGACAAGCTGCTGCCCTCCACCGACGCCGTCCCGGAGCGGTTCGAGTTCGGCACGTTGCCGTACGAGCTGCTCGCCGGCGTCACCGCGGCCGTGGAGTTCCTCGCCGGACTCGACACGGATGCAGCCGGCACCCGGCGCGAGCGTCTGGCCGCCTCCTACGCCGCGCTGCATGCGCACGAGGACGCGCTGCGCCGCCGCATCGAAGCCGGCCTCGCGGCGCTTTTCGGCGTGACACTGCACTCCCGCGCGCCCCGCCGCACCCCAACGCTGCTGGTCACCTTCAGCGGCGCAGACGCGGCGGACGCCTATCGGTACCTCGCGTCCCGCGGGGTCAACGCACCAGCCGGCTCGTTCTACGCCCTGGAGCCCTCGCGGCACCTCGGACTGGGGGACACCGGAGGCCTGCGCATCGGACTCGCCCCGTACAACACGGATGACGATGTGGACCGGCTGCTCGCCGCACTCGGGGAGTTCGTCGGGGGGCAGCGGTAGCCTTCCCGCCATGACAATCGCACGCAATCCCATGGTGGTCATTGACTGCCCCGATGCGACCGCCCTCGCCGAGTTCTACGCCGGGCTTCTGGACTGGCGGATCGAGGTGGAGTCGCCGGGGCTCTGGGTCAACCTCGTCGGCGACCCCGGCCAGGCGATCAGCTTCCAGCAGGTGTCCGACTACCGGCCACCGGACTGGCCGGGACAGGAGATGCCCCAGCAGATGCACATCGACGTCGACGTGGACGACCTCGATGCCGCGGAGCAGGCGGTGCTGGCGCTGGGCGCGACGAAGCACGATCACCAGCCCGGCACCACGTTCCGGGTGTTCCTGGATCCGGCCGGCCATCCGTTCTGCCTCTGCCAGGCCTAGCCGTCAGAGGGGACCCGTTGGGGGCGGTGGGCGCCGGTCGAGCGGAGTCACGGGTCGGGGCTCGACCGCGAGCAACGCGCCTCGGTCCCGGGTGGTTGGATAACGGGTATGACGAACCCCCAGACCTCGGACAAGATCGTCAGCGCCAGCCGGGACATCGCTGCGCCCGCAGCGGCGATCTTCGAACTGATCGCCGACCCTGCGCAGCAGCCGCGCTGGGACGGCAACAACAACCTGGCGGAGGCGGCGCCTGGGCAGCGGGTCCGCGCCCCGGGAGACGCATTCGTCATGACGAACACCAGCGGGAAGGTCCGCGAGAACCGCGTCGTGGAGTTCGTCGAGGGTGAGCGGATCGCCTGGATGCCGGCCGAGCCCGGCGCCGCGCCGTTCGGGCAGCTCTGGCGCTGGGAACTGAGCCCTGCCGGGGACGGCGTCACCCGCGTGACGCACACCTACGACTGGACCGCACTCACCGACCCGGAGCGGATGGTGCGGGCCCGCAACACCACCTCGGCCATGTTGCAGGCCTCCCTCGACCGGCTCGCCGACCTCGCCGAGCAGGGCTGACAGCGACTGCGGACCTGGCAAGCCGGGCGTTGTCCCACGACACCGCTGCCCGATCGCGCCGACATGGTCGGCTCCGGTGGTATTGGGATCTGTTGTATTCGGCTTGTGTTGTCGGTCTCAGCCGGTACTCTGCGCGACATGGCAATTGCACATACGCCGCGCACCGTTCTCGACTGCCCGGATGCCGTGGCGCTCGCCGAGTTCTATGCCGCGCTGCTCGGTTGGACCGTGGAAGCGGATGAGGACGACGACTGGGCGGAGGCGCACTCGCCCGACGGTCCCTGGATCTCGTTTCAGGAGGTCCAAGGCTATGTCCCCCCGCAGTGGCCCGGTCAGGAGCATCCGCAGCAGATGCACATCGACGTGTCCGTCGCGGACCTCGACACGGCCGAGGCGGCGGTACTGGAGATCGGCGCGACGAAGCACGAGCACCAGCCAGGCACGACATTCCGGGTGTTCCTCGACCCCGCCGGGCACCCGTTCTGCCTCTGCCAGGAATAGCGGCGCCAGGAAGGGCGGTGCGAGGGGCAGCGGTGCCAGGAATAGCGGCTCGAGGGGTAGCGGTGCCGCTCCGCGTCGTCGCGCGCGGCGACCGTGCAGGCATGGCGCCGATCCGCCCATCGCGTCGAGGCGCCGACCTCACACCTCGATCGCGAGCGAGGCGCCGAATCCGAGTAGGACCGCGCCCGTGGCGGCGTCCAGCGATCGGCGGACGCGACGGCGCGTCAGGATGTCGCGCACTCGATGCAGCGCCGCGACCAGCACGAACAAGTACGCCAGCCCGATCACG
>JBIQMQ010000265.1:0-3306 GCA_044463185.1 Nakamurella lactea | reverse complement strand
GCTCCCCGGAGATGGACCTGATCGGCGGCTCGCTCGCCCAGGGCCTGTCCGGCGCCGCCGGCTTCGCCCTGTCCGCCCGCCTGCGGGGCAACACCGACGCCCGGGTCTTCGCGCTGATCAGCGACGGCGAGATCGAAGAGGGCCAGCTGTGGGAGGCCGCGCTGTTCGCCTCCCACTACAAGCTGGACAACCTCGTCGCGATCCTCGACGCCAACGACTCCCAGGTCGACGGCCCGGTCTCGTCGGTCACCACGATCGAACCCATCGGCGACAAGTGGGAGTCGTTCGGCTGGCACGCGTTCGACATCGACGGCCACGACCCGGCCGCCGTCGACAAGGCGCTGCAGGCGGCGCTGGAGGCGGACGGCCCCGCCGTCATCATCGGGCGGACCTCGCCGCGGCACGGCCTGGCCTGCCTGCCCGACGACGTCGACAGCCACTTCATCAAACTGCCGCCCGACCTGCTGGCCGCTGCGCGAAGGGAGCTGGCCGACCGTGTTTCGTGATCCCCCGTACCCGACGGTGCTCAAACCGTACGGGCAGGCGCTGGTCGACCTGGCCACCCGCCGCGACGAGATCGTTTGTCTCTCCGCCGATCTCACTCGGCAATGCGAGGTCGACCTGTTCCAGGACCGCCTGCCCGACCGGTTCATCCACGTCGGCATGGCCGAGGCGCACATGATGAGCCTGGCCGGCGCGCTGGCCCGCAAGGGCCACGTGCCGTTCGTGCACACCTTCGGGGTGTTCGCGACCCGCCGGCCGTTCGACCAGGTCGTCAACTCCATCGCCTACCCCAACCTGCCGGTCAAGATCATCGGCTTCATGCCCGGCATCTCCAGCCCGGGCGGCCCCAGCCACCAGGCGATCGAGGACGTCGCGATCATGCGCGCGCTGCCGAACATGACGGTGATCGACGTCGCCGACGCGACCGAGATCCGACAGGTGGTGCCCGCCATCGCCGACCTGCCGGGACCGGTCTACCTGCGCCTCAAGCGCGGCGAGATCCCCGTCATCTTCGACGACGACCACGAATTCTCGCTGACGCGTGCCCAGAAGCTCACCTCCGGGAAAGACGCGGCCATCATCGCCAACGGCATGATGCTGCCGGCCGCGCTCACCGCGGCCACCGCGCTCGCCGGCGCCGGGGTCGAGGCGTCCGTCCTCAACGTCCCGGTGATCAAGCCGCTGGACACGGCCACCGTGAATGACGCCGTTCGGGATGTTCGAGCGGTGGTGACCGCGGAGAACCACACCGTGGTCGGCGGTCTGGGATCCGCGGTCGCGGAGGCCATGGCCGAATCCGGCAGCACCGCCCGGCTGCGCCGCGTCGGCATCGACGACACCTTCGCCGAGGGCGCCCGCACCACGCCGTGGCTGTTCAAGGCCTACGGGCTCACGGCGCAGCACATCGTCGACGCCGTGTGGCAGACCCTCGGCGAAGCAGACCCGAGTCCGACCGCCGCGGCGATTGCGTCATCGGAGGGCGAGTACGCGCCGGTGTAACGGCGCGTGCGCAACCGCGGCACCCACGAAAAGAGCACACCAGGCTCCACCGCGAGCCGACACGCAGGGCAAGGAGGGAATGATGAGCACCGCCAACGGCGCTGGCCACCTGGAGCAGATCCACCACGAGGGTTACGACCCGAATGTGAAGCAGGTGTACGTGCCAGCCATTCGCACCAGGGGCGATCTGGTATTCGTGTCCGGCGTCACCGCCGCGCC
This sequence comes from Nakamurella lactea, assembly GCA_044463185.1. Taxonomy (GTDB): domain Bacteria; phylum Actinomycetota; class Actinomycetes; order Mycobacteriales; family Nakamurellaceae; genus Nakamurella; species Nakamurella lactea_A. Next base: position 1,584 of record JBIQMQ010000265.1, on the reverse strand, counting down.
CCCGTACCACGATCACCCGCACCGGCCGGAACAGTTCGAGGCGATCCCCAAGGACATGGAGAGCCAGGTCAAGCTGATCTTCGAGCATCTCGACCTCGCCCTGGCGGCGGCCGGATGCCGGCGCAGCGACGTGGTCGTGATGAACCGCTTCTTCACGGACGTGGCGAACGACCAGGACATCGTCAACGCCTACCAGGGCACGTGGTTCGAGGGGCACATCCCGACCAGCACCTCGGTGCAGGTCGTGCGCCTGGCCACCGACCCGCACCTACGCCTGGAGATCTCCGCCATCGCTGTGGCAGCGGCATAGTGCCGGCCGCCTTCGACGATCGGGAAGCACCCCCATGTTGATTGCGCAACAACTCCTCAACGGCCTGAGCTTCGGCGCTCTGCTGTTCCTCGTGGCGAGCGGCTTCACGCTGGTGTTCGGGCTCATGAGGATCGCGAACCTGGCGCACGGCGCGTTCTACCTCCTGGGTGGCTACCTGGGGGTCGTGGTGACGGCGAAGACGAATCTCGCCGTCGGGCTGATCACCGCGGCGGTCGTCGTCGCCGTGCTCGCCCTGGTCGTCGAACGCGTGCTGCTCAAGCGGGTGCACGGCAACGAGTTGGCGGAGGTGCTGCTGACCATCGGCGTCGCCTTCGTCGTCGCCGACCTGTGCCTGGCCATCTTCGGCGGCAACCCCATGTCCCTGGGCATCAGCGACTGGCTCAAGGGCCGGGTCCAGTTCGGCGAGATCCCCTACCCGAAGTACCGGCTGTTCATCATCGTCTTCACGATCGCGGTCGGCATCGCCCTGCACCTGTTCCAGAAGCGGTCCCGCGTCGGCGCCATGATCCGCGCCGGCGTCGACGATCGGGAGATGGCCGGGGCCGTCGGGATCAACGTGCGCCGGCTGGTCGCCGGGGTGTTCGTGGTCGGTGCCGCGCTCGCCGGCGTCGCCGGGGTCATCGGGGCCGGACTGCTGAGCCTTCGTCCCGGATCCGACATCGACATCCTGCTGTTCGCGCTGGTCGTCGTCGTCATCGGTGGGCTCGGCAGCATCAAGGGGGCCGCCGTCGGCAGCGTCCTGATCGGCCTGGTCGACGCGATCTCCCGGGTGTGGCTGCCGGAGCTCTCGTACTTCACGATCTTCATGCCGATGGCGCTGGTGCTCATCTTCAGGCCCACCGGTCTGTTCGGAAGGAGCGTGGCACGATGACGCACATCCTTGCCTCCGCCGGCAACCGCACCCGGCTCAAGCTCGGTGCGGCCGTGGTGGCCATCGCCGTCGCCGCGGCGCTGCCCTACATGGTGTCGCACTACCAGGTGACCGTCGCCTCGCTGATCCTGGTGTCGGCGATCCTGGCGACCAGCATCAACTTCATGGCGGGCAACGTCGGCCTGCTCTCGCTCGGCCACGCCGGCATCGCGGCCTGCGCCGGCTACGGCCTGGCCTGGGCGTCGCTGCACGGGTTCGGGCTCGGCGGGCAGCTGCTGATCGCCCTCGGCCTGACCATCGTGTCCAGCTTCGTCTTCGGCATCACCTCCATGCGCACCAACGGCATCTTCTTCCTCATGGCGACGCTGGCGTTGGGCATGGT
>JBIQMQ010000264.1:0-3331 GCA_044463185.1 Nakamurella lactea | reverse complement strand
CCCTGGGCGTTCACCCGGATTTGGCATTTCGAGCCGTCGCTCACCGACCCGGACACGGTCTGGGCGGGAGCCGAGGACGCCGGGCTGTTCCGCTCGACCGACGCCGGCGCGAGCTGGACGGAACTTCCGGGGCTACGGGACGTGCGCGGTTCCGAGTGGATGCCCGGCGCGGGCGGCCTCGGCCTGCACACGATCGTGCTCGACCCGACCGACGATCAGCGCATGTTCGCGGCCATCTCGGCGGCCGGGGTGCTGCGCTCCGACGACGGTGCTGCGACCTGGAAGGCGGCGAACAAGGGCCTGCGGTCCGGGTTCCTGCCCGATCAGGACTCGGAGATCGGGCACTGCGTGCATCGCATCGCCATGCACCCGTCGCGACCGTCCACGCTGTTCATGCAGAAACACTGGGACGTGATGCGGACCGACGACGCGGGGGACAGCTGGTACGAGATCAGCGGCGACCTGCCCACCGACTTCGGCTTCGTGGTCGGCGTGCACGCCCACGAGCCGGAGACCATCTACGTCGTGCCCATCACCAGCGACGAGGACCACGTGCCGCCCGAGGGCAAGCTGCGCGTTTACCGCAGCCGGACCGGCGGCAACGAGTGGGAGCCGCTGACATCCGGGCTGCCGCAGCAGCACTGCTACGTCAACGTGCTGCGCGACGCGCTGGCCATCGACTCGCTGGACGAGTGCGGGGTGTACTTCGGCACCACCGGCGGGCAGGTGTACGTTTCGCCGGACGCCGGCGACACGTGGCAGGCCATCGTGCACGACCTGCCGGCGGTGCTGTCCGTGGAGGTGCAGACGCTGCCATGACCGCTGGAACCACCGGGTATGACGCCGCAGCCGCGCCTACGGCTTCGATCACGGTCGAACTGCCCGGCCACCTGCGCACCCTCGCCGGGATTCCCGGCCCGGTCGAAATGTCCATCCCCGAGCCGGTGACGCTGGGCGCCGCGCTGGACGCGATCGAGCAGCGCTACCCGATGCTGCGCGGCACGATGCGCGACCATCGGCAGGGCCCGCGCCGCCCGTACATCCGGTTCTTCGGCGGGGAACAGGATCTGTCGTTCGCCCCGTACGACGCGGCGCTGCCGGCGGTGGTTGCGGCCGGCCAGGCTCCGCTGCTGATCGTAGGGTCGATCTCCGGGGGCTGACCGCGCCGCCAGGCCATACTGGAGTGCATGGCCCCTGATCGACGGCCCGCCGCGCTCCGGCTGGTGGCGCTGATTGCCGCGCCGGCCGTGATCCTGGCCGGATGCGCCGGCGTCCCGGACGCGTCCGGCACGTCGAGCGCGGTGTCGACGCTCAGCGCGACGAGTAGCGCCGACAGCGGCGCCAGGACCGAGAGCACCGCGGGCACGCCCACCTCGCCTGCCGCCGAATCGCCGGCGACGGCGTCATCGCCGTCCCAGCCTGCCCCGTCGAGCTCGACCGAGCCGACGACGCCCGCATCCATCTCCGCGGTCACCGTCGAGGGGACCGTCGCGACCGGGCTCACCACACCGTGGGGCGTCGGCTTCCTGCCGGACGGCACCGCGCTGGTCACCGAACGGGACACCGGCAGATTGCTGGCCGTCGACCCCGCCGCATCGCCACCGGTCCGAACCGTCGGCGCTGTCGACGACGTCGTGCCGAACGGTGAAGGAGGCCTGCTCGGGCTGGCCGTGTCGCCGAGCTTCGCGGACGACCACACGGTGTACGTCTACTTCACGGCCGCCACCGACAACCGCATCGCCGCCCTTACGCTCGACGCCGACGCGACTGCCCTCGCAGGCCAGAAGACGATCCTCACCGGTATTCCCGCCGCCGGGAACCACAACGGCGGCCGACTGCTCACGGCCCCGGACGGGACACTGTTCGTGGGCACCGGCGACGCCGCCGTCAAAGCGCGGGCCCAGGACCTGGGCTCCCTAGGCGGCAAAATCCTGCACATCACCGGAGACGGCATGCCGGCACCGGGCAATCCGTTCCCGGACTCGCCCCTCGTCTACAGCTACGGGCATCGCAACGTACAAGGCCTGGCCTTCGACGCAGACGGCCAACTGTGGGCCAGCGAATTCGGGCAAAACGCCTACGACGAGTTGAATCTGATCCAGCCCGGCGACAACTATGGCTGGCCGGACGCCGAGGGCCCGTCGAACGACCCGCGCTTCGTGCCGCCGTTCCAATACTGGCCGACCTCCGATGCATCGCCGAGCGGCCTGGCCATCGTCGGCGACACGGCGTTGATGGCCACACTGCGCGGCGAGCGGCTGTGGCTGATTCCGCTCGGCGGCGCCGGGGGAGCGACGGAACCCGTTCCGCAGCTCGCCGGCGAATACGGCCGGCTGCGCACGGTGCTGCCGGCGCCGGACGGCTCGGTCTGGCTGACGACCTCGAACACCGACGGGCGCGGCGACGTCCGGGCGGGCGACGACCGGATCCTGCGCCTGGCGGTCGGCTGAGCGGCGCGCCGTCCGGCTTGGATAGGGTCGGGACGTGAGCGTGACCATCCCTGCCTCGGCGATCCTGTTAGACATGGACGGCACGCTGGTCGACTCGACCGCGGTGGTCGAGCGGGTCTGGCGCGACTGGGCCGCCGAACATGGTCTGGACGCCGCTGCCGTGCTGGATGTGGTGCACGGGCGGCAGGGCCAGGAGAGCATGGCGATCCTGCTGCCGGACCGCCCCGTCGAACAGAACCTCGTGGAGAACGAGCAGCTGCTGGAGCGTGAGACCCGCGAAACGGACGGGGTCGTCGCCATCCCGGGCGCGGCCGCCCTGATGGCGTCGCTCGACGGCATCCCGCACGCGCTGGTCACGTCGGCGACTACGGCACTGGCGGTAGCGCGCATGCACGCCGCCGGGCTGGACGTTCCCAGGGTGGCGGTGACCGCCGACGACATCTCCGCGAGCAAGCCCGATCCGGAGGGGTTCCTGGCAGCTGCCGCCGAGCTCGGCGTTCCGGCGGACGAGTGCGTGGTCTTCGAGGATTCCGCCGCCGGCATCGCCGCGGCGCGCGCCGCCCAGATGCGTGTCGTCGGCGTCGGTGCCGCGGCCGCCGCATTCGGCCCGGACTGGACGGTGCCCGACCTGACCGGCGTCGCCGTCGTCGCCGGTGGGGCCGGCGTGCGGATCGAGCTACGCGGGAGAGTGGTCGAGTCAGCCGATCCACGCTCGAAATGACATAAGATACATTATCGGCGAACAGCACGGGACCACGGTGAGCACCGTTCCGGCCCATAAACCGTCACGGTGACGTAACGACTACGACTCAGTGGGTCGTGGAACTTCGCTCCCATACCGGCAGCGGCGCTATTTCGATCGGCTGATCGGCTCGGAACGT
>JBIQMQ010000263.1:1410-3349 GCA_044463185.1 Nakamurella lactea | reverse complement strand
CCGAAGCAGGCCGACGAGTTCACCTGCTCGGTGTGCTTCCTGGTGCAGCACCGCAGCCGACTGGCCTACGAGAAGGATGGCCGGGCGGTGTGCGTCGACTGTGCCTGACATGAGCCCCACCCGCGGCAACGCGACCGGCAGCCGAATCGCCGGGCAGGTCTGCGACTTCCACCTGAGCTACGACCTGCCCGTCGCGGCCACGCCGTCTGCCGCCATCCCGGCGGAGCAGGCCGCGCTGCGGCAGGCGCTGATCGACGAGGAGATCGGTGAACTCCGCGAGGCGGCGGCCGCCGGCGACATCGTCGCGATCGCGGATGCGCTCGCCGACGTCGTGTACGTGGCCTACGGCACGGCCTGCGTGTACGGCATCGACCTGGATGCGGTGCTCGACGAGGTGCACGCCTCGAATATGACGAAACTCGGCGCCGACGGGCGCCCGATCCGCCGCGCCGACGGCAAGGTGCTCAAGGGCCCCGACTACCGGCCGCCCGACATCGCCCGAGTGCTCGGCGTCACGCGATGATCGCATCACTCGCGGGCCGCACAGGGGCTGGTTGCGCGCTGCGGCGGGCTAGGCTCGCTGCCATGACCGGCGGAGCCAGCTGCTTCGCCGACCGGGACCGAGGAAGGTAGATATTGTGCCAGGGGGCTTCGGCGGGGTCGGGCGCTGGTTCAAGAAACTGACGAGCGACGAGGGCGAACTGGAGGCCGACACACTGTCGCTGAACGCCGCCGCCAGCGGCGCTCGCGCCGCCTGTGATTGCGCGGCGGGGGACAAGGTCGAGATCCTCGGCAAGGTCCGCACGGTCGCGCTGCAGCCCAGCGATAGCTTGGCCGCCGTGATCGCGGAGGTCTACGACGGCACCGATGCGGTCGACCTGATCTGGCTGGGGCGCCGCACCATCGCCGGCATCGAGGCCGGCCGAACGATCCGGGCCACCGGCCGGATCGCGATGCGTGACGGCCACAAGGCCATGTACAACCCGGTCTACCAGCTCATGCCGACGACTTGATGACGGAGCCCGTCCAGAACCAGAACGAGCCCGACCGGGACGAGAATGCTCCGGACCGCGAGGTCACCGCGGGCAAGGAAACACTGCTCGCCCAGATGGGCGGCCCCATGGGCATGCTCGACTCCGGGCTGCCGGTGGTGGTGTTCGTCCTGGTCAACGTGATCGCCGGACTGACCCCGGGCATCATCGCCGCCGTGGCCTCCGGAGTGCTGATCGCCGTGATCCGGTTGCTGCGCCGCAAGCCGGTCACCCAGGCCATCGGCGGCCTGTTCGCCGTCGGCATCGCCGCCTACATCGCGTACCGCACCGGCTCGGCGCGTGGCTATTTCGCGTTCGGCATCTGGACCCAGGCGCTCTACGGGGGCGCGTTCCTGATCTCCATCCTGGTGCGCTGGCCGCTGATCGGCGTGCTCTGGGAGGGGTTGAACGGCCGCGGGACCGCGTGGCGGGCGAATCGGTCGCTGCGCCACCGGTATGACGCCGCAACGGCGGTGTGGGCGGTCGTGTTCGCGCTGCGCTTCGGCGTGCAGCAATGGCTCTACGGCAAGGGCGACGACGTGATCGGCTGGCTCGCGGCCGCCCGGCTCGGTATGAGCTACCCCCTGTTCATCGCCGCGATCCTCGCGACGCTGGCCATCGTGGGCACCGCCTCCCGGCCGCGGCTTCGCGACCTTGTGCGCAAACGGGCCTGACGCCCTACCGCAGCACCCGGCGGATTTCGTCCTCCACCTCGGGCGACGCCACGAACAGCAGCTCGTCCCCGATCTCCAGCGGCTCGTCGGCCTGCGGCACGATGACCCGGCCGCCGCGCAGGATGGTCACCAGGGCGGCGTCGGCGGGCAGCTTGAGGTCTCGGACGGGGCTGCCGGCGATCGCGGCATCCCGCGACAACGTCACCTCGACCAGGTTGGCCTGGCCCTGCCGCA
>JBIQMQ010000263.1:0-1310 GCA_044463185.1 Nakamurella lactea | reverse complement strand
CAACACCTGATGCCCGTTGTCCACCAGCTCGGCGGCGATCGACCGCCCCACCGATCCGGCGCCCGCAATAGCGACCCTCACCTATGCCTCCTCCGCCGGGACCGTGCCCGCACGGTCGGTCAGGTGCATCAAGTCGGCGGCGAGCACGGCCGCGTAGACGATGTCGCCGTCCTGCACGACGGTGGTCGCCGTCGGCAGCAGCGCCTCGCCGAACCGCACCACGAACGCCACCCGCACCTGCGCGGCCCGTTCCAGCTCCGCCAGCGGACGGCCCACCCAGTGCGGGTGGTACGGCACCGCGGCGATCGCGGCCCGACCGGTCGGGTCGCGCCATTCGCTCATCAGCCCTTCCGGAATGATCTCGCGCAGCAGCCGATCCGCCGTCCACGGCACCGTGGCCACCGTGGGGATGCCCAGCCGCTCGTACACCGCCGCCCGCTTGGGGTCGTAGATGCGGGCGACCACGGTTTCCACGCCGAACTGCTCGCGCGCCACCCGCGCGGCGATGATGTTGGAGTTGTCGCCGGAGGAGACGGCGGCGAACGCGTGCGCCTCGGTGATGCGCGCCCGGACCAGCGTGTCCCGGTCGAATCCCATGCCCTGGACCTGCGCGCCGCGGAATTCGGGACCGAGCCGCCGGAACGCCTCGACGTCCCGGTCGATCACCGCCACCGAATGGCCTGTTTCGCTCAGCCGGCGGGCGAGCAGCGAGCCCACCCGACCGCAGCCCATGATCACGATATGCATCGCGCCGGACCTTCCTTCGCCTCACTCGTGCGCTCCGCGGCGCGCCGCCGGCGATGCACGTGAACTGCGTCATCCCCGGGCGTTCCCGCGCCACGCCGCCTGTGTGACGGCCGGTTCTCACCGGCGTCGTTGCGTTACCTACGCAACCTACCGGTCCCCGGCACCACGCGAGCAACCCGGCCGCGCCGCCGCCGCATACCGCCCGTGAACGCGGTAGACGTAAGCTACGTCGTTGTGTCGACACAGCCGGGGCTGAAACTGACCAGGGCCGTCAAGCGGCTCCTGGTGGGGCAGCCGTTCCGCAACGACCGGCTGCCGCACACGCTGCTGCCCAAGCGCATCGCGCTGCCGGTGTTCGCCTCCGATGCGCTGTCGTCGGTCGCGTACGCGCCGCAGGAGATCTTCGCGGTGCTGTCCGTGGCGGGGTTGTCCGCGTTCGTCTACGCCCCCTGGGTGGCCGGCGTGGTGGCGTTGGTGCTGGTCGTCGTGGTGCTCTCGTACCGGCAGAACGTGCACGCCTACCCGTCCGGCGGCGGCGACTACGAGGTGGCCAGCAAGAACCT
>JBIQMQ010000262.1:0-3352 GCA_044463185.1 Nakamurella lactea | reverse complement strand
CGTCCGGGCGGATGATGGCGCGCTCGAACAGCGCGGCCTGCCGGTCGTAGTGCTGCCGGTGCGCAGAGTTCGGCTCGACGACGGGGCCGAGATCCGGGGCGGGTGCCGTCGAGCCGGGCGCGAGGGCCTCGAGCGCGAGCAGAGCCGCGCCACGCAAGGTGGTGCGTCGGGTCGCCACCGGAACCACCGGGAGCCCCAGCGCGTCCGCGAGGATCCGCGCGAGTGACGGAATCCCGGCGAGAAGCCCACCCCCGCCGTGGATGCGGAGGGGGGCGGCACCATCGCCGGGCACGTCCGCGCCAGAATCCCGCCCCGCGAACGGCGCCAGGTGCTCGGCGATCCGCCGGTAGCTGATCGCGACGCCTTCGAGCGCGCCCCGGGCCATCGAGGCCGCGGTGGTGGCCGCGGAGATGTTCGCGTACGACGCGCGGGCCCGCGCCGCCCATCCGGTGCTGCGCTCACCGGTGAGAAACGGCACCATCAACGGAGTTCCGTCATCGGGCGGTGCCGCCGCGACCTCGTCGATGTCGATGCCGTCGAGATCGAGGACGTCGGCCACCCAGTTCATCGCGCGCCCGACGTCGTTCAACGCACCGCCGATCAGGCTGCGCTGCGCATCGACGCGGTAGCACCACAGCTGCGTGGGGACCGCGTCGGGGATGCGGTCGATGAGGATCCGCATCGCGCCGCTGGTGCCCGCGGTGAGCGCGACGGTCGAGCCATCCGCGGCGCCGAGTCCGATATTGCTGGCCAGGCCGTCGGCGATCGGGGCGAACCACACGGCGTCCGCGAGCTGCGGCCACCGTTCGGCGACGCGGCCGTCGACGGGCCGGAACGGCCGGTCCGGGTCGGCGATCGGCGAAAGCTGGTCGATGCCGATGCCGACGTGACCCAGAAGCGGTGCATCCCACCGACCGGTGCGCCGATCGAGCATGCCCATCCACGCCGCCGTCGAGGTGCCGGCGGCGGCGGTGCCCAGCAGCGAGAGGTGCACGAACTCGCCCAGCGACACCCAGCGGTGCACCGCGGCGAAGAGATCGGGCCGGGTGCTGCGCAGCCAGAGCAGCCGCGCCGGGAGGTAGCTGGTGTGGAAACGGCAACCGGTGCGCTGCTGCACGTCGGACTCGTCGAGCTCGGCCCGCAGCTCCTCGACCTGGTCGGCGCAGCGGGCGTCGGCGTAGGTGAAGCACGGCGTGAGCGCGGCGCCGCGGGCGTCGACCCCGACCAGGGAGGACGCGAAGGTGGCCAGCGCCACGCCGGACACCGGGGCTGGTGATCGCGCCAGCAGTTCGTCGATGACCTGGCCGACCTCGTCGGCGACCGCAGTCGGATCGACGGTCGCAGCCCCGTCCACATCCGTAGTGAATTCGTGGCGCCGCTTCGCGCGCTCACCCAGGGGCCGGCCGCCGGGACCGAACAGGCACGCACGCGTGGCGCTGGAGCCGATGTCGACGGCGAGCACGGTGGGCTCGGTGGCCGAGCCAGCAGCCATCGTCACGGCCCCGCCCACCTATCCCTGTGCTCTGCACAATCTCAGCGGCAGGCGCGGCGACGCCGGCGGCGCATCAGGCAGGCATCGATCATCAAGCTGGTGCCGATCCCGAACATCCACACATCCTTGGCAACGGCGGAGCCTTTTTGCGTCGGGCGCGGGGAGCTCGGTTCGTGCATCTCCGGGTTGCGCCAGTACATGGTGAGCAGCCCGCCGCTGAAAGCGGCCAATGCCGCGCCGGCCAGGCCGGACGGCACGAACGGTGCGAGCAGCAGGCTCCCGACGGTGATCTCGGTCTTGGACAGTGCCTTGCCGAACGTGCCGGGCGCCCAGTCCTTGACGAGGGGCACCACGGTGGCCGCGCCGGCCTGCATCCCCGCGGCGACCTCGTCGGGCAGCGAGCGTTTGCCGATCCCCGCATTGAGGATGTACGCGCCGGTGGCGAGACGAAGCGGGAGATGGCGCAGCTTGTAGGAGCGGGCCTTGAACACGAGGGATCACCTTTCACTCACGCCGGGGAACGAGGGCGATGTCCGTCATACCCGGCTGGTACGTCTTTCACGCTAGCGCGCCGACGAAACCGGCGCCGCGGAGCAGCCCGCGCCGCACCGTGAGGGCTACGACGAGACCGGCACCAGCCGGGTGAGCTGCGTGACGTGACGCGGCTCCAACTCCTCGAGCGATGCAACGCCGAGCAGTCGCATGGTGCGAATGACGCCGCTCGCGAGTATGTCGATCGTCCTGTCGACGCCAGCCCGCCCGCCGGCCATCAACCCGTACAGGTAGGCCCGGCCGACGAGCGTGAAGTCGGCGCCGAGCGCGATCGCGGCGACGATGTCGGCGCCGGACATGATGCCGGTGTCGATGGCGATCTCGGTGTCCTTGCCCACCTCCCGCACCACCTGCGGCAGCAGCCGGAACGGCACCGGCGCGCGGTCGAGCTGACGGCCGCCGTGGTTGGACAGCACGATCCCGTCCACGCCCGCGTCGACCAGTTTCCGGGCGTCGGCGACGTTCTGCACGCCTTTGACCACGATCTTCCCGGGGAAGATCGAACGGATCTCGGCGAGGTCGTCGAAGCTGATCGTCGGGTCCATGGCAGCATCGAGCAGCTCACCGACGGTGCCGCCGGTCGAGGTGAGCGACGCGAACTCGAGCTTGGGGGTGGTCAGGAAATCCCACCACCACCACGGCCGCAGCGACGCGTTCAGCACGGTGCGCAGCGTGATCTGCGGCGGGATGGAGAACCCGTTCCGTTTGTCGCGGAGCCTCGCGCCCGCCACCGGTGTGTCCACCGTGAAGAACAAGGTGTCGAACCCGGCGGCCGCGGCGCGCTTCGCCAGGCTGTAGGAGATCTCCCTGTCGCGCATGACGTAGAGCTGGAACCAGTTGCGGCCGTTCGGGTTTGCCGCCTTGACGTCTTCGATGGCGGTGGTGCCCAGGGTGGACAGCGCGAACGGAATGCCGGCCGCACCGGCCGCCGACGCCCCGGCGATCTCGCCCTCGGTCTGCATCAGGCGGGTGAATCCGGTGGGCGCGATGCCGAACGGCAGCGCCGAGGTGCCGCCGAAGACGCGGCACGAGGTGTCCACGTCCACCGCCGGGCGCAGGATGTCCGGGTGGAACTCGACGTCTTTGAAGGCCTGCCGCGCGCGCTTCAGCGAGATCTCGTACTCGGCGGCGCCGTCGGTGTAGTCGAAGGCCGCGCGCGGAGTGCGCCGCCGGGCGATCGTGCGCAGTTCTTCGATGGTCTGTGCGCGGGCGAGACGCCGTCGGCGCGAGTCGAAATCGGGCTTCTTGAGCTTGAGCAGCTCGAAGACCTCGGCCGGTTTCGGGATCTGCCGTTGCACCATGCGTGTC
>JBIQMQ010000261.1:0-3384 GCA_044463185.1 Nakamurella lactea | reverse complement strand
CACCATCTGGTCGTCGACCCCCGGCGCCAGGCTCAGCGTCACGGTGTCGCCTTGAGCCGCGAGCGGCGTCACCCCCGGCAGTGCCGCGGCCCAGCCGGCCGGGACGCCCGGGGTGGTGACCACGAGGTGCGCGCCGGCGCGGGAGCGCAGCTCGTCGACGGCGCCGATGGCGACCATGCGCCCGGCCTTGACGATGCCAACCCGGTGGCAGATTCGCTGCACCAGGTCGAGCTGGTGGCTGGAGAAGATCACCGGCACCCCGGCGGCGGCGCGCTCGGCCAAAACCCGGCTCATCACGTCCACGGCAACCGGGTCGAGGCCCGAGAACGGTTCGTCCAAAACGAGTATCGCCGGATTGTGCACCAGGGCCGCGGCCAGTTGAACGCGCTGCTGGTTGCCCAGGGACAGAGCCTGCACGTCGTCGTTGAAACGCCCGGCAACACCCAGCCGCTCCGCCCACTGTTGTGCCGCGGCGGACGCCTCCGCGGCGGCGAGCCCGTGCAGCCGGGCGAAGTAGACGAGCTGCTCGCCGACCTTCATCTTCGGGTAGAGGCCGCGCTCCTCGGGCATATAGCCGATGCGTCGACGACTGTCCGCGTCGATGGGCCGTCCCTGCCACCGCACCTCGCCGGCGTCGGCGGCCAGCACGCCGAGCACGATCCGCATGGTAGTGGTCTTGCCGGCGCCGTTGGAGCCGACGAAGCCGAAAATCTCCCCCGCGCGCACGTCGAACGTCATGTCGTCGAGCGCGACCACGGGCCCGTACCTTTTGCTCAGTCCATCAATGGCCAGCGCTGTCCCGTTCACGGTGTTCCCGACCCCCGTCTGGTTCGTCCGTGCTGTGCTCACGATTTCCCACGGTACGTGAATTCGCGTTTCGGTGGCCGAAGAGATGAAGCAGCCAGGCGGCCAGCGCCACCCCGGCCGCGGCGCCGAGTGAGTTGGCGAGCACGTCCCGCCAGTCCGACTGGCGCGCGGGCAGCAGGGCCCACTGCACCAGCTCCACGGCGACGGAGAACACGACGCACGACGCGATCACGGCGACGCGGGCGCGGGCGAACACGATGCCGCCGAACAGGCCCAGCGGCAGGAACATCACCACGTTGGAGCCGAATTCGACGACCTCGAACGTCACCCAGCGCGGCATCCAGGTCTGGTGCACGGCGGCGAGCCAGATCGCGAGCCGCCGCTGTCCCTCCGGATCGGGCGGGAAGGGCGAGAACACGATGACCGCGACGGCGACCGCGGCGGCGGCCAGCAGCACGGCCGCGAATGCGACAAGCCGCCGATCGCGCTGCGGACGGGATGATTTCCGGGTCGGCGGCACGTCGCCCATGGTAGGCGCCGACATCGCGCCCCGAGGTGCCCCGCACGCGTCCCAAATCCGCATTTGCCTCCCCGGTAGTCTTGGCGGGTGGCGCAGACGAGCGGCGGAACCCCGCCTGAGGAACCCGGGCGGCAGAACTCCAGCGAATCGGCGTCAGGCGAGAACGGCGTCACACCCGATCCCGAGGTGAGCGGCGGGAATGACGCAGCCCTCGGGCAGGGCGCATCCGCCACGGCCGAGCCCGCCGCCACCCTGGATGTTCAGGACCCTGAGCCCGATTCCGTCGTCGCACCGGGCCGCCCGGACCAGCCGCCTCGCTCCCGGCGATCGCGCCGCGTCTCGCGGAAGAAGTACCGCCGGCGGCGACGGATCGTGTGGGCCATCGTCATCACGGCGCTCGCCATCCTGTTGGCCGGCGCCTGGGTGGGCTTTCGACTGTGGCAGGCGTACGGACATCTTCAGGCGGCAGCGCAGTCGGTGCCCACCCTCAGCCAGCAGCTCAAGGACGGCGACACCGCCGGCGCCAAAGCCGATCTCGCGGAGCTGCAGCAGCACGCGACGGCAGCGCAGAGCGCCGCGCACGACTTCCTGTGGTCGGCGGCCGAGCACGTCCCCGGGCTCGGGCCGAACCTGTCCGCGGTACGGGCCATCGCCGATTCCATCGACGCGCTGAGCTGGCAGACGCTGCCGCCACTCGTCGAGTTGAGCGCCGATCTGGACCCGTCGAAGATCGCACCGAAGGACGGAGCGATCGACCTGGCGCCGCTCATCGAGGCGAAACCCGAAGTGGATAGGGCGATCTCGGCGATCGACTCGCTGCACGCACTGATCGGCAGCATCGACACGGCGAAGCTCATTCCGCAACTGGCCGGCGCCGTCGACCAATTGGACGCCAAGCTCGAGCAGGTGCGCGGCATGGCTGCCACGGCGCAGAAGGCGGTGACGCTGCTGCCGCCGATGCTCGGCGCGGACGGCCCGCGCACCTACCTGGTGGTGTTCCAGAACCTGGCCGAGGTGCGGGCGACCGGCGGCATCTACGGGGCGTACGCGATCATCACGGCGGACCACGGCGAGATCGAGCTGGTGAAGCAGGGCGCCACCAGCGGCGACATCCCCAAGTTCGACACGCCTGTCACGCTGCTGCCACCGGAGCAGTCCGCGCTGTACACGGAGCGGCCAGCGATGTGGGCGATGGACGTGAACATGAGCCCCGATTTCCCGACCGGGGCGCAGCTGATCCGCGACATGTACCGGGAGACGTTCGGTGTCGCAGTGGATGGCGTGATCGCGACCGACCCGGTGGCGCTCTCCGAAGTGCTGGACGGAACCGGCCCGGTGGCCCTGCCCAACGGCGATGCGCTGAGTGCTGACTCGGTGGTGAAGTACCTGCTGGCGGACGCCTACGCGAAAGCCGACGACCCAGCGGACATCAACAAGGTGTCGGACCAGATTTTCGCGGACGCCGCGAAGGCCACGTTCGCGGCGCTGGTGAGCGGCCAGGGTTCGCCGGCGAAGGTGCTGGAGGGCTTGCAGTCCGCGGCATCGCAGCACCGGCTGTTGGTGTGGAGCGACGTCGAGGCGGAGCAGAACCTGCTGGCCACAACGGTTCTCGGCGGCACACTGCCGGAGGCCGACGGCAGTACGCCGCTGGTCGGCGTGTACTTGAACGACGGCACCGGCGGCAAGATGGACTTCTACCTCACGGAGACGGTGTCGCTGATCTCGACCGGTTGCCGCTCGGATGGCAGGGCCGTGCTGCGGGCGAACATCTCCCTGGCGTCGTCGGCGCCGAGTTCCGGACTGCCGGACTACGTGACGGGCTTGGCCATGGGCGGCGACTACGTCACCCGCACCAACGTCATGGTGTTCAGTCCCACCGGCGGCCACATCGAGAGCGCCAAGGCGAACGGCGAGCCGGTGTTCCTGGCCGGCGGCACCGAGAAGGGGCGGAACGTCGGCATTCTCACCGTCGACCTGAAGCCCGGCGAGTCGACCGACATCACGGTCACCATCATCTCCGGGGAGCTTCCGCCCGAGGGCGTGACGGGCATCGACCT
>JBIQMQ010000260.1:0-3405 GCA_044463185.1 Nakamurella lactea | reverse complement strand
GCGTTGAGGTCGGCGTCGCCGTACGGCAGCGGCAGCACCCGGTAGGTCGCGGCCAGACTGCGCAGCCGGTCGAGAAAGTCGGCGGCGGCCTGCTGACCGGTGCCCACCGCCGTGTCGGGGACGGCGCCGGTCGGGCGTAGCCGCGCCTGGACCGAGCCCGGATCGGTCTGCGTCCGGTAGCCGTCGGCCATGCGCTGCAGTTCGTCCAGCAGCATGGGGTCGACCACGATGGTCAGCAGGGCCGGGTCGGGGGCGGCCGTCTCCAGGGCGGTGAGGGCGGTCGCGAGCCGTCCGCCGCCGGTGATCTCCCGGGACAGCGATTCGTCGACGAACACGTCGCCCACTCCCAGATGCGGGCGGTCGGCGAGCGGCCAGAGGATGTGCACGGGTGTGGCGTCGCCGCCCGGGCCGCCGCCGCCCGCGCCGGCGACCGCAGCCGGAACCGACGCCACGGTGACCAGGAAGTGCAGCTCACCGACCCGGGCCCGGACGGACGACTCGCCCACGTGCAGCGTGGCGTTCACGTTGAGCATCACCGGGTAGACGCCGGGTTCGGTGATGCCCAGGCTGTCGACCGGGCTCGCCGCGCTGTCCCCACCGTCGGTGTCAGCGCCGCCGTCCTCGCTGGAGCCCGTCGGCTGGTCGAACACGGGAACGGTGATCGCGAACGGGGTGCCGCGGCCCGGTTCGACCGGGCCGGGCAGCGGCCGGAAGGCGCCGATGATCTCCGTCGGTTGGCTGGGTTCGTCGATCTCGGCCCGGATATCGGCCGGGGTGGCGAGCGCGGGGCCGCGCTGGAAGCGGAACTCGACGTCGTCGACGGGGTCCGGGCCGGTGTTGGTGTACCGGCCGACCAGGGTGACGGTGCCCGGGCCGTCGGCGGTGACGACGACCGGGTCGATGGCCGACAACCGGAACGTGAGCCTGCCCGAGTATTCGCCGCTGGTGGCGGCCCGGGCGTCGGCAGCGCCAAGCCCCACCGCCGCCGCCGCGAGTAGCAGCATCGCCGTGAGCAGAGTCATCACCGCCCGTCGTGCTGCCCGTCGTACCACTGGTTCCGGGCCGTCGGATACCGCGGTGGTCCTGAGAGGCGTCACCCGTCGCCCGCCAGCATCGCCTCGGCGCGGCGTGCGATCCGCCGCTCCGCCGGGAACGCGAGCACCCGCGGCAGCTCGGCGACCGGCACCCACTTGACCGCGGTGACCTCGACGTCGGCGTCGGACAGCTCACCGGCCACCGCGTGCAGCAGGAAGTGGTGCACGCGCTTCTTGATGCGCCGCCCGTTCGCCGTGAACGTGTAGCTGAAGCTGCCCAGCGGCGCGACGATCCGGCCGATGATGCCGGTCTCCTCGCGCACCTCGCGCACCGCCGTCTGCTCCAGCGTCTCGCCCGCCTCCACATGGCCCTTGGGCATGGACCAGCGCAGCCTCCCGCCGCGCCGCGCCCGGCCGATCAGCGCCACCTGCGCCTGACCCCGCTCCACACGCACCACCAGACCGCCGGCGGAGGTCTCGAAGGTCGGCGGGGTGGGCATGGGTCGATGGTAATGGGGGTCGCCGTCCTTCCTCCCGTGTTACTGAGGCCGGCGGATATTCCGGCGTCAGTAACACGCGCGAAAAAGGGGCGAGGGTCAGGTCTCGAAGGGGTGGTACGGGCGCTCGCCGGTCACGATCGCCCGATTGAGATCGGAGAGGCGCGCGACGAGCGCGCCGTCGTCCTGGGCGACCTTCTTGGGCCACCCGTAGCAGGCGGCCACGGCTTCGTCGAGCGTCTTGTGCAGCGCCTTCAGATCGGCGTACGCGCCGTCGTCCATGCGGTTGTACAGCGTGGTGAGGCCGATCTGCTGGGTGATGCAAATCTCCGAGCGGCGGGTCAGGAGTGCGTTGCAGGCTGCGGCGACCGCGGCGCGCTGCTCGGCCGTGGCGCGGTCGGGCCAGGGGAACGTCATGAAAACCGAAGTCGGGGTGTAGCGAAGGTCGCCCTTGAGCGTGGAAGCCTGATGCCAGGCCCAGGCGACATGGGCGCGAGATTGCAGGACTCCCATGGAGAAGTCGTCGTCGAAGGCAAAGACGACCGTCAGGTCACTCGGACAGACCGAGCTGGACTGCCACGCGAGTTGGGCGCGTTTGCCTATGCGGATTCCGGAAATGAATCGGGATTTCGGCGCAAGCGCGATGCGCATTTCCGTGGCCGGCGAACCGAACTGCCACCAATGTTCCCTTCGCATTCTTTGAGCGTTGGCATCCCGCTGCGGCTTCACCCGTTCGCGAACGATCTTCAACGCTGCCGGAAACTGACGCGCTCGTTCCAGCGGCCGCAATCCGAAGTCGATGATCCATCGGGACGGCGCCTGCCCGGGATCGTTCGCGATGTCGTCACCGATCAGGTACCGCCGCACCACCTGGCTGTAGTCGGCGTCGGTGCGTCCCAGAAGCATCGCCGCCTCTTCGTCGGAGATGATGAACCCGGCGCCGACCGGGATCGGCCCCTGGAAGCAGTGATTCTTGTTCGCCGGCAAGACTTCTGGCGTCCACGAGCCGGCTACACGCAGCGACGAGTCGATGGCTGTGACGGGGATCCCGTCGAGAAGGCGCGGCCCGTCGTGCTCGCCGTTGATCCAGTTCACCAGGCTGACGTGCACCTTTGCATCGCCCGGCCATTTCTGGGACGAGACCGCGCTGGTGATCGTTCCGCCCTGCTCGATGACGTAATCGAGCGAGGCAGAGCGTGCGCGGTTCTGCGAGATCGAATTCGTGCCGACCAGCCCGGCTCGGTGGCCGGGCTTCAGGTGTTCCTGGGCGAGTCGGAACCAGTACACGCATAGGTCCTTGATTCCGACGCCGAACTCTTGCTTCAACCACTCCACATAATCGTCGCCCAGTGCGCTGCGCAGATGCTGAGACCCCAGGAACGGCGGGTTGCCGACGATGGCATCGGCTTCCGGCCACGGGGTGCGCAATGCGTCGGCCGCCTGAAGGTTGTTGAGACTCACCAGCGGGAGCACCGGCTCGGCCTCGCCGTAGCGGTCGATCATCTGCCGGTGGCCCATCCACAGCACCACCCGAGCGATGAAGACGACCATGCGTTCGATATCGATCCCGTACAGATTGCTCAGCGGGTAGAACGGCCAGGGTTTGGCCGGGACAGGGAGCCCTTGTGACTCGGCGAGCGCCGTGATGCGCTCCTTGAGCTGGAATTCCAATGCCCGCAGCTCTCGGTAGGAGACGTACAGGAAGTTTCCGCAGCCGCAGGCCGGGTCCAGCACCGTGAAGGCGCACAGCTCATCGAGGAGTCCGCGTGCCTCCGCCGGCGAGGTGCACTCGTCGATCCGCGACTGCCAGGGCTCCACGATGGTCGGCCCGACGATCTTCATGATGTCGGCCTCGTGCGTGTAGTGCGCGCCCA
>JBIQMQ010000259.1:0-3406 GCA_044463185.1 Nakamurella lactea | reverse complement strand
TAGTGCAAGGCCGCATCCACATCCGAGCCGCGAATCGATTTGATGAACGCGCTGATCACGTCGTAGTGCTGATCGCCGGACCTGTCGTAGCGAACGGCGGCGCGGTCGACCGCCGCCTCGACGGCGGCCAGGTCGATCGAGATCGGTTCCCCGCCTTCGGGCGTGGCGGCGTCGGACGCGGAGTCGGCGGCGGCCTCCAGCGCGGTGAGCGCCCGACGGGCATCGCCACCGGCCAACGCGACGATGTGCGCCGCGGCCTGCTCCGCGAGCACGTACCGGCCGCCCAGGCCCCGTTCGTCGGCAAGGGCGCGGTCCAGCAGCGTGCGGACGTCGTCGTCGGAAAGCGGGGTCAGCTGCAACACGAGCGACCGGGACAGCAGCGGGGAGACGACCGAGAAGAACGGGTTCTCGGTGGTGGCGCCGATCAGGATCACGGTGCGGTCTTCCACGGCCCCGAGCAGGGAGTCTTGCTGGGTGCGGGAGAACCGGTGGATCTCGTCGATGAACAGCACGGTCTGCTCGCCGGTCGACCGGAGCGCCTGCTTCGCTGCGGCGATCACCTCCCGCACCTGGGCGACGCCGGCGGACAGCGCGGAGAGCTGCGCGAAGCGGCGCCCGGCGGCCGACGCGACCAGCATCGCCAGGGTGGTCTTGCCGATCCCGGGCGGACCGTAGAGCAGCACTGAGGAGGCGCCGCCGCCCTCCACCAGGCGGCGAAGCGGCGCACCCGGGCCCAGCAGCGCACTTTGCCCCAGCACTTCGTCGAGGGAGCGGGGGCGCATGCGCACCGCCAGCGGAGCGTGCGCGCCCGCCGGCGCGGCAGCGCCGCGAACGGCGTCATATCCGCGCCGCTTGGATGGGCCCTCGTCGCCTGCGGCAGCCTCGCGTCCGGGCACGGGGGCAGCGAACAGGCCATCGGTCACAGCGCCATTGTCCCGCAGCGTCCGGCCCGCTCGTCCCACCCCTCCGTGGACGGCGGCAGCACGGCACGGGAGACTGAAGCAGAACAGTCGGGGCGGGAAGGGGCACACATGTCGGAGCGGGAGATCTTGACCTGGGACCTGGTCGGTGTGGCAGGCCGGTCACTCGCCCAACAGGTCGCGGACTCCGCGTTCACCCCCGACATCGTGCTGGGCATCGCGCGCGGTGGGCTGATCCCGGCCGGGTCGATCGCCTACGCGCTGGACTGCAAGAACCTGTTCACCCTGTCCGTCGAGTTCTACACGGGCGTCGACCAGCGGCTCGACGTTCCGGTGATGTTGCCACCGTTCCTGGATGCGGCCGATCTCACCGACCAGCGGGTGCTGATCGTCGACGACGTCGCCGACACCGGCAAGACACTCGAGCTGGTGCGCGAATTCTGCTCGGGCACCGTCGCCGAGGCACGCACCGCCGTGCTCTACGCCAAGCCGCACTCGATCATCGAACCGGATTTCGTCTGGCGCCGCACCGACAAGTGGATCAACTTCCCGTGGTCCACTGAGCCGCCGGTGGTGGCCCGCACCGGCGTACTCGATGCCTAACGGTCGAACTCGGCCGATCGCGTGGGTCGGCATGCCGATCGGCGGTGTTGGGATCATCGTCGGGGCGTTCGCGCCGTGGGCCGTATCGGGCCGGGTGGCACGCAACGCATTCGAGCTCGCCGACCTCGCCGGCCGGATCGGAAAGCTGGACGCCGTCCTGCCCGCTGTCGCGTTCGTGATCCCGTTGCTGTGCGCGGCGCCGACGGTCCTGCTGGCGATGCGGGCGTTCCGCACCGCAGGCGTCGCCGCCGCACTGCTGTCGATCGCCGCGCTGACCGGAGCCGGGTGGGCGCTCACCGGCCCGGGCGACCACACCAACGGCATCGTCCGCATCGCCGCAACGGGGCCTGCGGTCACCGCGGCCGCCGCTTCGCTACTGCTGATCGCCGCCCTCGCGACGGTACGATGGGGACGGTCGCCACGCCGAGTCGCGCCGGCACCGGACAGCGCCACGTAGCGGCCGTTCGCTGCGCACGAAGGGTACGCCACACCATGACCGGACCGAACCCACCGCAGGACCAGCCCTATTTCGGGCACCCGCAGCCCACGTTCCCCGGCCAGCAGCCGTACGGGCAACCCTCGTACCAGCAGCCGTCGTACCAGCCGCCCTTCGCCCAGCAGCCCTTCGCCCAGCCTTCCTACGGCCAGCCACAGCCCCCGCAGCCGCTTCCCCCGCCCGGCGCGATGCCCGTCGAACCCGGCAAGAAGAACAGGCTGCCCGTGGTGATCGCGGCGATCGTCGCCGTCGTCGCTCTGGTGGCCGCCGGCGTCGTCTTCGTGGGCTCACGCGGCTGGTTCACGGCCAGCGGAGCCAGCTCGCCGAACGAGGCCGTGGAGAACGTGTTCCAGTCACTCGCCGACGGCGACCTGCTGGGCGTTGCCGCACAGCTGGCGCCGAGCGAGGCGGCCATGACGGCGGACCTGACCGGCGACGTCCTCTCCCAGCTGAAGCGCCTGGAGATCGTCAACCCGTCCGCCACCGCGGACCAGCTCTATGCGCTCACCATCACCAGCAGCGGTCTCACGCTGTCGCCGACACCGGTCCAGATCGACGATCACGTGCAAGTCGTGCAGATCACCGGGGGCACTCTCACGGTCGATGGCGCCGCGGCCACGGCGGCCCTGACCCCGAAAATCCGCGCGGCGGTACCGGACTGGTCGAAGGTGACGCCGGAGCACGCGACATTCGACATCGCCACCCAGACGGCGGAAACCGGCAACGCGCTGCGGATCGCCACCGTACGGGTCGACGGGCGCTGGTACCCGTCGGTCGCGTACACCATCGCGGACAACGTCGCGTACACGACGGCGGGCGCGGACTATGCCGCCCGGCTCGCGCCCATCGCCGCGGTGGGTTCGTCCACGCCGCAGCAAGCCATGGACCAGCTGCTGCAAGCACTTGTCGCCGGCGACGTCGAGCACATCGTCTCACTGCTCGACCCGGGCACCATGGGCGCCGTGCAGGATTACGCATCGCTGGCTTTGGCGGATTCGGGTAGCCGATGCCTGTGGAACGGTCTGCTTTCCGGATCCGAGGCAGCCGCCGGCGGCTCCTGCCAGCCGCTCGACGTGCAGGTCGTGGACGCCACCTGGACCGTGACCGAGGTGACCGGCGGGCAGAAGGTGTCGATCGGTTCGCTGGTGCTCGACACGCCAGACGGCCGAGTCTCGATCGACCGCGATCCGTCCGTCCCGTCGCTGACCATCTCGGTGCCGGGTGAGAAGCCCGTCGTGATCAGCCCCAGCGACGTGCCCGACTTCTTCGCGGCGCTGTCCGACATGTTCGGCGTCGATCTGTCCGGCGAGTCCGGCCAGGTCGCCGACATCGTGGCGCGCGAACTGGAACAGGTGCTGAACCTCGGCGTCATCATGGTGCAAGGTCC
>JBIQMQ010000258.1:0-3415 GCA_044463185.1 Nakamurella lactea | reverse complement strand
CGTGGCAAGATCGACGTCATGCCCGAAGGTCACGTGCTGCATCGTCTCGCGCGGTCCGTCATGGACGAGTTCGGCGGCCAGAAGGTCGAATCCGTCAGCCCGCAGGGGCGTTTCGCCGACGAGGCTGCCGAGATCACCGGGCGGGAGCTCGTCGACGCCGAGGCCTACGGCAAGCACCTGTTCATCGCGTTCGACGGCGTGCCACGTCAGGTGCACGTGCATCTGGGGATGGCCGGCCGGATGGACTTCGGGGCCGGGGCGCCGCCCGAGGCCAAGGACACCGTGCGGTGGCGGCTGATCGGCGAGCATGGCTACGCGGACCTGCGTGGGCCGGCCGCCTGCGAGCTGCTGGACGAGGCGGGCATGACGAAAATCCTGGATCGGCTCGGACCGGACCCGCTGCGCGACGACGCCGATCCGGAACGCGGCTGGGCCAAGGTCCACCGTTCGAAGAAGTCCATTGCGGCCCTGCTGATGGACCAACAGGTCGCGGCCGGGGTGGGCAACATCTTCCGCGCCGAGGTGCTCTACCGGCACCGCATCGACCCGCATATGGCCGGCAGTCTGTTGAAACCGGCTGAATGGCAAGCCATCTGGGACGACTTGGTCGAGTTGATGCACGCTGCGCTGGCCGTCGGCCGGATCGACACCGTCTACCCGGAGCACATGCCGGAGGCGATGGGCCGGCCGCCCCGCGTGGACGCACACGGCGGCGAGGTCTACGTCTACCGCCGCTCCGGGCAGCCGTGCCACATCTGCGGCACCGAGGTCGCGACGGAAGTGCTAGAGGGGCGAAACCTGTTCTGGTGCCCCAAGTGTCAGCCCAGGACACGGCGCCGGCTGCGGTAGTGGAGGACGACGAGACATTCGGCAGCCCGCCGGATCGTCCAGAACCATCCGGCGATTCGGCGGCCGTTCCGGCCCAGCCCGTCACGCTGCGCTCCATCGCACTCGCCGCGTTCCTGCCGCCCGGGCTGTTCTCGGTGGCGGCCGGGGCGATTACGCCGGTCATCCCGCTGACCGCGACCTCCCTCGGCGCGTCGACGGCGCTCGCCGCGGTGATCGTGGCACTGCTCGGGCTCGGCCAGCTTCTCGCCGACCCGCCGGCCGGATCGCTCACCGCGCGGTTCGGGGAACGATCGGTCATGATCGGCGCCGGAATCCTGTGCGCGGCAGCGCTTCTCGTCGCCATGCTGGCGCAGTCGCTGGTGATGTTCGCCGTCGCGATCTTTGTGATCGGCATGGGCAACGCGGTGTGGATGCTGGCCAGGCTCACGTTCGTCGCGGAGTTGGTGCCGTTCCACCTTCGGGCACGGGCCATGTCGACACTGGGCGGGCTGCAACGGGTCGGCCTGTTCGTCGGGCCGTTCCTGGGCGCCGGCGCGCTGCACCTGTTCGGCACGCCGGGTGCGTACGGGATCGGCGTCGTCGCGGCGGTCGCGGCGACCGTGACGCTGGCCGCCGTCACCAAGCGCACGGATCGAACGGGCGCCGTTACGCCCGGGCACCACGCCACCTACCGGCACCTGCTGCGCGCGCAGCGGCGTGTGTTCCTCACCGTGGGCCTCGGCGTGATGATGGTGAGCATCGTGCGCGCCTCCCGGCAGGTGGTGCTGCCGCTGTGGGGCGAACACCTGGCGCTGGCACCCGCGACGATCTCACTGATCTACGGCGCGTCCGGCGCGGTGGACACGCTGCTCTTCTACCCGGCGGGCCGGCTGATGGACCTGCGCGGCCGCGCCCTGGTCGCCGTGACGTCGATGCTCGGGCTGGCGGCGGCGCTGTTGCTGCTTCCGCTCACCGCGTCGGCGCTCACCCTCACGCTGGTGGCGCTGCTCGCCGGGCTCGGCAACGGCATGGGCTCCGGCATCGTCATGACGCTGGGCGCGGACCTGGCCCCGCCGGGTCAGCGGCCGGTGTTCTTCGGAGTCTGGCGGGTGATCTCCGATACCGGCACCAGCGCGGGGCCGTTCCTGCTCGCGGGCATCGCCGCGGCGGCATCGTTGGGTGTGGGCGTTCTGGCCATGGGCGGCGTGGCGGTGCTGGCCGCGGCCGCTCTGGGTCGCTGGATCCCCCGGCACGCACCGAACGGATGACCTACGCGGCGGGCTTTGCCTCCGGCGCGACCTGCGCGCCGGCGGCGATCCGCTCCGACGCCGCCCGATTCGCCCGCCGCAGCGGGCCGATCTGCGTCATGCCCGTGATGGCCGCGGCGATCGCGCAGGCGGCGGTCACCCAGTAGGCGGTCGAGGCGGGATTGCCGTCCACGATGAACCCGGCGATCGGTGACGAGATGGCCAGTCCCACCGCCAGTCCCGCCGTGGGCCACGACATGGATTCCGTCAGCCGCGCGGCGGGCACGATCCGCTCCACCAGGGCGATTCCGGAGATCAGCACCGGCGCCACGGCCACGCCGGCGATCAGCGCGCCGACGGCGAGCAGCGGGATCGAGGTGAGCATCGGCAGCGGCAGCACCACCAGCGCGAGCAACGCTAGCATCGCCAGGAACTGCTTCACCATGGACGCGCGCAGCGTCAGCGCACCGAACACGAGGCCGCCGGCCAGCGACCCGACCGAGTTGACGGCCAGCAGCAGCCCGGCGATGCCCTTGTGGCCGTGCTGGTCGGAGAACGCCACCGTGGTGACCTCGAACGAGCCGAAGATGCCGCCGACGAACACATAGCTGAGCGCCACGGCCGCGACACCGGGCAGCGCGATCGCCGGCCGTTGCCGCGCCTGGTTCGGCACCCGGCCGACCGGTTTCGGCTCGGAGTCGCGCAGCGACGAGAACCACCAGGTGCCGACGGCGAGGATGGCGGTGGCGACGATCATGGCCGCGCTGGGGAACACCGCGATCACCAGGAAGGTGGCCAGCGGCGGCCCGGCCACGAAGATCACTTCGTCGAGCATCGACTCCCACGCGAACGCGGTGCGCAGGCTGCCGGAGCCGGTGAGCTTCGCCGACCAGCGGGCACGGACCAGGGCGCCGATGTTCGGCTGCACCCCGCCGGTGAAGAACGCGAGCACGTACAGCACCCAGTTCGGCACGTCCGTCATGGCGAGCACGATGAGCACCGACATCAGCGGCACGTGCAGGGCGAGTTGGATGCGCAGGATTCTGCGCTGCCCGAAGATGTCGACCAACCGGGAGGCCTGCGGGCTGATCACCGCCATGGACAGGGCGTAGATCGCCGACACGGTTCCGGCGATCGCGTAGGAGCCGCGTTCCGCCTGCAACAGGAGCACCGCGCCGAGGCCGATCATGGACATCTGCGCACGGCCCATGAAGCCCGCGACCGAGAACCGCAGTGCGCCGGGGATCTTCAGAACCGCGACGTATTTCCCGAACATGGAGGTGACTGCTTCCATACGTGCACCGCGCTGACGACCGGCGGCCAGCACTGGCGGCGCGTAT
>JBIQMQ010000257.1:0-3430 GCA_044463185.1 Nakamurella lactea | reverse complement strand
TGGAGCGCGGCTACGTGGAGGCCGGCAAGCTCACCGCCGAGCAGCTCGACGCGGCACTCGACGTGCTGTCCATGACGCACCCGTAGGACTCGAGCATTTCGGCTGGCGCGGACGCGGTCCACCGCTCGCGCAGCCGCATCCATCGCGCAGCCGCATCCATCGCTCAGCCGCACCCATCGCTCGCGCAGCAGGGCATCGCCGCTGAGCCCCGCCGTTACGTCTGGCGGGCCCGCTTGCGACCGAACATCTGGGTGTCGGCCGCGGCGAGCGCCTCCCAGAGTCCGCGGGCGCCCACACTGTCGTCGCCGGCGTCGCGGCCCCACTCGGCGATCCCGGTGGACACCGTGACCGGCAGCACGCGCAGGCCGACCTCGATCCGCGCGGCGAGATCCGGGGGTACGGTGCCGGGCCCGGCCACGGCGAACTCGTCGCCGCCGATGCGGAACACGCGGGCGTCCGGGTCCGCACCGCTGGCGACGTCGTGCAGGTCGAGCGCCAGTGCGCGCAGCACGGCGTCCCCCCGGCCGTGCCCGTAGCGGTCGTTGAGCGCCTTGAACGAATCGACGTCGATCATGGCCACGTAGCCGGATGGCCACAGGCTCGCCGCATGCTGCAGCGCGCGGCGATTGCCGAGCCCGGTGAGCGGGTCGGTCAGTGCCCGCCAGCGCAGCTCCTCCTCGGCGTCCTCCTCGCGACGTCGCTGCGAGGCCACCATCGCCAGCGCGAGAAGCAGGCTGACCGCGGTGATCGCCGCGATCGCGCCGACGACGCGGGCCGGTCGACCAGGCGCCAGCGCCGCGCCGAAGCAGGCGGCCGCCGTCACGGCCATCTGCACGGCGACCGGCCAGCGCGGCCAGTGCAACACCAGCAGTAGCCCGACCAGAAGCGACACCATGAGCACGGCAGGCCGGGATTCGGCACCTACCCCGTACACCACGGCGAGTTCGAACAGGCTGCCGCCGGCGAACACCGGCGTCAGCGCCCACGATGTCGTCAGCTTCCGCATTACGACGATCACGGTTCCGCCGAGCAGCCAGCCGACGGGCAGGATGACCCATCCCTGCACCGCGGAGATGGAGCCAGCCACCATCTGCTGAATGGTGGTGACCATGCCGACGACCATGATCCATCCGATGATCATCTGGTAGAGCACGTGGGTGGAGCTGTCGATGCGGCGGTTCTTCGCCCGCTCCACGGCGCGCAGCGGGGCCGACGCACCGGTCGGGCCAAAGCCTTCGAACAGGCGCTGCACGGCCGCCGCGCCGCTGCGGCGCACGGGGATGCCGTGCATTTCGGTGATGTGCGTCGCCGGGTCGTCGTCGCCGAGCAGGTCGTCGGTGTCGGCGCCGAAGAAGTCGCCGCCGTCGACGACGCGGTCCCGGCCGGCGGCCTTTGCCTGGTACAGCGCCATGTCGGCGAGGCCGACGGCCGCCCACAGGTCGTCGGTGTCGCGCATGACGGCGGGCGCCGCCCGAACCACGCCGGCGCTCAGGGTGACGCGCGGCTCGCGCGGGAACGCCGCCAGGCGTTTCCGCAGCTCTTCGGCGGCCGGCGCAGGATCGCCGACCGTGAGCAACAACAGCTCCTCGCCGCCGGACCGCACCACGAGCCCCGCCGTGCCGACCACCTCCCGGGCCGTGTCGCACACCTCCCGCAGTAGCTCGTCCCCGGCGGCGTGGCCGAAGTCGTCGTTGACCCGTTTGAAGTGATCGAGGTCGATCGTGGCCACCCCGACCGGCTGTCCGGCGGCGGCCGCGGCATCCACCACGGTGTGCAGTTCGGCGACGGCGCCGCGCCGGTTCAAGGCGCCGGTCAGCGGGTCGGTGAGCCCGGCGAGGCGCAGATCGCCCCACAGCCTGCGCAGGAGGCTGCGGGACCGGGAGATCAGCACCACGGTGAACACCAAGGTGCCGATCGTGGAGATGGCACCTGCGACCAGCACCGATGTGGCGCGCGCGTCGATCACGATGGTGACGGCGCACATGGCCACGGCCACCGCGAGTTGGGCCCGATGCACGGCCGGGGCGGCGTAGGTGGCGAGCACGACGGTGGGCAGCACCACGACCGGCAGCAGTGTGGAGCTGTGCAGGGCGCCGCCGGACCAGGTGACGGCCGCCGGCAGCAGCGCGACCAGCGGCACGAAGTTCAGCGCGAACAGGACGACGACGCCAGCGGGCGACAGCCGCACGCCGCCCGATCGGTCACGCTGAGTCATCCCGATTCCCTCCGTCCCTTACCATAAACGGCAGGTAGCGGCGGGATCCGAGGATTCGGTCAAAGTTGCCGCGAAAATCACGTCCGCTGGCCGCGGCGCTGTCACCAGCAACGAGAACGATTGCGTGCATGACGCAGTCCCCGCATCGGTCGCGTCCCGGCCCGCGGGCCGTCACCCGCGAAATTGATTACTCAGAGCGATGACGTCCGGCGGCGGGCGGCGGGTCGTCGTCGGTGAACGCCGGCTGCCACTGCTCGGTCGCCGGACCGGCATCGGCGCCGGCGCCGGCGGTATCGCTGCCATCGCGGAGATCACCGCGACCGGGGGCGGCATCACCGCCGTCGGCGGCGTGGTCGAACAGCGGCGACCACTGCTCGGTGGCGGGTCCGGAGTCGCCGGCATCGGGAGCGGGGCCGAACGGCGGCGACCACTGCTCGGTGGCCGGTCCGTCGTCGCCCGGCGAGTGCACGCCCGGTGCGGCCCGGTCGTCGCCCGGGTGAGCGGGCCCGCCGGGCTGCCACGCCTCCGCGGACCCGGACTCGGCCACCGCCTGCCAGGACGGCGCCTCCACCACCTCGTCGACCGGGAGCGCCGGGGGCAGATCGCCGTAGCCGAGGTCGTCGTCTCTCCGGCGCCGCAGCATGACGACGACCGCCGCGGCGCCGCCGATCACGATCAGCGCGCCCAGCACCACCCAGAGCCACAGCAGCCGTGACGCTCCCGCGGAGTCCGAGGTGAGCGGCGCGCCGGCCGCCTCCGACGACGCAGCGGTCGTCGCCGCGGCATCCGCGGTGGTCGGCGATGTGGCGACGGTTTCGTTGCCCGACGCGGTGGTCGGCGGCGGCGCGACGATCTCGGGTTCGACGGTGTCCGTCGGGGCCGCCGTCTCGGTGGTCGCAGTGGCGCCGCTGGTCGTGGCGTCCGTCGGCGCCTCCGCCGCTACCACCTCGAACTGCGCGACACCGACTCGCGCCGACTGGCGGCCGGTCGCCTGCACCAGGTGGGTGCCCGGCGACAGTTCCTCGGGGACGACGAACGCGAGGGTGACCGTGCCGGTCGGGTCGGCCTGCACCGGCGGCAGCGGGATCGGATCGGAGTACAGCACCGAGTCGACCACCTCGCCGGGCGTGAAGCCGGAGAACACCACGACCTGATCGCTACCCACCGGCGCCTCGGCCGCCTGCACGGAGTCCGGGGCGACCGTGGTGGGAGCGG
>JBIQMQ010000256.1:0-3447 GCA_044463185.1 Nakamurella lactea | reverse complement strand
TCCGGGTCCATCACCGAACTCGGCCGGCAGTTGATGTCGGCCGACGACCTGGGCTAGGCGCACCTGCGTCCGGTGCTCGCGTGCCGTGGTGCCTGCCGACCGGTATGAAGCCGCAGCCGGTCAGGCCCAGTCGAACGTGCGGGCCACTGCCTTGTGCCAGGTATCGATGAGGCGACGCCGGTCGCCGTCGGCCATGGCCGGCTCGAACCGGGTGTCCTCGGCCCACAGCGCGGTGATCTCGTCGGTCGACGCGAAGAACCCCACGGCGAGGCCGGCGGCGTAGGCGGCGCCCAACGCGGTGGTCTCGGTGATCGCCGGCCGCACCACCGGCACCCCCAGGATGTCGGCCTGGAACTGCATCAGCGTGGCGTTCGCCGTCATGCCCCCGTCCACCTTGAGCATCGGCAGCGGCTGCCCGGCGTCGGCGACCATGGCCTCGGCCACGTCGAGGGTCTGGAAGGCGGTGGCTTCCAGCGCGGCCCGGGCCAGGTGCGCCTTGGTGACGAACCGGGTGAGGCCGACGATCACGCCGCGCGCGTCGGAACGCCAGTACGGGGCGA
This sequence comes from Nakamurella lactea, assembly GCA_044463185.1. Lineage (GTDB taxonomy): Bacteria > Actinomycetota > Actinomycetes > Mycobacteriales > Nakamurellaceae > Nakamurella > Nakamurella lactea_A. The sequence continues at coordinate 2,887 of JBIQMQ010000256.1, read as the reverse complement.
ACAACCCGGAGAAGGCCGGGACGATGTAGGCACCGCCGTTGTCGGCGACACTCGTGGCGAGCTCCTCGATCTCGCTGCTCGACGTCAGGATCCCGAGGTTGTCCCGCAGCCACTGGATCAGCGACCCGGTCACCGCGATCGACCCCTCCAGCGCGTACACCAGCGGTCCGGCGCCGATCCGGTAGCAGACCGTGGTGATGAGGCCGTGCTTGCTGCGTACCGGCTGAGTGCCCGTGTTCATCAGCAGGAAGTTGCCGGTGCCGTAGGTGCTCTTGGTGTCGCCCGGGTGCAGACACGCCTGGCCGAACATTGCCGCCTGCTGGTCGCCCACAAGCGCGGCAATCGGGACGTCGGCCGCGCCGGGGAATCCGGCGAGGCTCGCCACCACCTCCGAGCTGGACCGGATATCGGGCAGGACGGCCGGCGGCACCCCCATCTCGGCGCAGATGTCGACGTCCCACGCGGCCGTCCGCAGGTCCATCAGCATGGTGCGCGACGCGTTACTGACGTCGGTGACGTGCACACCGCCGCCCAACTGCCAGGCCAGGTACGAATCGACGGTGCCCGCGGCGAGTTCCCCCGCCTCGGCCCGGGCGCGCGCGCCGGGTACATGGTCGAGGATCCAGGCGATCTTCGGACCGGCGAAATAGGAGGCGAGCGGCAGCCCGACCCGGTCGCGGTACCGGTCGGCGCCGCCCCCCCCGCTCACCCAGCTCCCGGCACAGCGCATCGGTGCGGGTGTCCTGCCAGACGATCGCCGGGTGGATCGCCTCGCCCGTGCCGCGGTCCCACACCACCGTGGTCTCGCGCTGGTTCGCGATGCCGATCGCTACCAGGCTCGCGGGCGTGGCCCCCGCGGCGTCCAGCGCCCCCCAGAGCACCTGCCGGGTGCGACGGACGATCTCGGCCGGGTCGTGCTCCACCCATCCCGGTCGCGGGAAGAACTGCCGATGCTCGTGCTGCGCGCTGCCCACGATCCGGCCGCCGCGATCGACCAGGATGCACCGGGTCGAGGTGGTTCCTTGGTCGACCGCAGCGACAAGGTGTGCCGTCATCCTCGCTCCTCCGTGACCTCCCGGGGACCCGCGGAACCCCGTCCCTGGACGGTAGCGTGAGCACGGACAGCCCGCGCGGAGCCGCGCGCGAGCGTGTGTGGAAGGCGGATCGACCGTGGTGGCAAACCGGGCGAAAGCATCGAGGCTCGGACCGCAGGAGCGGGCGGCGAACGCCGCCAAGCTGGACGGCGGCACCTTCGACGTGGTGGTCATCGGCGGCGGGGTCGTCGGGACCGGCGTCGCCCTGGACGCCGTCACCCGCGGGCTCTCGGTTGCGCTCGTCGAGGCGCGCGACATCGCCTCGGGCACGTCGTCACGCTCGTCGAAGATGTTCCACGGCGGGCTGCGCTACCTGGAGATGATGGAGTTCGGCCTGGTGCGCGAGGCGCTCGCCGAGCGCGAGTTGATGCTCACCACGCTGTGCCCCCACCTGGCCCGGCCGATCCCGTTCCTCTACCCGCTCACCACCCGGTTCATCGAACGGCCCTATGTCGAGGTCGGGCTGCAGCTCTACGACCGGCTGGGCGGCGCCCGCTCGGTGCCCCGGCACCGGCAGCTCACCCGCGCCGGGGCGTTGCGACTGTGCCCGGCGCTGCGCAAGGACGCGCTCATCGGCGGTGTCCGCTACTTCGACGGGCTGGTCGACGACGCCCGGCACACGTTGACCGTGGCGCGCACCGCCGCCGCCTACGGCGCCGCCATCCAGCCCTCCACGCAGGTGATCGGGTTCGAACGGGAATCCGACCGGGTCACCGGGGTGCGCCTGCGGGACGTGGAGACCGGTGCCGAGTCGACGGCCGGCGCGGGCGTCGTGATCAACGCGACCGGTGTGTGGACCGACGAGCTGCAGCACCTGTCCGGCAGCCGCGGCCGTTTCCGGGTGCGCGCTTCCAAGGGTGTGCACCTGGTGGTGCCGCGCGACCGGATTCCCAGCGAGACGGGCCTGATCCTGCGCACCAGCACCAGCGTGTTGTTCGTGATCCCGTGGAAGGCGCACTGGATCATCGGCACCACCGATACGGATTGGCACCTCGATCTCGCGCACCCGGCCGCCACCGCCGCGGACATCGACTACCTGCTCTCGCACCTCAACTCGGTGCTGGCCACCCCCGTCACCCGGGACGACATCGAGGGCGTGTACGCCGGGCTGCGGCCGCTGCTGGCGGGGGAGAGCGAGTCCACGTCGAAACTGTCGCGCGAACACGCCGTCGCGCGGGTGGCGCCCGGCCTGATCGCGATCGCCGGCGGCAAGTACACCACGTACCGGGTGATGGCCGCCGACGCCGTCGATCTCGCAGCCGAGGAGCTTCGTGGCAGGGTCAACCCGTCGTGCACCGCGCAGGTGCCGCTGCTCGGCGCCGACGGCTACCACGCGCTCAAGAATCAGACGGACCAGATCGCCGAGTCGAGCGGGGTGCACCCGTACCGGATCAAGCACCTGCTGGGCCGCTACGGCAGCACCATCCACGAGCTGCTGGCTCTGGCGGACGCCGACCGGTCGCTGCTGACCCCGTTGCCCGGCGCGCCGGACTACCTCCAGGTCGAGGCGCTGTACGCGGCCACCCACGAGGGCGCCCTGCACGTCGAGGACGTGTTGGCCCGCCGGACCCGGATCTCCATCGAATACGCACATCGGGGCGTGGAGACGGTGCAGCGCGTCGCCGACCTGATGGCGCCGGTACTGGGTTGGTCGAAAAAGCAGGTCAGGGCCGAGGTCGACAGCTACCTCCGGCGGGTCGAGGCGGAGCGCCGGTCCCAGGTCGAGCCGGACGACGCGTCGGCCGATGAGGCGAGGCTCCACGCGCCGGACATCCGCGGCCGGCTGGTGTCGC
>JBIQMQ010000255.1:0-3498 GCA_044463185.1 Nakamurella lactea | reverse complement strand
TGCGCACGAAGTCCATGCCGGGGGCCGCGTCCGGGTTCAGCACCACGACGGCGTCGCCGTAGAGCAGGCCGTTCTTGGTGCCGCCGAGCGACAGCACGTCGACTCCGGCGTCGGTGGTCAGTGCCCGCAGCGGCACGTCGAAGTGTGCCGCTGCGTTCGCGATGCGCGACCCGTCCAGGTGCACCGTCATGCCCAGGGAATGCGCGTGCGCGCACAGCTCCGCCAGCTCGACGGGGGAGTAGGCGGTGCCGAACTCCGTCGAGTTGCTGATCGACAGCGCGAGCGGCTGCGCCCGATGCTCGTCGCCGTAGCCCCACGCCTGCCGGTCGATCAGCTCGACGGTGAGCTTGCCGTCGTCGGTGGGCACCGTCATCAGCTTGAGGCCGGCCATGCGCTCTGGGGCGCCGCCCTCGTCGGTCACGATGTGCGCCGTCTCCGGACACACCACGCCGCCCCAGATCGGCGAGATCGCCTGCAGCGCCACCACATTCGCGCCTGTTCCGTTGAACACCGGGTAGATCCGGGCGGCGTCGCCGAAGTGCCCGCGGATGACGGACTGCAGTTGCTCGGTGTAGACGTCGCCGCCGTACGCGATCTGGTGGCCGCCGTTGGCCTCGGCGATCGCCGCCAGCACCTCGGGGTGCACGCCGGCGTAGTTGTCCGACGCGAAGGTGATCACCGCCGGGTCGTGCAGCCTCGTCACTCGCGGTGCGCTCACGATTCGAACAGGCTGGTCACGGAGCCGTCCTCGAAGACCTCGTGGATGGCCTTGGCCAGCAGCGGCGCGATGGACAGCACCGTGAGCTTCGGGAAGCGGTGGTTCTCCGGAATCGGCAGCGTGTTGGTCAGCACCACCTCGGTCAGCCCACAGTTGGACAGCCGCTCCGCCGCCGGGTCGGACAGCACCCCGTGCGTGGCCGCCACGATCACCTTCGCCGCACCGGCCGCCAGCACCTCGCGGGCCGCCGAGGCGATCGTGCCGCCGGTGTCGATCATGTCGTCGACGATGATGCAGGTCCGGCCGTCCACCTCGCCGACCACACGGTTGGCGACCACCTGGTTGGGCTTGAGCGGGTCGCGCGTCTTGTGGATGAACGCCAGGGGGGTGCCGCCGAGTCGGTCCGCCCAGCGCTCCGCGGTGCGCACCCGGCCGGAATCGGGGGAGACCACGGTGAGCGGATCGCCGCCGTACTGCCGCAGGATGTACTCGGTGAGCAGCGGCGCGGCCATCAAGTGGTCCACCGGGCCGTCGAAGAAGCCCTGGATCTGGTCGGTGTGCAGATCGACGCACATCAGCCGGTGCGCGCCGGCGGTCTTGAGCAGATCCGCCATCAGCCGGGCCGAGATCGGCTCGCGGCCGCGATGCTTCTTGTCCTGCCGGGCGTACGGGTAGAACGGCAGCACCACAGTGATCCGCTTGGCCGACGCGCGCTTGAGCGCGTCGATCATGATCAGCGTCTCCATCACCCAGGTGTTGATGCCCTCGCCGCAGGACTGGATCACGAACGCGTCGGAGCCGCGGGCGGATTCCTTGTAGCGCACGAAGATCTCGCCGTTCGCGAACTCGTAGATGTCCTCCGGCGTGACGGTGATCCCCAAGTGGCCGGCGACCTCGTCGGCCAGCTCGGGCAAGCCCCTCCCGGAGAACAACATCAGGCTCTTGCGGTTGGTGGCGAGCAGTGAACTCACGGCGCGGGGTGTCCCTTCTGATGGTCGGCTGGAGATGGCGTCGCCTCAGAGTCGGCGGGAGGCGACGTCAGGTTCGCGCTGCCGGCCGCGCCGGCTCGGTTCGCAGCCTCGGCCGCGGCGGCGGACGGGGTGCCGCTGCGGCGGCGCAGCACCCATCCGACCGAGTTGTGCTGGTGTCCGCGCGCGACGGCCATGTCGCCGGCGGCCACGTCGTCGGTGATCACGGATCCCGCCGCGACGTAGGCGCCGTCGGCCACGGTCACCGGGGCCACCAGCGTGGAGTTGCTGCCGACGAACGACTGCTCGCCGATCAGGGTCGCCGACTTGTGCACGCCGTCGTAGTTCGCGGTGATCACGCCGGCGCCGATGTTGGCGCCCGCGCCGACCGTCGCGTCGCCCAGGTAGGCCAGGTGGTGCGCCTTGGCGCCCGGCCCGATCACGGCCTTCTTCACCTCGACGAACGCCCCGACCACGGCGTTTTCGCGCAGGTCCGCGCCCGGCCGCAGGTGGGTGAACGGGCCGACCTGGGCTCCGGGTCCGATGTGCGCACCGTGGCAGTGCGAGCGCGCCACCGAAGCGCCGTCGTCCACGCGGCAGTCGATGAGCGTGGTGTCCGGGCCGATCGTGCAGCCGGCGCCGATCACGGTGCCCGCCTCGATGTGCGTGCCGGGAAGGATGACGCTGTCCGCGCCGATGGCGACGTCCGCGTGCAGGTAAGTGGTCGCCGGGTCGAGGATCGTCACACCGGAAAGCTGCGCTCGCCGCACCAGCTCGGCGCGCAGCCGGGACGCCATCTGGGCCAGCTGCACCCGGTCGTTGACCCCTTCGGTTTCCGCGGCATCCTCGGCCACCACGGCGCCCACCGGCCGGCCCGCCGCGACCGCCAGGTGCACCACATCGGTGAGATAGAGCTCGCCCTGGGCGTTGTCGGTGCGCAGCCGGCCGATCAGCTCGCCCAGCAGAGCGCCGTCGAAGGCATAGACGCCGGTGTTGATCTCGCGGATCTGCCGCGTTGAGGCATCCGCGTCGCGGTGCTCCACGATTCCGGTGACGGCGCCGCCGGACGTGCGCGTGATCCTGCCGTAGCCGGTCGCGTCGGGCACGACAGCGGTGAGCACGGTGACCGCGTTGCCGGCCCGCTGGTGCTCGGCCGCCAGGGCCCGCAGCGTCTCGCCGCGCAGCAGCGGCACGTCGCCGTAGCTCACGATCACCGTGCCGGCGAGCGCGCCGGTGACCGCCAGGGCGCATTGGACGGCGTGCCCGGTGCCCTTCTGTTCGTCCTGGATCGCGGTGGAGATCGGCAACCCGGCGAGGTCCGCCGCGCCGGTCAAGTACTCCTGCACCAGTTTCCGGCCGTGGCCGATCACCGCCACCAGCCGGGCCGGATCGACCTCGCCGGCGGCACGCAACGCATGCCACAGCAGCGGCTTACCGGCGATCTCGTGCATCACCTTCGGCAGGCTCGACCGCATGCGGGTGCCCTGGCCCGCTGCCAGCACGATCACCGCCGCGACGGGTGCCGTTCCTGTGGGAGAGGCGCTGTCCGCTGCTGCGGTTCCAGCGAAGGAAGGCTGCTCGCTCGCCGTCACGATCCCCTGACATTCTCGCTGCTGGACGCCGCCCTCCGAGAGCCTCACGGTTCCCGATAAGCGATGCGTCGCGGACGTACGCACCCTTGCCGCCGGCGCCGCCGTAGGTCGCCCGGGCCGCGGTGATCCCGCACCCACGAACCGTCCTGACCGCGCACCTGGCCGCCCCGCTCCGCCGCCAGGACTCGAACCTGGACAATCAGAACCAAAATCTGAGGTG
>JBIQMQ010000254.1:0-3550 GCA_044463185.1 Nakamurella lactea | reverse complement strand
CGCAACCGGCGCGCCCACCGGGCCCCGAGCACTCCGCCGACCAACGTCCCGGGCGCCATCAACGCCACCGAACTCCAATGAACCGGCGCGCCCACGGTGAAGATGACCAGGCCCACGGTCGCGACGGCGAGCGACTGCACTCCCTTGAGCGCGTTGAGTCGAGCCAGCGTGCCGTCCATGAGCACCGACATCACCGATATGAGAATGATTCCGAGCGCTCCACCGAAATACCCTCCGTAGGCGCCGGAGGCGAACAGGATCAGGTAGAGAGCGGGCCTGTGGGTACGAGCCGGTCCAGCACGCCGAGCGTCGCTGCGCTGCCGTAGTTTTTTGCCCACGGCCATCAGCACGCTGGCGAGCGCTACGAGGGCTGGAACCAGGTCATCGAACACGTCGCTCGGAAGCAGCAGCAGCGCAGAGCTGCCAGGCCTGTTGACCTGGACAAATAGCAGCGGAAGGCACGGGCCCCGCCCGAGGCCCTTCGCTGGGCGCGACAGGGACCGTCCGTGGCCGCGCGAACTCGCCTACGGGTGATCCGCAATGCGGCGAGTCGGCAGATCTCGACGTATCCGTGTGCTAGTCGACGGTCGATCCCCCGTGCAGTGAGTCGGCAGATTTGGTCGACCAATCGTGCCGTGCCAATAGGGCCTCGATGCTCGCCGCGGTCGGCGCGGATTGAGCTGCTCCGCGGGTCAGCGTCGCCAACGCGCTGGCAGCGCACGCGACTCGGACGGCCTCCAGCGGGCGGACTCCCCTGACCCACGCCGACGCCAGTGCGCCGGCAAAGACGTCACCGGCGCCGGTGGTGTCGATCGCCGCCACGCTCGGAGCGGGGATACGCGCCCAGTCGCCGTCGGGGCCCCGATATTCGGCGCCTTTCGCCCCGAGGGTCACGACGACATGCGGCACGGCGTCCAGCACGGACGGTCCGAGGGCGGCCGCTTCGCCCTCGTTGACCACCATCACGTCGGTCGCTGCGACGACCGACGCGGGAAGCGCGTCGACCGGAGACGGATTGAGCAGGAACGGAACGTTGGCCGCACGGGAGGTTTGAGCCGCCTCCGCAACAGCCCGCATCGGAATTTCCAATTGCGCGACCACGAGCGCCGCCGACCGAATGGCGGTCTTGTCCTCGTCAGAGAGCATCGTCAACTCGGAATTGGCCCCCGGGACGACGACGATGGAGTTCTCCGCGTGCGCATCGACCGTCACCAGCGCGGTCCCCGTCGGGGCGTCCACTCGCCGCAGACGGGCGGTGTCGATCCCGGCGTTCCGCAGGGCCGCTTCGATGTCGTCGCCGGCCGCGTCCTCGCCGACGCAGGCCACGAGCCGAACCTCCGCACCGGCCTTCGCCGCGGCGACTGCCTGATTGCCCCCTTGCCGCCGGGGCTGCGCGTCAGGGATCGCCCCAATACGGTCTCGCCGGGGCGCGGCAGCGATTCGACGACGGCAAGGACGTCCATATTGACGCTTCCGACGACGACGATCCCTGAATTCGCGTGTGCCATGTCTGCAAACCTTTCGAAGGAAGAGGAATCTGATTCCGCGCCGTGCGACCCTGGATCAAAGACGAGAAAGCGGCTGCCGGAATCGTTCTAAGTTCGATGCGCCCAATACACAGAGTGTGACCGCGAGCCTTCGAGAAGGTATGCAGCGCCATGTGCCGACGCCGCAGAGGATTGCCATCAGCCGATTCCCGATCATCGGCCTCGGAGCGCTACCGCCCCATGGTCTCCGAAATGGCTGCGCCGTGAACAGCCTGGTGCGCCCGGAGAGATTCGAACTCCCAACCTTCTGATCCGTAGTCAGATGCTCTATCCGTTGAGCTACGGGCGCACAGTGTCGCCGAAACGGCACCCGATGAGTATACAGGTCCCAACCGGACCACGATGCCCACGCCGGCACGGCGGGTAGGCCCGCCGGCATCGACATGCCGATTCCGGATCGAGACAGCGGACCAACGTCCCTGTTCGGCGGACCGGTGGACCCTGTCGCGCGGATTGGTCGGTCGCGATGCTGGTGGCATGGGTGCACTGTCGATTCGCCGGGCCTCCTCCGCCGGGTCCGGCATGCAGCTCCAGCTGACGGGGCAGCACAGGTTCAGGCGGACGATCGGGATCACCGAGGCAGTCGTCGGCGCGACCGGTCTCGCGGGCGGCGTGCTGCTGGCACTACGGCCCGACGGCGCCCTACTGGGGATCGATACCGCGCTGATCGCTCGTACCGCGTTCGACGACTGGCGCATTCCCGGGATCCTGCTGGCGACGTTCGTCGGCGGCGGGTGGATCACCGCGGCCATCGCCGAACTGCGCCGCTGGCGGGTCGCGACGACCTTGTCCATCACGGCAGGTTTCGGTTTGGTGGCCTTCGAAGTGGTGGAGTTCGGCCTGATCGGGTGGTACTGGCTGGAGGGCGTCATGGCCGCTGCCGGCCTGACGGTCAGCCTGCTGGCGGCCAGCCGCTTCGACGCACCGGGCAGGCATCGCGTCTCGAGACATCACCGTCTCGAGACATCACACGGCGGAAGCGGAGGGATTTGAACCCTCGGTGCCCGGTAAGAGCACAACACATTAGCAGTGTGTCCCATTCGGCCGCTCTGGCACGCTTCCCTCACGTCGCACGACACGATCCGCGTCGCGCGCCGCCCGGCTAGCGTACCCGGCGGGGGGCGCCGCAGGCAAAGCGCCAAAGCGCGCCGCGACGGTCGGGGTTAGGAGCACCCGCTCAGCGACACGTCCGCGTCGTCTGGCTCCCCCTGCGACGCGGCCACGCAGCCGAGCACGGCGAACCGGTCCCCGGCCCAGTGGTAGACGACCCAGCGCAGCGCTCCCCCGGCGTCGGCCTGGACCGCGATATCGAGCACGCCGTCACCGTCGACGTCCGCGACCAGGGCGGCGGTCGTCGCGGAGGCGAAGCCGCCGGAGGCGGTGACGTCGCGCCATCCACCAGTCGCCGCCAGCTGGAATACCGAGATGACGCCGGTGCCACCGGATTGCACCGCCTGGACGAAGCACCGGCCCGATCGGTCGCAGGGCAGGACGCCGCCCGCCGGCGCCGGGAACGACACGCCGTACGGCACGTTGGACACGCCTGCGACGGTGCCATCCACCCGGGTGGCCAGCAGAACGGCGCCTTGGGGCGCGGTGGCCAGCGACGCCGCGAGTCCCGGCTGGACCTCGGTGGCGACACCGATCACCTGGCAGCCCGCACAGGCGGAAAGATCGACGGCGACGGTCGTAGATTCGGCCGACGACACCGCGCTCGAAGGCGGCGACGACGAGGCGCTAGGGTTGCGCGGCGGCACCGGGGTACGGGACGACATCGATTGCGCGCTCGGCATTGTCGCGCCTCCGCCCGACGTTGCCACGTCACCGGTCGCCGTCGTGGGCGCCACGTTTTCAGAAAGGTCGGTAGAGCGGCTCGGATCCGCCGCTCCGAGAAGGCCGGTGGGATCGGGTATGACGCCGCCCTCGGCGGAGCCCGTTCTCACGGGCTCTGCCCCGGGGGTGCTCGGCCCGGGCACCGTCACCACCGTGATCGCGGGCGGGGT
>JBIQMQ010000253.1:0-3583 GCA_044463185.1 Nakamurella lactea | reverse complement strand
GATCGATTGGGGTGCACCCAGTTCGCGTCCAGCAGCGCGCCGACCCGGGTCAGCGGGTTCGGGATGTCCCGGTACGGCCGGCCTGCGATCGTCGCCGTACCGGACGTCGGATTGTCCAGGCCCAGCATCACACGCATCGTGGTCGACTTGCCGGCGCCGTTCGGCCCGAGGAAGCCGGTGACGATGCCGGGACGCACCGTGAACGTCAGATCGTCCACCGCCCGGGTCTTCCCGTAGACCTTGGTCAGGTTGCGTACCTCGATCACCACGTGGCCTTCCCGTCGCGCCGCTGTCTGCGAACAGTTTTCCATAGTGCCTGATGACGCCGGGCCGCTGCGACGGGCCCAGTGCCCCGTCCGCGGCGCCGACCGGTCGGAGCGCCGACCGGCCGTAGGGTGGCGTCATGGCACATCCCGTCGACGCGTCCTTCCTGGAGCTGCCGCTGCGGTCCCTGGCCGACGCCGCACTGTCCGCGGCCCGCGCCGCCGGCGCGTCCTTCGCCGATTTCCGCTACCACCGGCTGCAGTCGTCGATGCTGGCCGTGCGCGATACGGCGGTCCAGTCGGCCGTGGAGTCGGTGAGTTCCGGCTTCGCCGTGCGGGTGATCGCCGACGGCCGATGGGGTTTCGCCTCGTCGGTGATCGCCACGCCCGACGAGGCCGCCGCCACTGCGCGGCAGGCGGTGGCCATTGCGCGGGCGCTGGCCGATGTGGCCGCGGAGCGGGTCGAGCGGGCGGATGAGCCGATCCACCGGGACGCCGTGTGGGTGAGCGACTACGTCATCGATCCGTTCGACGTGCCCGCGGCGGACCGGATCGCCCTGCTGTTGGACCGGTCCGAGCGGCTGCTGGGCTCGGACGGCGTCACGCACACGTCGGCCTCGGCCTACAGCGTGAAGGAGAACACCTACTACGCCGACACCGCCGGCACGTCGACCATGCAGCAGCGGGTCCGGGTGCAGCCCGAGCTGGAGGCCACCTCCGTGGACGCCGGCTCCGGTTCGTTCGAGACCATGAAGTCCCTGGCCCCACCTGCCGGACGCGGCTGGGAGCATCTGACCGACGGCTGGGACTTCGACACCGAGATACCGGTGATCGCGGAGACCCTGGCCGAGAAGATGAAGGCGCCCTCCATCGAGGCGGGCCGCTACGACCTGGTCATCGACCCCACCAACTTGTTCCTCACCATCCACGAATCCATCGGCCACGCCACGGAGTACGACAGGGCCATCGGCTACGAGGCTGCTTACGCCGGAACGTCTTTCGCCACGCCGGACAAGCTGGGCACGCTGCGCTACGGGTCGCCGGTGATGAACGTGACCGGCGATCGAACCGCTCCGCACGGGCTGGCGACCGTAGGGTTCGACGACGACGGCGTCGCGGCCCAGCAGTGGGACTTGGTCCGTGACGGAGTCCTGGTCGGCTACCAACTCGACCGCGTGTTCGCGCACCGGCTGGGGCTGCCGCGGTCCAATGGCTGCGCCTACGCCGACTCGGCGGGCAACATCCCCATCCAACGGATGGCGAACGTGTCGCTGGTGCCGGATCCGGACGGCGGGTCGACCGAGGACCTGATCGCCGGTGTCGACGACGGCCTGTACGTGGTCGGCGACAAGTCGTGGTCCATCGACATGCAGCGCTACAACTTCCAGTTCACCGGGCAGCGCTTCTACCGAATCCGGGGCGGGCGGCTGGCCGGCCAGGTGAAGGACGTCGCCTACCAGGCCACCACCACCGACTTCTGGGGTGCGATGGACGCGGTGGCCGGGCCGCAGACCTATCGGCTGGGCGGGGCGTTCAACTGCGGCAAGGGTCAGCCGGGACAGGTGGCGCCGGTCTCGCACGGCTGCCCGGCGGCGCGCTTCCGGGGCATCACGGTGCTCAACACCAGGGCCGAGGCGGAAACCTCCGACGTCGACGCGGAAGGCGGCGCGGCATGAGCATCGACAGTGCGCACGGCATGGAGCTGCTGACCCCCGAGCAGATCGTCGAGGCGGGACTGGCAGCCGCGGCGGCATCCGGGCGGTCGGCAGGCTGCGTGGTCGTGGTGCAATCGACCTCGCGGGCCAACCTGCGCTGGGCGAACAACACCGTCACCACCAATGGCCTGGCGGACTCCTTCGAGTTCGCCGTCGTCGCCGTGGCGCATGCGGCAGGCGGCTATGCGGCGGCCACGGTCACCGGGTCGCCCGCGGACGCGTCCTCCGCCCGGTCCGTCGCCGCCGTGGTGCGGGCCGCCCAGGACGCCGCGGCGGTCACCGCGGCCAGCGGGCCCTCGCGCGACGGCATGGCGCTGTTCGAAAACGGTTCCGTCGACGCGGATTTCGCAGTGGCGGCGGCCCGCACCTCGTTCGACGAGTTCGCCCCGGTGCTGCCCGGCCTGGCCGGCGCCTTCGACTCCGCACGCTCCGGGGATCGCGTGCTTTACGGGTTCGCGAGGCACGAGCTCACGACGATCCACCTGGGCAGCTCGACCGGGGTGCGACGCCGCTGGGTGCAGCCCACCGGGACGTTCGAGCTCAACGCGAAGACCGCGGATATGACGCAGTCCTCGTGGTTGGGCACCTCCACCACCGACTTCGCCGAGATCGACGTCGCTGCCATGGATGTCGCCCTGCAGGAACGCCTCGGCTGGGCCGCACGTTGGGTCGATCTGGCGCCGGGCCACTACGACACCGTGCTGCCGGCGACGTCGGTCGCGGACTTCATGATCTACCTCGCCTGGAGCGCGGGGGCGCGTCCCGCGCACGAGGGTCGGTCGGCCTTCTCCGGGCCGGGCGGCACCCGGACCGGTGAACGCCTCACGGACCGGGCATTGACGCTGTACGGGGATCCGGCCGAGCACGGGCTCGAATGCGCGCCGTTCGTGGCCAACGTCCATTCCTCCGACGAGGCAAGCGTTTTCGACGACGGGGCGCCGGTCGGCCGGATCGATCTGGTGCGCGACGGGGTGCTGCACGACCTGGTGCAGACCCGCGCATCCGCAGCCGAGTTCGGATCCGCGTTCACTCCCGGGGTGGACAACCTGGTGCTCGCCGGCGGCGACGAGACGCGCAGTACGGCGGATCTCGTGGCGGGCGTCCGGCGCGGTCTGCTGGTGACGTCGCTGTGGTACATCCGCGAGGTGGACCCGATGACGCTGCTGCTCACCGGGCTCACCCGGGATGGCGTCTTTCTGATCGAGAACGGTGAGGTGACGGCGGCCGTCAACAACTTCCGGTTCAACATGTCGCCGCTGGATGTGTTGCGACGCGGGGCGGACATCGGCCGGACCGAGCGCTGCCTGTCCCGGGAGTGGAGCGACTACTTCACGCGAACCGCGATGCCGCCGATCCGGGTGGCCGACTTCCACATGTCGTCGGTCTCACCCGCGCAGTAGGCCATCAGCCGGGACGCCGCACACGGGGAGAACGCACGCGAGGAGGCCACGCGCCGCGGCGGGCATCAGTCGCGATGCTTGCGGCGCAGCAGGCGCCACAGCACCACGACCACCGCCGCAGCGACCAGCGGCGCCACGCGCTTGACGATCGAGCCGCGCGCCGATGCCAAGAGGTCAATCGGCTCCGACTCGGCAGCGCTCGGCG
>JBIQMQ010000252.1:0-3600 GCA_044463185.1 Nakamurella lactea | reverse complement strand
GCCCCGGTGAAACGCTGAAGCGGAACACGGCTTCGGGCCGCGGAGGAGGTTCGGGCCGATGGCATCCTTTCCGGTGCCGGCACAGCCGGCGACGCCCTCGCAAGCGGGCCATGGGGATCGTGCAGGTGTCGACCTGGCCGCGATGGCGGCCCGCCACCCGGCCGTTGGCCTCGCGGTGGGCGTCGTGCAGCAGGGTGAGCTTCGGTCCTTCCTGGGCCACGGCGTTGCCGACATCGCCACGGGCACACCGGTTTCCGAGTCCACCGTGTTCCGGATCGGCTCGATCAGCAAGACCTTCACGGCCATTGCGATCATGCAATTGCAAGAGCGAGGATTCATCGACCTCGATGCGCCCGTGGACGAGTACCTGGTTGCCTACCGCCTGATTCCGGCCCAGCCTGGGCATCGCCCACCGACGGTGCGCCAGCTGCTCACCCATACCGCAGGGCTCCCGCAACTGGCGCATCCGTGGCGCGCCTTCCAACCCGTGCTCGGCGAGACCGTGCCCTTCGGCGAGCCGCTGCCGACACTCCGCGAGTTCTACGGCGGCCGGCTCCGGCTGGTCGCCGAACCCGGAACCGCGCACACCTACAGCAACCACGGGTTCGCGGCACTCGGCCAGATCGTCGAGGACGTGACGGGCCAGCCGCTTCGACACTATTTCCGCGACCACATCTTCGCGCCGCTCGGCATGGCCGACACCGATCTGGTCCGGTCGAGCCGCATCAGCGCCCGGCTGGCGACCGGATACGCACTCCGGCGCGACGGCGCCCGGCCCGTTCCGGACCGGGATGTGGTGACGATCGGCGGCGGGTCGATCTACTCGACGACCGCCGACATGGCCCGGTACACCGCGGCCCTGTTGGCGGGCGGTGCGGGCCCACACGGTCGCATCCTGCGGCCGGACTCGCTCGCCGGCATGTTCGCGCCCCACTACCGTCCCGATCCGCGAATGCCGGGGATCGGGCTCGCCTTCTTCCGCCACGATGTGGGCGGGCATCTCGTCGTCGGCCACGATGGGCTGCTGCCCGGGTTCGACTCGCAACTACAACTGGCGCCGGCCGACGGGGTCGGCGTCGTGGCGTTCACCAACGGTGCGCGCGGAGCGATGGCCTGGCTCGGCACCGAAGTGACCGCGGCGCTGGCCCAGCTGCTCGAGGTGGAGGTACCCGCCGTCCGGTCCGATGTCCCGCACCGCCCAGACTTCTGGGCGCGACTGTGCGGCTGGTACTCGTTCCGGGGCTCGCCGCGCGATGTACAGCGGTGGTGCCTCGCCGGTGCCGACGTCACCGTGCGGCGCGGCCAGCTGACGCTGAGGCCGGTGACCCCGGTTCCCGCGCTGTGGCGCGGATTCCGGCTTCATCCCGACGAACCGGAGGACCCCGATATGTTCCGCATCGACCTGTCCGACCTGGGGCTCGGAACGGGTCGCGTGGTGTTCAGCCGGACGAGCGGCACCGAGGCGACGGCACTGCACGTGGACCTGGGCGTTGCGATGTTGTCGTTCGACCGACGATCCCTGTAGTTCCGCGCGTCCCGCAGCGTGGTGATATGTCCGAAATGCCGCTGCACGTGCAGCGCGCAGGTCAGCTGGTCGGCAGGCCCGCCTCGACCCACGCGCCCATGCCGCCGGCGACGTTCTTCACGTTCGTATAGCCCTGGGCCTTGAGCAGCATTTGCGCGTAGAGCGAGCGAACGCCCGACCCGCAGATCGCCAGGATCGGCGTATCGAGGTCCTCCGGCAGGCCGGTGCGGCTGCCGCTGGACAGGTCCGGCAGGGGTAGCTGCACGCTGCCCGCGATGCTCACCCGGGCGAATTCCGGCGGGTTGCGCACGTCGAGCAGCGTCGCTCCCTCGTCGAACCGCCGTTTCGCCTCGGCCACATCGATCACGTCCGGGCCGCTCTTGGCCATCGCCACGGCATTTTCCAGGTGCACCGAGTACGGGTCGACGACGGCGAGCAGGTCGGTCTCCGGCTCGGGCGGGAACAGGTCGGGCAGGTGCCGATGGAACGACGAGGTGTACTTGAACGCCTGGTCCGGGAAGATCACCACGGCAATCACCCCCGGCTCGTCGGGCACGGCCTGCAGTGCTCCCGCCAACGCCAGACCGGAGCTCGGCCCGGGGGTCAGGCTCTCCTCCACGAACAGCCGCCGGCACGTCTCGTAGGCATCGTCGTCGGAAACCTCGAGAACAGCGTCATACTCGTCGGGCCGAAAGAAGTCGGTGACGGCCAGCGCCCTGCGGCTCCGCACCCCGGGGATGTCGTGGCCCTCGGTGGGGTGCACACCGATCACCCTGACGTCCGGGTTCTGCTCCTTCAGGTACCGGCCGGTGCCGGTGATGGTGCCGCACGTGCCCAGCGAGGCGATGAAATGGGTGACGCCTCCCTGTGTCTGGCGCCAGATCTCCGGGCCGGTGGTGCGGTAGTGGGCGTCCGGGTTCGCCGGGTTCGCGTACTGGTTCAGCTCGTGCCAGCCGGGTCGCTGCGCCAGCTCCGCGGCCTTCTCCATCGCCCCTTCCGGCTGACCGGGCATGGGGCACAGGTCGTCGTCCAACTCGACGAGGTCGGCGCCGAACAACCGAAGTGCGCTGCGCTTCTCCAGGGGCACGGCGTTGGACATGACCGCCGAAAACCCGTACCGGTGCGCGTTGGAGACCATCACCAGCCCGAGGCCGGTATTCCCGGAGGTGGGTTCGACGAGGTTCTCCAGCTCCTGGCCGCGGTCGACGGCGTCGCGCACCAGGTTCGCCGCGACCCGATCCTTGACCGAACCGAACGGGTTGTACCACTCGAGCTTCGCGTACACGCGTGCGTGCCGGAAGGCGGGGACACGCTGAAGGCGCACCAGCGGCGTGGGGTTGTCTGCGTTCGGCAGCAGATCGAGCGTGGAATCGTACGTGCGCAGGCTGTAGTCGGTCATCAAGGTCCCTCGGGTCGGAGGTGCCCGCAGGATCCGGCATGCGGAATCCGGCAGGCGCTGCGTCCCCATCATGACCCCCGCGGTTCACAGCGCCGCCACCAGCCCCGACTTGCGCGCCGACCGGCGCCGAGACTTGCCGGCCGGCACACGCAGCCGCACCCCCGGAGGAGGCGGTTGGTGGCGGTTACGCCGCGGTGTAGCCGCCGTCGACCAGGTGGTAGCTGCCGGTGACGAATGACGCCGCATCGCTCACGAGGAACGCGACCAGAGCGGCCACCTCCTCCGGGCGACCCAGACGGCCCAGGGCGTGCTTCTCGGCGAGCATGTCCAGCGTCGCCGCGTCGAGCCCGGCCTCCACCATCGGCGTCCTGATGAAGCCCGGCCCCACCGAGTTCACGCGGACCCCGGCCGCGGCATATTCCAGCGCCGCGTTCTTCGTCATGCCCAGGACGCCGTGCTTGGCGGTGACGTAACCCGCCGACGTCGGGAACCCGACCGATCCCAAGACGGACGCCATGTTGACGATGGCGCCGCCGCCCGCCGCCGCGATCGCCGGTAGTTGCGCCCGCATGCAGTAGAAGACGCTGTTCAGGTTCACGTCGATGACCTTGGCCCAGCCGGCGAGGCTGTAGTCACCGAGCGGCGCCGCCTCGCCGCCGATGCCCGCGTTGTTCAC